>JBMOKV010000443.1:0-9812 GCA_049325495.1 Candidatus Rifleibacteriota bacterium | reverse complement strand
GCAGATCAGCCCCATCGACTTTTTCCAGAACCCAGGTTCGCGGTGATGCGACGGCGGGATCAAGAATGCGGTCGAGGCTGTACACCACGTCGGCGGCGGTAAATTTCTGGCCATTGTGAAAAACCACATCTTCACGCAGTTTGAAAACATATTCGCGCCCATCGGTGCTTACTGTCCAGGATTCGGCCAGGCTTCCGACCAGCTTCATCTGTTCATCGTAACGCACCAGACCATCAAAAACCTTGGCCTGCACGCCAGCTTCGTTGACATCGACGCCGCGGGCGGGGTCAAGATTGGCGGGCTCGCTCGACAGATAGCTGGAAAAGATGCCAAAGCCGTCGCTGGTATTGGTTCTGGCGGGCGTATTGAGAAAAAGATTGGCCACAAAGGCCATTAACCCAATAAAAACCATCGAGAAGAGAATACGTTTCATTTTGCCACCTTATTTTTATAACAAGTTTCTCTTCTCAGTTAATCGGCAAAATTTTACGGATGTCTTAGCTCAGCGCTGATTTTGTTTCCGTCAACCGTCAAAATTGCCACTGAAGGCGGAAGGCCGCCGCGTGGCATGGTCGGACTGCCCGGGTTGATTACCAGCAGCATGCCTTCCTGGTTGATCAGTGAAATATGGGTGTGACCATAGACCATAACCCGGGTTCTTGGCTCAATTGCTGCTCTGGCGTGTCCGGCCCGGTGAGCCACGGTAAGAACGCCGCAGCCGATTTCGATATTCATCGCCTGGGGATTATTCTGCAGGCAATAATCGCAGTTTCCCCGCACTGCATAAATCGGGGCAAGCCTTGAAAAGGCTGATACCGCTGCCTGGGTTTCCACATCTCCGGCATGCACGATCATGTCAACGCCGGTAAAGGCCGCTTCAACCCACGGTGGCAGAACCACTTCATTCGGGTGCCCGAAATGGGTATCAGAAACCAGACCGATTTTCATTTTTCTCACCGCTTATCGAAAGATGGCCGACCTTGGAAAACTATCACGGCCGGCCAAGGTGCCGCAAGGGTAAAAGAGGCATTTCGACAAATTCGTTCGATTCGGGTTGGCGCAAGCCCCCCCTACGTTCGTTGTTGTTGGGCCTTATTTTAATTCTTTGTGGCCTTCGTGGTCCTGGTGGCTTCGTGTGAAATCCCTGCAATGATTCATAAAACGTTCATGCTTGAGCACCGATTCTCGGGTGCGCGGGGGGCCACCCACAGGTTTTAATAATGTTGCGCAAGAAAATTGAATTTGCGCTGAAAATATTTTAAAATCAGCTATCCGCATAATGGGGGACCAGCAACATGGAGCAGAACGGGCAAAATACCGGCGAAAAACCTCAGATCAACGATCAGGCTCAACCAGAGCAGGCAAAGTTTCATTTTGAAGATATTCTGATGAAACGCTTCATTGCCACTTTTATCGATATGGTTCTGGTGGGCGTAACCGCCACCATACTAATCGTGCCAGTCATGATGATTCTGGGTAAAACACTTGGTGCCATGTTCTCGTTTTTCGTGTTTTCAGCCGCTGCCGCCGCTATTCTACTGAAGGATATGCCCTATAAAATCGGTGAACTCGACGGTCAGACTCCCGGCAAAAAAGCAATGAACATCAGAGTGACTGACCTGAACGGCAACCCGATTACGATTCAGCAATCGATTCAGCGCAATCTGATTCCCGCATCGGGTTATGTTATTGCTGCGGTTTCGGCCCTGATCAATGTTATACCCCTTGGAATCATTGCAGGAATTGCGGGCTTTTTCATCATTCTGCCGTTGATGCTCATCAGCATTGGAGCTAATCTGTTCGAAATTTACAAGATTTTTTCAAGTCCGCAGCACCGGCGCATTGGCGACCAGATGGCCAATACCATAGTTGCCTGGGAATAATCCGCTTATAATTTTCTCTGAAATAGGGTATATTAGGGCGGTATATGAACCGCAATCATGCAATACTTTTGTTTATCGCAATTCTGACGTTTCCGCTCATTTCGCTGTTCATTCCTGACAGTGAACCCGGAACGGTTTCTTCACTGGATGGGGTTGAACTGTCAAACGTTACCGGCCAGAAGTTCAAATTTTCCGGCATTTTCACCGACAAGCCCACCATGCTGGTTTTCTGGTCGATCACCTGCGGCACCTGCATCGAAGAGATTCCCTTCGTCAGCAGATTGCATGAGACTTACAAAGACAAAGTGACGATTATCGGCATTCATCCGCCCGGACGCCCGTTGAAAAAGATCCAGGGTTTTCTGCGCAAAAGAAAAGAGCCGATTCCATATATGCTCGCCATCGACGACAACGGCGAACTGCTGAAAAATTACGAGGTTACGGTTCTTCCAAGGACAATTCTGATCAACCGGCAGGGTCAGGTTCTTTATGACCATCTGGGCTACGACCCCTCTCAGGAAAAGGAAATCGAAGATGCGATCGTTGCGAAACTATAGTTTTCTGACCATTATGGGCATTTTTCTCTGCCTTGCCGCTTCACTGCCGGCCGACGAGCCGCTAGACCTTCTGCAGCCCGGCAGCATGGCTCCGGTATGCGAACTTGAAGGCACTGACGGGCAACTGCACAGCTTTCCCGCCTCAGGAAGCTTCAGCCTGGTATTCTACTGGTCGTTGTTCTGCCACTCCTGCCTCGACGAAATACCGGCAGTGCAGCAGCGCCTGGCCTCAGATGGCATCGATGTGCCAGCTTTTTTCGTGGCTCTCGATTCAAAGCGCATGGAAAAAGCCATTCAGAACTTCTGCAAAAAACGGAAGCTATCTTACCCGATTCTTTTTGAAGTGCTCGCATCAGACACCTACCTGACTGCTGACCAATGGGGGGTCGAGATGACACCAAGCGCATTCATCGTGGGTTCTGACGGCAAAGTGGCCTGGTCACACGCCGGGCCCATGGATATCGACGTTTTTTTTGCGGAACTGGCAAAACTGCAACAAAAGGTTAACGGATCAGCAACTTCTGACGAGAAGAAACCCGATGCTACAACGCCATAACGACGAACACGGCCATGACATGATACTGGTCTCTCAGACCGGTATTGTGGGGTTTATTCTTTTTTGTCTGACCATGACCGGGCTGCTGATGGGGTTATTCATGTTCGTCGATTTCGATTCAATTCTCGGGCGCAAGCATCTGGCGATGAAGGTCGGGCAGACATCGATCAGCGTCGTCGATTTCAAGAAAATCAAGGAAATTTCAGGAACGAGAGCAGCTGCCATGCCAGATCAGGCATGGGCTGAAGAACTGTTCGAGACCCTGATTCTAGCTGAAGATGCGCGAAAACTTATGCTTGACCAGAATCCCGATCTGAAAACCCGGGTTCAGACCTTCAATCTTGCGCTAAACAAGGGTGAAGATGAAGAAAGAATAGCCCGCTCTATTTTTCTGCACGAAGAGCTCGCCAAAGCCTCTATCGACAATATGCTGGCGCAGAACAGCGAATATCAAAAGCTGATCAGTTCTGAAGAAAAGCAGGCAGAAACCACCAATGGGCTGCACCTTCGCATGATTACCGTAGCTGACCGGGCAAGTCTCGATCAACTGCAGGCAGAGATTGCTTCAGGAGCCGACATTTCAGCGATCAATGCCAGCTACAGCATTTCCCCCTATCGCGGCGTGGGCGGCGATATCGGCTGGAAATCAGAGAAAGACCTGCCTGAAGGCCTTTTTGCCAGGTTAAGCAACGCTTCGGGAACTGAGCTGATTGAAGGTTTCGCTGACGAAACAGGAATTCATCTTTATTCGGTAATCAGCCGCACCGACATCACCCGGCGTTTCGGTCAGGAAAAGCAACGAAAAGAATTGAAAAAACGGCTGATTTCTCAGCATGTTCTCAATCTGCGAAATACGGTAGAATTCTGGGTTAACCCGTCGCTCAAGACGATGTGCCAGATCACCCCGATTTCTGACGCAAAAAATGCATCAAATTAAGGAGCTCTAAGCGATGAGCAAAGCCAACCGCAAGCACTACCTTATATTGCCTTCTTATCAGCTTAAACTGGTGGGTTTCATGAGCCTGATCGTTTTTATCGGCTCAATTCTTCACGGATTCTTTCTTTACCGGATCACCAGCAAAAACATTCAGGAAGGTTTTCTGTCGGCGCACAACCGGCTTCGCTCGACCTGGGAAATTCTCAAACCCGCCATTGTGGTGACCAACGGCTTGAGCTTTCTGTTGATGACGATTTTCATTCTGATCATCACGATTTTCATATCGCACAAGGTGATTGGCCCGATTTTCAAGATCGCCGGCCATATCAAAAAGCTGTCATCGGGCAGTCTGAACCTGCCGGCGTTGAGGCTGCGTCAGGGTGACGAAGGTTCGGTGCTGTGCGAGTCGGTCAACGAGCTTCAGGACAAATACCGGCAACGATTCATCAAGCTCAAAAAGCTCAAGGAAAACATCGATTCGAGCCAGATGAGCAAAGAAGACATTTCTCAAGGCATAGCCGACATTCTTAACGAGATTGAAATTGATGCTGAAAAGGTTTGATAAACTTTTAATTCTTCTGGTTATTGCCGTTTCGAGCCTGACAACTGCAGTCAAAGCTGAAGGCATAACTGATCATCAGCGGCTGGCCCAGGAAGCCGGCTGTTTCAGCTGTCATTATATGCCGCCAACCGCGGCTTCGGCCACCACTCAAACCGACCCGCAGGTTGACCCGCGCCTCAAGGCGGGTGCGGGCAAATGGTGTATCAGCTGCCATTTCATGGAAGAAAGAACTCTGCATCCGACCGGCATTGCTGCCGACCCCGGTGCCGGACTGCCACTCGAAGAAGGATCACAGATGAGCTGTCTCACCTGTCATTCGCCGCATCGACCGGCAGTTGCCAGCGAACCCTGGGCTCCATTGATTGTTAATCATCAGGTTGCCGGAGGTTACAAAACCTTTCTTCTCAATCACCGCAACGACAGCGGCCAGCTCTGCAGCAAATGCCACGCCGATGGCGGAACCATCGACCGGGCCAGCATGCATCGCCCCAGATCTTTTGCCAGTCGAGGCTACGCTGGCTCAGAATCTTGCAAAGCCTGTCACACCGACATTTTTGACCAGTGGCGGCTTACTCCCCATGCTCGTATGACGCGCAAACTTGATAAAGTTGAAAAGCATACCGAAATTCCCGTCGAGGAGCTCGGGGTAGCACGCGAGAAAATAGCCTGGGTGCTGGGTTCACACTACGTTCATCGCTTCGTCGCAGAAGCAAGCGGAACTCTTGTCGTTCTGCCCAAAATCTGGGATCGCCACCAGAAAAAATGGCTGCCAATCCACGATCACGGCTGGAAAAACCGTTACTGGCTCAAGCAGTGCGCCGGGTGCCATACCACCGGATTTTCAGGTGAAGACGACAGTTTTGTCGAAGCGGGAGTCGGCTGCGAAAGTTGCCATGGTCCTGGGTTGAACCATACCAGAACCGGTTCAAAAGAGTTCATCACTTCCATTAAGAATCTGCCCGAAGACCGGCGTGAAATGATCTGTGAATCCTGCCACACATCAGGGCTGGATAATTCAGGAGAATATCATTTTCCGGCCGGCTATAAGCCCGGAGACGATCTCACCGCTCATTTTTCGGGCCTGACCCCGAAACCGGGGCAGAGCCCCGAGAATTTCAAAGGTGATGAAACATACGAAGATCGACGACGCCAGTGGGATTTCCTCAAATCGCGATTTTTGCTCGCATCGGGTCTTACCTGCGATTATTGTCAGAACTTCCGTGATGTCAAAACCCGCGACAACTCAAATTATCTGTCATCCGACGAATACTGTCTGACCTGTCACACTGACCAGCAAAATCATCCCGAAGAATCGCCGGGTTCGAACTGCATGGTATGCCACCAGCCGCCTCTGAATGCCTCGGGCACCATGTCGATTCACGACCACAAATTCATTTTCAAACGCCCGGAGCCCTGATCTCCCTCCAGGCGCAAAGGCCCCCAACCAGTCATCCGGCCTGCCTTAAATTGGTCATTGAGCCTGCAAAGCAGGTCGAAATGACCACTAAAACACCTAACACCCTCTCCCACGGCTGCTTCGAACTCTCAAAGACGCTCAGCAACCGTAAGGTGAAGCACCTGCTTTCTTTTCAAACGGTTCCACCAGAACATCACAAGAAGACACTAAGACCACGAAGCACACAAAGAATATTAAGAAATTTTCTTCAAAATTCTCAATTCCTGGTGATCCTGGTGCCCTGGTGTCTTGGTGTGGTTTAATCTTGTCATCCACTCAATAATCATTTTTTCTTAAAAAGTTTGCGGGTTGTACTATTTTTCTGCCTGTGATAACATTTCGCCAGAATGCTGACAGTTCTGGCCCTAACCGCTATCTGCTACATGATTGCGACTTTTTTCCGCATCAGAGAAAAAGTTGCGGGACAGCCCATGAAAAATCATTCAAGAATGTCATTGCTCGCCGCAATCTTTTTCAATCTCTGGCTGCTCTATATTTTCACCGATGCAACCAGACACAGCGCCGAATTCAGTCTTGGTGGTTTTTTTATCATTGGCGCTCTAAGCCTTGCTCTGGCGACCATCTTCATTGAACTGCTGCTGCAGGAAAGCTATTTCAGCGTATTCTCGCTGCCAATCTGCCTGGTAATGCTGCTGATGTCGCTGCTGGTAAGCGGCCATATTGCCGGCGATCATTTTTCCCAGCCATGGTTTCTGATACATCTGATTGCTGCAATTACCGGTGAATGCTTCTTTCTCATCGCTGCAATTTCTGGTGCAACCTATCTTTTCGTGGTGCGGCGCTTAAAAAGCAAGAACAAGCTCAAGGCAGTTTCGCTCTTTCCACCATTGACCAGGCTCGACAGCCTTACCTACCGAACGATAACGATCGGCGCCCTTCTTTTTCTGATCGGCCTTGCCATCGGCCTGTACGGCAACATGAAGCATTTTGCCGATTTCAGACCGGTATTCAAGCATTATTTCTCGATTCTGGTCATGGCATACTATGGTTTGATCGTAATCATGCGCAAAAATCTTCAACTGGCCGGCCCACGCCTGGCAAATGCCGCCCTGCTAGGCCTTGCCCTTTCTGCCGCTCTGGTCTTATTGCCCGATAACCATCATCATTGGCTGGCGGAGCAGATTAAATGAAAATGATGCCGCTTTTTTTCAATCTGCAGAATCATAAAGTGCTGATCGTCGGCGGCGGGCGGGTTGCCCTGCGAAAAGCCCGGGCTCTTTGCGAAGCCGGGGCAGTAATAACCGTCATTGCCCCTGAGATTCTTCCTGAATTCAAAGAAATTGCAGGACTGAAGCTTATTCATAAACCCGCCGAGCCCGGGGATCTTTCACGGGAGTTCAGCCTGGTTTTCATTGCCACAGACAAAAATGAAGTTAACGAGACTCTGGGACGGCATTGCCGCGAACAGGGAATTCTGGTAAACCGCTGCGATGATTTTACCCAAAGCGATTTTGTCAGTTGCACAAGACTAGAAAGAAATCCGGTGAGTATCGGAATTTTCTGTTCAGGCGTCGCTGAAATGTCTAAATTCATTCAGGCTCGACTAAACAAATGTTTAAATGACGAGATAATCGATCTGGCCAGAATAATGGCTGAAATCAGGCCATTGGCGAAAGAGAAGCTGGCAACCGAAAAACAGCGATGTGACTTTTTTGCCAGATTCATCAACGATGAAACCCTTGAAAAAATTGCCCGTAACGGCTATGACGAAGTGAGAAACGAGGTGCTGGCATGCCTCTGATTGTTTTTGGTCTCAACCATAAAACCGCACCGATAGAAGTCAGAGAGAAACTTGCCCAGCTTTGCGGTACGGTGATCGAAAATGCCGACGGCTCAAATCTCGAAGCAGTTCCCCTGTTTACCTGCAATCGGGCCGAATTCTATTATTCAGGGGCTGAACATCTTGCCAGAGCAAGCTTTGAAGCCTACCTTGCCGCTGGCAACCTTGAATATGACCGATTAAGAGAATATTTTTACGAATACTCGAACGATGCGGTTATAAAACACCTGTTTTCTGTGGCCGCCGGCCTCGATTCAATGATAATCGGTGAAAACCAGATTCTGCACCAGGTGAAAGAATCATATCAGCATTCTACCAGCCAGGGCTATGTCGGCAAGCAACTGCACAGCCTTTTTCAAAAAGCCCTCGAAGTCGGCAAAAAGGTGCGAAGCGAAACTGCAATTTCTGAAAACCGTGTTTCCATAGCATCTACAGCCGTCGAACTGGCAGAAAGCATCTTCGGCCCGCTGCAGGATTCAACCGCCCTGGTGGTTGGCGCTGGTGAAATGGCAAACCTCGTCGCCACCCATCTCAAAGAGCGGGGAATCGGCAGAATGCTTTTCGTCAATCGAACATTTGAAACTGCAAATAATCTTGCAGAAAAGTTCAACGGCAGCGCCAGGCCTTTCGATCAGCTTGAAGAACTGCTTGGTGAAACAGACATCATAATTTCTTCGACATCAGCTCCACACCCAGTAATTCGCTATCAGTTGATGAAAAAAGTCATGGTCTCCCATACAGCCAGACCCATGTTCATTATCGACATTGCCGTTCCCAGAGACGTAGAGCCCGAATGCGGCAAACTCGACAATCTGTTTCTTTACGATGTTGACGACCTGCAGAACGTGGTCAATGAAAACATTGCCCAGCGCCGAATCGAAGCAGAAAAAGCACAGGCAATCGTTCATTATGAAGCGTCACAGTTTCAGCAGACACTGCAGACTTTTACGGTGATTCCACTTATTCGCGGGTTGCGGGAAATGGCCGAAAAAATCAGAATCGAAGAATTCGCCAGGTTTACCGAACAACACCCGGATCTCGACCCGGAAACCCTGGAGATTTTTCAACAGTTCAGCGTCAATTTCATGAACAAGATTCTGCATCGACAGATTATTGCCCTGAAAAACCAGGGTTCAGCCGACCTGGAGCAGCTGAAACTGCTGGCCGAGGTTCTGGGTATCCCCGAAAGCACAATGCCTGAAGCGCCGCTTCGCAGCCTTCCGGCGGTAAAGAAAGAAAGCGCATGAAAATCAAAGTTGGCACCCGTGGCAGTAAACTGGCGCTGCATCAAACCCGCCAGGTCATCGACCTTATCAAAAAGCAGCAACCGGATTGCGAAATTGAAGAGGTCATCATAAAAACACTGGGCGACCAGGTAACCGGTCTGCCCCTTTTCAAAGTTGGCGGTCAGGGTCTGTTCATCAAAGAAATTGAACAAGCCCTTCTCGACCAGAAAATTGATCTGGCCGTACACAGCCTGAAGGATGTCCCGCACCAGGTCGCCGATGGCCTTGAGCTTGCGGCTTTTGGCCTGCCCAAGGATGCCAGGGATTGCTTTCTCAGCCGTGATTTTCCCAATCTTGCATCGTTGCCCGCCGGATCGATTGTTGGCACCTCAAGCCTAAGACGCAGATCTCAGCTGGCGCGTATCCGCCCAGATATTGTTTTCAGCGATTTTCGCGGCAATCTCGACACCCGCCTGAAAAAACTTGAAGAGGGCGAGGTTGATGCAATTATTCTTGCTGCCGCCGGCCTGCTAAGATTCGATCAGGCAGAGAAAATCGGCGAATATTTTCCGGTAAGCGTTCTAACCCCACCCGCCGGTCAGGGACTCATCGCGGTTGAGTGCCGGGCAGAAGACAGTAAAAGGCTTATTCCACTGTTGCAGAAATTTGCCTGCCTAGACAGTCGTCAACGGGCTTTGTGTGAGCGGGCTTTTCTGCGGAAGATTCAGGGCGGATGTCAGACCCCGATGGCCGCCCATGCGATTATCGATGGAGACTTAATGACCATTCACTCTTATATCGGGTTGCCTGATGGCAGCAAAGCTGTCAGACGCA
>JBMOKV010000442.1:0-9843 GCA_049325495.1 Candidatus Rifleibacteriota bacterium | reverse complement strand
GATGCCGCCAAGCAAAAACTCTGTGGCAATGGGAACGACGTCATTCTGCCCTGCAACCATTACGGGTAGAAAAAATGAAAACACCAGAGCCACAAGCGAAAATTTCTTTTTCATAGAATCCTTTCTATTCGGCCAGCATTTCGGCAAGATAATAGAGCAGGCGTGTTCCAAAACCGGTGGCCCCTTCTTTGGGCAGAAACGGGTTTTTCATGTAAGTCATGGTGCTCTCATCCATCCAGGCTGTTCCTGCAATGTCGAGATGAACCCATGGAACCTTTCCGACAAACTGCTTGAGAAACATGGCAGCGGTTATCGAGCTGCCGGGAGGGCCGCCGGTATTCTCAAGATCGGCAATATCGCTTTGGATCTGCGCCATATAATCGTCTAACAGCGGCAATTGCCAGATTTTTTCGGTAGACCGCTCACTTGCCCGCTGAACGATGGTGAAAAATTCCTGGTTGTTGGTCATGGCACCGGAGCAGAAATGCCCCAGAGCGGTGACAATTGCCCCAGTCAGCGTTGCAATATCGACGAGATAATCGAGTTGTCGATAGCTTCTGATATAGGAAAGGGCATCGGCAAGAATCAGACGGCCTTCGGCATCGGTATTCAGAATTTCGACGGTAAGCCCCTCGCGGGTCGAAATTACGTCGCCAACTTTGTAAGAATTGGCATCTACAAGATTCTCGGTAAGCGGCATTACCGCCACAACATTAACGGGCAAACGATTTTTGGCAATACATTGCATTGCACCCAGAACGGCAGCCGCACCGGCCATGTCACAATGCATTCTGAACATTGAATCGGTAGGTTTAAGGCTCAGACCACCGCTGTCAAATGTAATTCCTTTCCCAACCAGGCCCAGAACCTGGCCTTCCGGCCTGCCGCCATCGTATTCGAGCACCACAACCCGGGGCGGGTTGGCACTGCCCTGATTCACCGCCAGCAATGCATTCATGTTTTCCCTGGCGATTTCTTCCCGATCGAGCACCTTGATTTTCAGCCCGGTTTCATCAGCAACCCGACGGGCATGATCAGAAAATACTTCTGGAGTAAGCTTGTTAGCGGGAAAATTCACCAGGTCGCGCACCATGTTGGTCGCTTCGCCAAGAATTTCGCCTTTTTGCGCAGATTTAACCAGATCTTCGGTAACTTCGCCGGAAGTCAGGGCAATGTTCAAACGTGCTATCGCGTGATAATCCGGCTGGTTTTCGCGGGTATATTTGCGGAATTTGTAAAGCCCGAGGCTGATGCCTTCGGCAATGGCCCGACAACCTTCCGAGGCTGATATGCCAAGATGATTAAAATCATTGATGAAAGTTATCTCGGTAACTTTTATGCGCCGCAGATTTCTGGCGGCAACAGCAGCAACCGCCATCAGACGCTCGAGAGTGAAATGAATTCTTTTTCCCAGTCCCATTACCAGAATTCTCTCTGCACTGCGGTTTTCGCAATGCAACAGGGTGAACTCTTTATATTTTCCGGCAATTTCACCGGATTCGACCAGACGGCTCAAAACCTGCTCATTTTCCGAGCCAAGATTGCTGAATTTTTTTTCGCCGGCATCTTCAAAAACCGGTAAAACAAGGGCTCTGGTTTTGATTTCGCTGATGCGCCCGGCGGTAAGATCGATTATCATGCCTTCTCCTGCCTGTGGTAATTTTTGCTGAGTCTTGCAGAAAAATCTGCGATGTCGGGGCCATTATAACAGAAATGCGGCGCTGCTGTCAGAACCTTGTAAACCCGGCGGAAATCAAGGCGTTTTCTGAGTTTGACACGGACGGCCTGCGGGGGTACACTCATAGAAGAAGTAAGTGTAAGCGGAGGCTGCTAATGAAACGGATTTTTTGCCGATTCCCGCAATTGTTATGTGTCATCATTGTAATGCTTGCGTTTTTTGCTCTGGCAACAGCACTGCAGGCTGACGAGGCCGCGACCGGCCTTTCCCCGCAGCAGATCAGCGACATCGAGAACAAGGTAAAGCCTGTATTGAAGGGGCGACCGGTTACCGACCTGCCGGAAGAAGACCGCAATTTTCTTTTTATGGCCGAAGTTTTATTTCCCGACTCTTATGAGCTGTTTTACCGCCATGGCGAATACCTTACCCAGGAAAAAGCAGATTACACTCAGGCTGTACCGAGGCTGAAGAAAGCCCTTGAGCTGAAACCCAAAGACATCAAATCTCTTGAACTGCTTGCTACCTGCTACAGCGCGCTCAAGGAAGAAGCCGAAGAGGTTTCAGCCTGGGAAAGCCTGCGTGAAATTCTTGAAGATTTCGATGAAAATGAAGCAAAAGATTTGCGCGAGCGGGTAATGATGCAGCTTGAACGCATGGCCGGAGAAAATGCCATGATCATGCGCACCGGCAAGCGATTCATTGTCTACACCCCGGCCGACAGTGAATATTCATACGCCGCCGACGAACTGACCGATGAGCGACTTGAAGAAGTTTTTCAACAGGTTACCGGCGACCTGGAATGCATTCCTGCCTTTAAAACCTCGATCGTTGTGCTTACACCGACACAGTTTGAGCAGGTTAAGCCCACATCCTGGGCCGGCGGGTTTGCCAGATGCGATAAATCCATGGTTCTCACCGCTGAAAGTTTCCCCAGATCCAATCCTGAAGACATTATGCCGGCCAAGCCCATTGTTCTTCACGAATACACCCATAACATAGTTTTTGTAATTGCCGAAGGCCGCTGCCCCACCTGGCTGAACGAGGGCCTGGCTGTATATTCTGAAACCAAAGACCGGGATTTCAGCGAATTCATCCCGTCGGTTCCGCCACCGGAAAAAGTGATGACCCTTCAACAGCTTGAGCAGGAATTTGCCGACATCAGAAAGCTTGGCAAAGAAGCAGGCGACCGGGTTCGAGAAGCCTATCAGCTTGCCGGACTATATGCCCGATTCCTGATTCAGAGCTTCACACTTGCCGCACCGAGGCAGATTCTACATGGCCTTAAAGGCAACCTGCCGATCGACAATCTTCTCACCAGCGTCACCAAAATGACCGTACCGCAATTTGAAACGCGATTTCGCAACTGGGTTGCTGAAATGAAAAATTAAATCAAACATTTTTTGGAGTTTAAATGAACTTACCGGCAATGAATAAACAAAGAGTTGCGGTTCTTGGCGCAAGCCCCAATCCCGACAGATATTCGCACAAAGCCGTAGAAGCACTGCTCAAACACGGCCATGAAGTGATCCCAGTGCATCCTGATTCACCGGATGTTGCAGGGATAAAGGCCAGAGCATGCCTTAATAGAATTGAAGGACACGTAAACACTCTTACAATTTACGTTTCACCGAATCGTCTCGATGAAATTAAACCCAGAATTTTTGCCTTGAAACCTGATAGAGTCATTTTCAATCCGGGCACCGAACATCCTTCCGTAATGGAAGAACTTAAAAAGCACGGCATCGAGGTCATTCAGGCCTGTACACTGGTAATGCTGGCAACCGGGCAATTTTGACATGAAAATGCTTTCTCCCGCCGGAAAAACATTTCTATTGCTTGTTATATTGCAGCTTTACATCGTAGCAGCGGGCAAGGCCGATGATTTGTTCGACCTGCGGATTCTTCCAGGATTTGCAAGCTCAACCCTGAAAATCGACGGGGTTATGGTATGCAGCAGCAAAAAAGACCAGCCAAACCTGCGCCGAAACAATTTTTCCGGGCTGCGTGGCGACTGGCTTGCCTCGGGAACCGTTGAAGTAAGTTGTGACGGAATAAAAAAGACGGTTGATGTAAAAGATGGCGAGTTTTCCGTGAGTTTCACCGATCTAAATGTGGCGAGTCTGACGATCAGCGTAGCAAGAGACCAGATAACTCTTTATCAGGAAAATTTTTCGGTGTGCGAAAAGCCTGAAATTATTGTGATCAGCGATGTGGATGATACGATTCTGGTATCTGACGTCAGAAACAGAATCAAACTGGTTTACAATTCCCTTTTTAAACGTTACGACAGTCGCGAACCGGTTCCCGGCACCCCACAGCTTTATCAGCAGCTGCTTTCGACCCGGCCGACCCATTTTATCTACCTGAGCAGTTCTCCCGCATTCTTGAGCCGACCATTGAAGATTTTTCTCAAAAACAACCTGTTTCCCCCCGGCTCTCTGGTTCTGAAAAAAAGCGTTACTGATGCAGCCCATGAAAGCCACAAGACCGACTGGCTCAAAACTGTAATGACCCTTAATCCCCAGCTGCCAATAATTCTGATTGGCGACAGCGGCGAAAAAGACCCGGAAATATACAGCTCTTTCGTCCAAAGCCTTCCCAATCCATCATGTGTCAAAGCAATCATCATTCATGAAGTTACTGATGAACCTGAAAGGCTGCAGACTCTCGAACACATTTCCGGTGAAATGAAAAAATCCGGGGTTCTATTTATTTACTGGCAATCAGTTGAAGAGCTGAGAAAGACACTGATAATCGAAGGTCTGCTGCGCTGAATCAGGTAACTTCACTCTGAATAATAATTATTGAACAGTCTTCACTTATTTCGTGCTTTTTAAATATTTGATTTAATCTTAACTCGCAATTACTGATAAATTCTTCTATATCATCGCTGATAGAGTCCCTTATCAATTCGAGTATCGTTCCGTAATCAAATCGCCAGTGTCCAAGAAAGCCGCTGGTAAAACAAACCAGACTCTGTCCCTTGCGCAATTTTACACTGATAGTTTCGGATGTGTGCCTGGCCGTTTTGCCAAGCGGAAGACTGGAAATTCTTACCGATCTTACCGTTCTTTTTTCATGATCTACCAGGACAGGATGAGGCAATCCGGCATTGGCAACATTGACATCGCCATTCTGATTCAAAATTATGAATTGACATGAAAAAGATTTGCTGCGGCTCATTTTGCTGCCTTCAATCAACAGATCATTAAGCCGTTTCAAAAAGTCGACGGAATCGTCAGTGAACCGGTGCAGCTGCATTACTGCCGATTTAATGTATGCAAGAATCAGGCAGTTGGAAATTCCACCACCACTTACATCGCCGATCAAGACTGATTTATGCCCGGAGACGGTTTCAAGAACTTCAAAATAATCACCGCCGATGCCTGATCTCAGAAAGGTTTTCCCGAAAAATCGCAGATCTCCTGTTTTCAATGGCTGGCTCATTCCGGAAAGAATTCTTTCCTGCACTATTCCGGCCACATGCATTTCTTCAAGATCAATCAATGTTTCGTTAAAAATTTCAGCAAGATGGCCAAATTCATTCTTTCCCAGTTCAGGAACCCGATGGGAAAAATCCCGATGATTGAGCGCAGAAATTCCTTTTTGCAAGTGAACCAGTGGATTGAGTATGCTTCCCGACAAAAACAGACCGAGAAAAATCGAAATCAAAATACTGATTGAAACGAATGATAAAAGCATTCCCCTCTTAGCAGCAACAGCCCGCTCAATTCGATCAACCGGGAATAGAGCAAGAAGTCTTAGTTTATCCATTTTCAGACATTTGTGACCGGCAACCAGATAATCCTTGTTTTCTATTCTAAGGTAGTCTGGCCGGCTGAATGTTCGATCTCTCAACTTATATGCCATTTCTCGAACTTCAGGAATGAACAGGGCATTTGGCGGAAAGGACCTTTCGATTCTTTCATCTACTGCTATAATTTCAAAACCGGCCTCATTTCTATTGATACTGCCGTGCAGCCGCTCGAAAAAATTGAGTTGAAGATAATAAGAATTCCAGATGTAAAGCATCATGTAATCCACCAGCTCGGGATCAAAAATTCTGAACATTTCAACATACAGAGGAAGACTTCTTGGCCCAAATGTCCATTCCCAGAATGAGTCGGCGGCATAAAACAATTGCACCAGCTCATAGGGTTTTCTCTGAAAAAGCCCTTCACCAATAAATTCAACCTCAGTTTCAATTTTGGCGGGAACGTTTTTTTTGCCAAGAACGCTGATTATGAAAAAACATACTTTCTGCAGTGCTCTCATACGGCCAAGTATGATGGTGTCTTGAGCGAATTTTTCGTCAAATGACGCAAATACTTCCCCTTCTTTCAAAACTCCTCTGGTTCCTATTGCAATATTGCTTTCACTGGCGACCAGAAGAAAACTGAAAGGCTCAGGACTCTGCTTTCCCAAAAAATCATGAATAGACGACTTATCGATTTTGCCATGCTTAAGATCGCTTACCAAAGCAGGCAAAGTTTTTTCCAGCGCCTTCTTCTGGGCGGTGAATTCATTGATGAACAGCTCGTCTATCTTGTGGAGAAACCTGCTGCCCTGGTTGAAAACGTCGAGGGTCATGCTTTCATGCATTTGATAAAGATAGTCAGATCCGACAACTACCATTACCAGCCCGGGCAAAAGGTTTGAAACGAGAAAAAGAATCAGAAGCCGCCATGTAAGTTTCAGAGATATTTCTCTGCCAAGCATTATGCTTCGGTAAGACACAATCAAAAATATAATTGAAACTGAAAAGGCAATGAAAAGAATGAAATGGAAAAGAAAAGGAAAATCTGTTTTGCCAATTTTTTTTTCAGATATTGCGCAGAAGCCTATTTTTTGGTTGCCAAGGAAATTTGTAAGAATGCGAAAACCGGTGCTGCTGAAACTGTTGCTGAAGCTGGAAGCAATCTGCTTTTTTATTCTTTCAACAGCACCGGCGGCATCAGCATCAAAAGCAAACACGGTCTCTCCATCAAGGTAGCCAGATACAAATGATCGGTCCATAGTTTTAATAAATGTCTTCAGACCCGCATCGCTTTTGATTGTCTCAGCTTTCAGAAAAACTGCAACCGCGTTTTCCTGTCGAACGTTCAGCCACAGCAGGTCTGCATTCTGCCTGGCGTCTGGCCGCAGCAATGAT
The DNA here is from genome assembly GCA_049325495.1 of Candidatus Rifleibacteriota bacterium. Classification (GTDB taxonomy): domain Bacteria; phylum Muiribacteriota; class Ozemobacteria; order Ozemobacterales; family Ozemobacteraceae; genus DYKG01. The sequence goes on along the minus strand of JBMOKV010000442.1, from coordinate 3,013 downwards.
CGTTCCTGACCTGCGAAGCAATCGATAAAATTGGCAGGAAAAAAATGAGGGCCGAAAATCTCTCGCAAACCGCGTTCTGATTTTTCACTGATCTTCTGGCTATACAGGCCTTTTTCCTTGATTCCCAGCAAATCGACAAAACCATTAACCAGATTTTCCCGGGGAAAATCAACAGCAAAATTGCTGCTAAGTATTTTTCCTTCAGCATTCCAAATAAAATACCTGCACTGAATATCATGGGAAGCAAGAAATTCATCAAAATTTCGCTTAAAGTTGTCAGCCTCAAGATTATGGATAAACAAATCATTTATTCGATTACATAGATATTTTTCCGTGTCGGTAACATATCTCATCGTTTCAAGAATGTTGAAAGATTCGGCCTCAAACTTTGACAGACTTACCGACTTTCCAAGATCGTTCATGTATATGCATGCGACAATAACCATAATTACTGGAATTACAAGAGTAGAGAATGTAAAACCAATGAACTTTTTAAAATTTTGATTCATGCAGATTCTTTTGCCCTGATCATCATAAAAGTCAGGTCATCATCCTGATTTAGAGCCCATTTTCTGTTTACATCTATTATACTGTTCCAATATTGCTCAAGATTCTCTGACCATGCATTCTGCAATAGATTTTCAAAGCGCTCATAACCAAAAGCCTCTTGCTTACTATCTACGGCCTCGATAATTCCATCTGTGTAAAGAATCATGGTTTCCCCAGGCTCCAGCTTGCCCGAAATTTCGCAATACCCCTTTTTTGATTCTGTGCCAAGTGGCATGCCTGTGGCCTTAACCGTGCGCAAGCCGTTGCCATTGTCAGCAACAATGTAAGGAAAACAGTGCCCGGCATTTGCAATTATAAACTCCCCGTTAATGCTATTTACATCCAACGCCTGGGCCGTCATCATTCTTCTCCAGTTATTCTTTTTCAGATGCAGAAAAATCTGGTTGACCCTTTTCAATAAATCTCCCGGCCCGGCGAATTCCTTTGAAATGCTGGTAATGGATGCCTTTGCCATCGACATTATCATTGCTGCAGGAATGCCATGCCCCGCAACATCGCCGAAAAACAGACAAATTCTGCTCTCTGGCAGATCAAAATAGTCAAAATAATCACCGCCCATTTTGCTCATATAAAGAGATTTTGCGAAAATTTCCAGCGATTTCCTTCGACAGATACCTGGTGGCAAAAGGCTTTCCTGAACTGAAGTGCCAACTGCCAGCTCTTTCATATTGCCCATGGTATCGTTAAATGCTTTTACAAGGTTTCCAAGCTCATCCTCTGAATGATAATCAATCATTGAATCATAATTTTTCAGTTTCATTCTGGTGATTCCCTGATCGAGCATCTGAACCGGAACGATGAGTCTTACGGAAAAAAGTCCGGCAATATATGCAAGAACAAGCAAAGTAAGCAATGAAACTGAAACCACTGCAACTTTCAGCCTGGTTACCCGCTCTTCAATAATTTCCTGTGGATACAAGGCGGCAATAACGCTGCTTGCAAGCTCATTGCCCACAATCGCAGAAAAAAGATAGGGGCGGCCATTAATTAAAACATTCTCTTTTTTTATCAGTTTCTGTCGCCAGGTTTTTTGCATCAGATTCCGTAACACCGACCCTACTGCAAGTTCTGGAGAATAGAACGCCAGGGTTTCATTTTCCATCAGCATGATTTTTCTAACACCGATTAATTCAGCACTTTTTTTCAGCCGTTCCTGAATTACTGATTCAATTAATCTTGGTCTTGTCCAAGAGGCGGCAAAAACTCCCCAGATGTCGTTCTGAACACGGTCGCCGATCAGTTTAACAAAAGTATGTCGCTTGTGGTTTCCCACACCGAGCATTGAAAAACCATCCTGAATTCTCAGAAAGAAATGCAGAGATTCTGCATCTGAAGTAATTTGAGCCATCATTGAATCTCGAAGGTCGTTCTGATTAATTTTTCTGCGGTTGAAGAAAAACAGAGCCCGCTGCATAACCTCTTCAATCAATCTTTCCGCAATATTATTAGTACGCGAATAATGAAAAACCCTTTCGCAGCGGGTATTCAACAGGGCGGATTCCTGTGGCGCAAGTTTTCTTACAAGTTGAAGCAAGCCTGAAACATCTGCTTCGGGCCACTCTTCGCGCCCGTATTTCAAATTTCGCTCGTCCATGTATTGATTCAATTCGCCGGCAATTCTGTCAGTCACCTCGGGATATCGGAGATCAAACTCACGTAAAACTCGTAAAGACTCTTCATGAGCCTGATTTATCATCTCATTTTTCTTTTCATTGAAGAACTCATAACCAGTCGAAACAAGAATCAGAAATGGCAAACCGTTAGCAAAGAGAAGAAGAAAAACAATCTTTCTCTGGATTGAAATGTAGATCTGAGGATATCTTAAGGAAAGACAGAAACCGGCAAAAATTGCCAGTAACACCCATCTGAGAATTCTCAGCATAAGGCCTGCTGCCTTTTCATCAGGATTCTTTAGAAGAGAAGAATCAAAATAGCTTAAAAGAATCATTTTATGGGTAATCTGCCGAAAACTGATTAGAAAATTACGGCTTTCACGATTGGAAACCGCATTCCTTTCAAAGTTTTTTGTCTCAATGAGAATCTGGTTTTTCAGACTCTCTTTCTCGGGAAGACCAGAAGAATCATAAGAAAGATTCATGACAAAACCCAGCTTTTCTGGCTGAGTCCCATTGTTGAACCTGGTCAATATCAATTCAGGGCCTGTACCTCTTCTTGTTAGGCCTTTATCGACCAGACAGACCAGAGAAAAGTTTTTGCCGGGATAAAACCAGAGCATGTCTTTTCCAGGATCTTCGCTTCCCTTCAGGCATCTTCCCCGGGTCTCGCTTTTGAGTGGTTCAAACATTTCCCCGGCAATAATCAGGCGACCAAAATAACTCTTTACCAGATTCAATTTAGGTTGAATTTCTTTTACCTGCCCTGGTTCCTGTAGAGGATCCTGGTCATAAGCCCTTTTAACCAGATGAATCAGTTCAAACATGGT
>JBMOKV010000441.1:0-9870 GCA_049325495.1 Candidatus Rifleibacteriota bacterium | reverse complement strand
CCGCGAAGCGGATTTTTTTCATGACCCCTTTCTTGAATGCGGAAGCCATTCAACCAGACTTTGGGTTAAAGATGTGGCCGCCCTTGCGGGACTGGAGCCCTGTAAAAACTGTTTTCACACCACCGGCCATGCCCCGGGTTTCATTAACAATGAAAGCAAGGGCCTCGATCTGGCAAGTGCAGGTGCATTGCTTGACAACGATGCTTTTCTAAAATGGCTTGAGCAGCATCTTCCCGTTAAAAATGCCGTATTTCTGACTGGTCAGAAAATGCTGATCTACCCGAAGCAGGAAATGACCAGCGAAGCCTTGAAAGAACTGGCCCATGAGGTCGCTCTGGCCTATCGCCGGCACACCTGGAAAGTGATAGAGGTGCTGGGCAAGAAATCAGAAAGCGATCTTGAAAACATCAGCTCTTTTTGAATCAGGAGTTAAAGCATGATTAATCTTGAAAAAGCCCGCATTTTGCTTAACCAGCATCTCAGTAATGAAAACCTTCGCCGGCATTGTATTGCCAGCGCTGCTGTAATGAAAGCGGTGGCGCGCCGTCTGGGCCAACCGGAAGAAGACTGGGAGATTCTGGGATTACTGCACGACATGGATCTGGATACAACCCGCGATGATATGAAAAGCCATGCCAGGGTTGCCGCAGAAATTTTAAAGGTAGAAGGTCTGCCTGAACCATATTTGAAGGCGATTATGGCGCATAATGAAGAAACCGGAGTGGTACGCGACACCGTTCTCGATCATGCCCTGGCTGCTTCTGAGAGTATAACCGGCCTGATCGTTGCCTGTGCAATGGTTTATCCCGACCGAAAAATTTCTTCGGTCAAGGCCAAATCCATCGCAAAAAGAATGAAAGAAAAGCATTTTGCCCGCAGCGTTTCGCGCGAAAACATTCTTGAATGCGAAAAAGCCGGACTTCCATTTGAGGAATTCGTCGATCTTGCTTTGTCGGCCATGAGCCAGATCGAAAATGAGCTGATGCAGTAATGAAGGATCTTTTCGACCAGGAATCCTCGGGAAACATGAACCGGCAGACGCCATATCAGCCGTTGGCCGATCGCATGCGTCCGGCACGTCTTGATGATATTCTTGGTCAGGAACACATACTTGGGATTGGGCGGCCACTTAGAATGCTTATGGAAGCTGGTCTGAGCGGTTCGATAATTTTCTGGGGCCCTCCAGGCTGTGGTAAGACCACCCTTGCCAGAGTAATGGCCAGTGTTGCAGATGCAGAATTTGTGCAGCTTTCAGCAGTAACTTCAGGGGTTAAAGATCTCAAACGGGTATTTGAGCAGGCGACTGAACTTCGTCGCTTAAACGGTCGTAAGACCCTGCTTTTTGTGGATGAAATTCACCGTTTCAACAAAGCGCAGCAGGATGCGCTTTTGCCTCATATTGAATCTGGCACTGTTGTTTTCATCGGGGCGACAACTGAAAACCCAAGTTTTGAAGTTATTTCGGCTCTTCTTTCGCGCTGTCAGGTTTTAACTCTCAAGCCTGTTGCCGAAGATGCGCTGATCAGTATCATGCTGCGGGCCCTGGATCAGGATAAGATCATTGCCAGGCCGCCAAAAGTCGATTTTGCCGAAAAGGCGGTTGAAAATATCGCAATGTTGGCTGACGGTGATGCCCGTATCGCTTTGAATGTTCTTGAAACCTGCTGCGAGATTGCCAGACAGCAGAATCCCTATCAGCCTTCAGTCAGTTCAGAAACGGTTGCTGAGAGTTTTCAGACCAGAGCTTTGAAATATGACAAGGGTGGTGAAGAGCATTATAACCTGATTTCTGCCTTTCATAAGTCGATGCGCGGGTCTGACCCCGATGCCAGTCTTTATTGGCTTTATCGTATGATCGAGGGGGGAGAGAATTGTCGTTTTATTTTGCGGCGCATGATCAGATTTGCTTCTGAAGATGTTGGAATGGCGGATCCATTTGCTCTTACTCTGGCCATGTCGGCAGCTCAGGCTTTCGATTACATTGGTCCACCTGAAGGCCATCTTTTTCTTGCTCATCTCGCGGTATATCTAGCAGCAGCCCCAAAAAGCAATTCGATTTATCTGGCCGAAAAGTCTGTTAAGGGCTGCATAAGAGAGAGTGGCGAACAGCCCGTTCCTTTTCATATTCGTAACGCACCCACCGGGCTGATGAAAGAAATGGGCTATGGCCGTGAGTACCGGTATCCCCATGATTTTAAAGACGGCTTCGTTCGCGACGAATATCTGCCTGAAAAGCTCAACGGGCAAAGGTTTTACTGTGCCAAGCTGATTGGCCGGGAAAAGGCCGTTGCCGACCGATTCCGCAGTTTATGGCCAGAAAGATATGATGGCAAAGCTCGATAAGATGCCGCTCAAAAGACTGCTTGCCCGTATCAGATATCGATGCTGGCAATTCAAGCAGGTTCTATTCCCAAAGATTGATCCGGCATTGTGGCATAAAGCATTGATGTTTCTTCCTGTCGAATACCGACCCTATCTTGAAAAGTTGCGACCATCCGAAAGGGCGCATGTCCTGAGGGTTTTTGAAGCAATTGAGCGTGCAGAAAACCTTTCAGCAGAAGAGCGTGATTTTTTGCAGCTTCTTGCTCTGACTCACGATCTAGGCAAAGGCGTCACCAGGCATTCGCTTTTTTTCAAGATAGTCAAAGTTCTTTTTCCCATTTCGAATGCAAAACATTGCATTGAAGGTGCGCGATTGCTTAAGCGCCTGAAAGCTGACCGCCGACTGATCAGACTGGTGCTTCGACATCACCAGAACTCTCCAGAAGACCCGGTTCTGAGAAAATTTCAAAGCTTCGATGATCGTCTTTAAAATTTATTGCAGAGATGATCGGAATAGAATAATCTATTATGGTAAACAATACTTTTATGGAGGCAATTAAATGCTCGACAAGAAAATGGCCGCAGCGATCAACAATCAGATTCAGGAAGAAATGTATTCTTTCTATCTTTACCTCGCAATGGCTGAATACGGTGCAGATAACGGTTTGATGGGCATGCGTCACTGGATGCGCAATCAGGCAATGGAAGAAATGGGCCATGTGGTTCGTTTCATGAATTACCTGGATGAAAAGGGTGCTTCGGTTGAACTCAAAGCGATCAAAGCCCCCCCGAAATCATGGAAAAGCCCAAAACAGGCATTCGAAGAAGCCTATAAACATGAGGGTCATATTACCAGCTGTATCAACAATCTGGTAGACCTGGCTCTGTCGCTTAAAGATCATGCCACTGCCAATATGTTGAACTGGTTCGTGGGTGAACAGGTTGAAGAAGAAGCCAGTGCCAAAGGTGTCGTTGACATGATTAACCTTACCGGAAATGCTCCGGGCGGAATGTTCCTGGTTGACCGTGAGCTGGCAGCCCGCCCAGCCGCAGTTGATCCATTGAATCCAACCCCCGCCTGAAGTTTAAAGATGGCGCCAAACCGGTTTCAATAGCCGTAAAAGCCCCCTGAGAATCTGAATTTCAGGGGGCTTTTCGTTATGGAAAAAAGGGGACCGTAAGACAGATCAGAACTTACATGGTTATTCCGCCCGAATAGCGGAAAAGAAAAAATCTGATCGCCCTGACCGGGTCTCCGGCCATTGAGTTGAGCATGCTGTAGGCCTGATTGATAAGTGGAGAAAGAATGATTCCCAGTCCGCCGACGGCAAAAAGAATCAGGAGAACGAGCGGTGCAACATCCTCGAAACTTCGATATTGAAGGCGGTAACGCGGTGGCATAAGATAAGAAACAATTCTTGATCCATCGAGTGGCGGTACGGGCAGCAGATTGAAAAATGCCAGACTCAGATTGATGATTATCATTGTTTCAAGGGTGCTCTGCAAGAGAAGAACGATTATGGGCGAGGTGGCCAGGTATTCGACTGAAGCGGCCAGAATCTTCATCATGACCATGCCGACACCGGCGAGAAAGAAGTTTGACATGGGACCAACTGCAGCAACCACTGCCATCGCCCGACCCGGAATTCGAAAGTTTGTAGCGTCAACCATTACCGGCTTTGCCCAGCCGAATCCGGTGAAAAAAAGAAGCAGTGCGCCGAAGAAATCAAGATGCTTGAGGGGATTCAGGCTTATTCTTCCCATTCTTCTGGGGGTGGGATCACCGAGAAAATCTGCCATGAGTGCGTGAGCCAGTTCATGAAAGGTCAATGAAAGCAGAATTATGGGAACCAGAACTATGTATCTGAACGCGCTGGCCATAAGATCTTCAGGGCTTTGCATTGCAAGGCTGACGGCAAAAAGAAAAAGAATGATTCCGACAATGAGAATCAGCTTGTTGAAAGATTCTCTGGGCATTCCCCCTGGGAACCTATCGTTTCTTATATTCATGTAAGGCAATTTCTAACTCCTTTTCACGATCAAGCGGGTTTCCCCGCAATTTTATCTCAAGAATCTTTTGAAAAATCTGGCGCATATGAGGCCCGGCGGGAATGCCGCAGCTTTTCAGGTCATTGCCGGTGACAACTGGTTTTATGTCGCGCAGATCAGCAATGAAATGCAGGATTTTTCTTGTATTTTGTTTTTCGAGGGCGTAGGCCATCAGTGCGATAAGAGCTTCAAGTGGACGGTTTTTGAGAAGAAAGAAAAGGGAAATATTATCGTTTTCTTCAATCGAAGACAATGCCCCCGGAACTTCATCAAGGGCCTGAAGAGCGGCTGTTATTGTAACCTGCTGGTTATGGGGAGTTCCCATGTCTTCAAGAATTCCGGTTGCCTGCTCCAGACTGAGTGCTGACAAAATTCCAGACCAGAGAATGGCTTCTTCGTCAATTTCTTCGTTTAATGGTTTAAAGCGCTTTACAAGACCTCTTACCAGGCGAAATCGTCCCGGGATCATTGAAATATCACGCAAATCTGGGCTTAATGTCTGCATCAGACCCGCATTGAAGAGTGCTTCAACCATTTTATGGGGCCTGTCTTCATTTAGACACCGGGAAATTTCACTGCCAATGCGTTTTTTAGACAGGTCTCCGCTGCAACCACGATGAATTGCCAGGTCGAATGCCCGACGGGTGTCTTTTTCAAGTGAAAAATTAAAGCGGGCGGCAAAGCGAATGGCTCTGAAAAGTCTTGTCGGATCCTCAATAAAGCTGAAAGAATGAAGAATTTTGATTTTTTTCTGTCTCAGGTCTGAATATCCTCCGAAAAAATCCTGCAATTCAAACATCGATTCCGGATTTAGGCTCAGGGCTAAAGCATTGATCGTAAAATCCCGACGGAAAAGATCGTTTGACAGGCCTGAAAATTCGATCTGTGGTAAAGCTCCAGGGTCTGAATAGTGTTCGATTCGAGCTGAACTGAAATCGATTTTCATATCATCAAGGTAGATACGGGCTGTGTGAAAGCGGTCAAATACCTTGAAATCGCAGGAAAATTCCTGACTCAGATGGCGGGCGAATGGCAAGGCGTCGCCGATTACAACAATGTCTATGTCGAGATTACATGTTTCCAGAAGCAGGTCGCGAACAAACCCTCCGACAGCGTAAACCTTTAGACCAGATTTCTCTGCTTCGCGACCTATTTTCTGAAGAATATGCAATACCCTGAGTGAGAATACCCGCTTGAGGGTTTCTTCAACCAGGGTGAATGAAGGCATGACAGCCTGTTCTGCCAGTGGAAGATAATCGGGCGGAAGAGGCAGATAATCTGGTAGTGCGCGAAGCAGTTCGCGGGTTGTAATAATCCCGACTACTTTTCCTGCATCAACAACTGGAAGGCGGGTCAAGTTATAGCGCACCATAATGGTTTTAAGGACTCTGACGGGTGTACTCGGCCCAACGGCTGGAATGTCGGTGGGGATGTAGGGCCCGATAGGCGATTCAAGCAGGTTCATCTGAACCGCCCGGTCCAGGTCGCGTCGGGTAATCAGGCCAGCGAATTCGGCATCTCTGGTGACAACCAGTGACATAATATTGAATCTAAGCATCTGATTCAAAGCCTGCTTAACTGTCGAGTTCCAGCCAATACTCTGTGGCGATGCGGACATGATTTTTTCTGCCACGAGATCCGGGGGAAGGTTATGTTTTAAATACTCTTTTAAACTCAAAGAACTGATTCCCGGTGTGTTTTCGGAAAAATTGAAACAGATCCAGTTGCGATTGATTCGGGGTCGAAAATCTTTGAAAACTTCTGCAAGATCAATCTGAGATAATGTACTTCTTGCCCAGACTCTGGAGAAATGCCCAGAAGTAATGCAGATAACCATTATGGGCGGAGCGATGTCGGACCAGACCGCATCTACAACCGGCTCAAGGTCTTGAACCTGACCGGTTGAGTTTACGCAGATCAAAGAGACGGGCCAGTTGCCCGGATGAATATCTTCGATCTTTTTGAGCATCTGCTGGTAAAGCCCGGTTTGACCTTCCCGCAATCCAAGGACGACGTTGTTTGCAATGCGACTGGGTGAAATTTTGCTTGCTCTCAACCGTGCGAGAATTTCGAGATCGAGTCTTGATGTCTTTGACGCCAGTCCGGCCCAGGTTTTTTCAGTAATTGCCAGGCTGAAAAGCAAAGCATCTTCTTTGCTGAAATCCATCGAATGCTTAAAAAAAATATTTAAAAAGTGAGATGTCAGGCTGCAGGTGTGAACGCTGGTCTGAAAGAATTTGAACGGCAGTCTGGCAGGTCTGGCTGCGTAGGTCAGGCATTCTTTCCGGTTTCGGCTCAATGGGTCGATTAGTTCGGGGTTATGACGCGGCAGGCTGATTCCGAGAAGATGAACTTTGCTGATACTGTTCCAGTCAAGATCAACCAGCTTGATGGTCTTGAACCATTCCTGGCGTCGGGCGAATTCCCAGGCATTCTGGTTTAGTCTGACCGGATGGAGAATTTTGATTCCCGGGTTTTTAAGTAAAAGGCAGCGGGCGGCAGCAATCAGATCAAAATCTGCATTATGGGCAAATGCCACCAGTTCAAACGGTTCTTTGCCCATTATTTATCCAGGCCTTCACGCTTGAGGATTTCAAAGAAAATTTTGACAATTTCAGGGTCAAGCTGAGTTCCCGCCGCTTTTTTCATTTCTTTTTTCACGTATTCGAATGGGAATGCCTGGCGGTACGGGCGGTCAGCAATCATCGCATCATAGGTGTCTGCAACGGCAAGAATACGGGCGCCAAGAGGAATCTGCTCTCCTTTGAGACCAAGCGGATACCCGGTTCCATCAAATTTTTCATGGTGATACAGGGTCAGCGGGGCAATATCTTTGAGCAGTTCGACTCTTTCCATGATATTTGCGCCATACTCCGGGTGTCGGTGCAATTCATCAATTTCTTCAGGAGTCAGCAACTCTTTTTTACAGAGTATTACGTCTTTAACTCCGATTTTACCGATGTCGTGAAGCAACCCGGCATATCTGATCGTCTCAATTTCTTCTTCACTCAGATCCATGTCGACGGCGATTTTGACCGCGTATTCCATAACCTTGGTGCTGTGGCCGTGAGTGTAGGAATCTTTTGCTTCAATCGCAGCGGCAAGTGCCATAACCATTGACAAATACTGCTCTTTCATATTTGCATAGAGCTTGGCGTTTTCAATGGCAATGCTGGCCTGCGAGGCAAAGGTTGACAAAAGGTCGATTTCATCCTGAGAAAAATCGCGGGGTTTACTTGTATAGATGGTAATGACACCGATGGGCCGACCGCGCTGCATTATTGGAACAGCCAGCAGACCTGCCAGTTTTTCACGCTTGACCATGCTTGTATACTTGGTGCGGGGGTCTTTTCGCGCATCTACAACCGAGATTGGCAGGCGCTGCGAAAAACAGCTTCCGATCAGGCCTTCTCCGACTCTGATGGCAGTTGAAGCCAGAAAAGATTTCGAAAGACCGCGCGAGGCACGCACTTCAAGCAGTTCGCCGGTTGGGTCAAGCAGGCGAAGCTCACAGCGAAGGGCGTTCATCATTTCCATCGAAAAGTTGACGATTGAATCAAGAACTTCATCGAGAACCAGAGTAGATGAAATTGACTGGGAAATTTCGAAGAGCACAGATATTTCATCGATACGTCTTTCGAGGTAAAGTCGGATTTTGACATTTTCGATCGCGGTTGCAAGAAGGTTTGAGAGGGTGGTGAAGGTGCGCAGATGCTCACGGTTGAATGCCCGCAACCGGGTTGAGGAAATGTTTACCAGTCCGATATTCTTGCCCTGCACGGTGAGCGGAACGGTGAGAAAAGATTGAATTTTTCGGCGAAAAACACTGTCCATGTTCAATGCCTTCTGTCCCGGAAGAAACAGTTGCTGACATCGAACCAGCCTGCTTTCACGCCCTCGAATTTTCTGGCTGATTTCATTAATATGGGCAGAAAGATTATCAAGACTGGTGGGGGAAAGTGGAAGCCGGGAAACAAAATATCGAGTTTCTTCATCTTCTTTAAACATGCACACGACTCCGAGGTCGTGCTGAATCAGCTGAGAAAGATACTCGAAGGAAAGGCCGATCAGCCCTTCAAGCGTCTGAACAGAAGAAAATCGCTTGGCCAGCACATTGAGCTTTTCCATTTCGCGAATCCGACTTTCCCGCTCTTCAACCAGGTTCATGTGTTCAATGGCCATAGCTGCAAGATTGGCAAAGACAGTAGCTTCTTCAAGATCGTTAACGGTAAAAGAGGCGCTGTTCTTCAGATTTCCCACCGTTACAAGTCCAACGCAGCGGGTGTTTGTGGTAAGGGGAATAATCATGGCAGATTTGAACGGGGCATTTTTGAACAGGGGGTCGTTCATTTCACCTGTATATAAAAGTCTCTGTCTTGATGCAAAAGCGCTTCGCATCAAAACTGATTCGGCATCGAGTGATGGTGAGCCATTTTTTAACGCAACGTCGGTTGGGCAGGGTGCAAAGCCGAATTCCTCTTCAGAACTCAAAACCGTTCGGCGGTCAGGGCAGGGAATAACTGCTGGGCGCTTTCTTCTAGTTCCGACGGCGGCAGTGGTTTTAAGCTCATAGGTTTCTTTATCGAGCAGCAGAAAATAAACTTCATCTGCTCTAATTGCGTCCTGGATTGAACTGCCTACTGTTTTTAGCAGTTCTGAAAGTTCCATTCCCGATGAAAGGGCCATCGACACGTCAGAAAGGCGCGAGAGACGTTTGAAAGTCTGGGCGGTCGGATTGATCTGCTTTTCATTTGCCATTGTGCAGTTTTCTTTCAAGATAAGTCATGACCTGGTTTCGGCCACTGTCTTTGGCCTGGTAAAGGGCCAGGTCTGCGGCAGCGATGAGATCGGAGGTTTTCTCGCAATCGGTAATGCTTGTACACGAAACACCAATCGATAATGTTACCGAAAGTTTATTGCTTTCATCAACAAGAATCGATTCTTCAACTTTGCTGCGAATTCTTTCTGCAAATAGCCGGGCGCCATCGATTGAGGTTTCAGGAAGGATTACGGCAAACTCTTCGCCACCATATCTGGCTACAGTATCGATTTGTTCACGGATAGAATGTCTGAAAATCTCGGCCACATGGCGAAGAACCTTGTCGCCAACCAGATGACCCCAGGTGTCGTTGAATTTTTTGAAAAAATCAATGTCGATAACCATCAGTGACAGCGGTTTATCATAGCGGCGTGCGCGAATAAATTCGTGGGTCAGGGTTTCCTGAAAGTATCGGTGATTGAAGAGGCTGGTAAGAGGGTCGGTGAATGCAAGTTTCTCGGTTTTTTTGTGAATCATGGCATTTTTAAGGCTGGTTATGAAAATGCCGGTAAATTGCGATGTAATATCGAGTTCACGGTTGGAAAAAGGCTCATTCCCGGATTTTGCCAGATGGATCAATCCGGCAACCCGGTCTCCGATGACGATGGGGAGGTGGAGAGTATGTTTGAATCTGGATTCCATTTTGTCTCTGGGATGCTGGGGATTGAAAACAACAGGTC
>JBMOKV010000440.1:3079-10023 GCA_049325495.1 Candidatus Rifleibacteriota bacterium | reverse complement strand
AAACATCATTAATTCTCTTGTCGATCGTGTCATATCTGGGATCTTCATTGTGTTTTAAATTGGGTGTCGTTGCAATGCCAGGTTGTGCTTTTCCAATCGCACCGGAAATTTTTTCCTGCCGTTTTCTCGTTTCTTTAACCTGCATCAGCTCGCTGAGAATGTCATCTATTTGTTCAGGCTCAATGCACCGGTTATCAAGCAGTTTCTGAGAATGGGGTTCTTCGCTGCCTTCCTGGTTCGATCTCAGTCCATGTACGTTTCGCATCGACACCGGTTTGGGAGCCGCTGAATAGGCATTGATTCCATGAAGTGATGCTGAGATCGGCTTAACTGCCGGAATCGCAGGGGCTTCAGCCTTTCTGGTGGGGGCCGGAATCTTAACCGTTGAACTGATTTCTTTTTCAATCTGGTTGCCAAGATTGCTGCTGCTGATTTCTATAGATGGTGAAGGCCTCAATGGAACTTCGGTCACCACATTCTTTCGTTCTTTGATATTCGTGTTACTGATGCCTATAGTGATTTCAAACATTTCTTTGTAACCCAGACCAAGGTAAATTGAATGTTTGACCTTTCTGCTCGATAAAACCGTATAATTGTCCTTGCCATACATCTTTTCTGCTTTGACTTTTGCTTCAAACAAGGTATCGCCCAGTACTTTGGCATATTGGTCGTAGTGCATTACTGTGCTGAACCTCCTTTGAAAAATCTGGTCAGGCGTGAAAGAAAGCCTTCAATACCATCAATATTCAAATTCTCCGGAACCTCGTGAAAACTGGTCGACACAATTTTGCGCAAACCATTCGCCGCTGGCGACATAGGCGAAAACAGCATCAGCGGGGTTTGTTGCCTGACCGCCAGATGCATTTGCCGATCCTGCGGAATGAAGCCAAGCGGGTGAATGTCAAACCCGAGAAATTCTTTGGCGACCTTGGCTAATCTTTGATAAATTTCACTGCCGTCCTCATCGCTGTCAACTCTATTTACCAGAACCGATACGTGACTTTCCGGTCTGCGGTTGCTCAGAATTTTAATTATTCCATAAGCATCTGCCATGGCGGTAGGCTCGGTCGTCGTTATGACAATAATCTGGTCAGCGGCCTGGCAGAAAGAAATTACCCCATCGCTTATTCCCGCGCCTGTATCAATCAAAAGATAGTCGGTTTTGTCTTCGAGAAATTTCAGCTGGTCAAAAAGCTTGCGGGCTTTCTCCGCTTCAAGGTGTGCCAGTTCCGCAACCCCAGACCCGCCGGCAATTATCTGAATTCCGTTGGGTCCCTGAACCATGATTTCATCGATGTTCATTTCCCCGCTGATTACGTCCATCAGATTGTGTTTCGGCCGAATTCCGAAGACCACATCGATGTTTGCCAAACCCAGGTCCGCATCAAGTATTATCACCCGCTGACCTGCCTGAGCCAGGCATATCGCCAGATTGGCCACCATGCTGGTTTTTCCTACGCCACCCTTGCCCGAGGTGACCGTGATCGTTCTGGCAATTTTTGCTCCGGCTTTGCGTGGAGTGCGTGATTCCAGTCTTTTGAAGACATAGGGATGTATCTGCTTTCTGGTCTCGGCAATGATTGCTTCAATCGGTTTGATGATTGGATCAGACATTTCAGAACATTCCTGGAATTTGATAGATTAAGCTTTCTGAGAGGCAATACAAGAAATCACGCGAACCGTCTTCAACAGCTAAAAGTCTCGACCGGAGACCGGGTTGAGTTTCGGGTGGGATAAAAGTGCAATTAGAAAGTACCATTCCTGCGGGCACAAGGTCAAGAGCCAAAAATTGTTTTGCAACAATTTTTATTCTCTTGCTGAGAAGCTCTTCTGACGCAGGTTTTACCGGCGAAAAATCCAGCAGGCCGACCGGCGAAAAATACCCCGAAAGGTGAACGCTTTTTACCGTTTCATAACAGCGGATTATTGCGTCTGGGTGTGGCGGAACCATAATGCAGACGGCATCAGTGGCGTGCACGATTGAGTTATAGCGTGAAAGTTCGCTGGCTTTAATACTTATCCAGACTTCAGAGGAGTTTTTCAGGCTTCTGATCAGGTGTTCCAGAAGTCCGATCCGCTGATGCTCCGGAGCTTTGCAAAGCTCGTGAAAGTCCGTGACTGCCGGCATTATTGAAAGCGGCGTCAGACCAGCTTCGACCCTTACCGGGGTTGGATATCTCAAACGAACCTGAGTTCTTGGGATTTTTCCTTCCGGTATTAATGATGCCTGATCCCAGAAGCAGGCTCTTGGTGAAAACTGCATCAAGCCGGCAATCCAGTCCAGGGCTGGTGGAAGATCATAGCTGAGCTGGTCTGGATAAATCAGGGCAATGCAGGTGAATGGTGAGGGTCGGGGAACGCCGTCGAGAAAACTCTCCGCATCCAGGTGATGAATCACTCCCGCCTGGTCAACCATTTCCCGTAATTTTCTCAGAGAACTTGCCTGATCCGCCATTTATCATCCTTGTAAAGAAATCAGACCAACAGATTCAAGTCTGACTGTTGTCGGTATTTCCTGGTATGCAAGAACGGTCAGTCGGGGCGCAATTCTTTCGGTCAGCCTTTTAAGACTCAATCTCAGAGCCGAGCTGCATAAAAGTATCGGTGAATGCCCTTCCTGCATAACCTCTTCGAATTTGTTCCGCATTTTTTCGAGGAGTTTTGCGGCAGAGCCTGGATCGATTGCAAGCTGAACGGTGCCGTCGATCTTTTGCAGAGCATTGCCAAGCATCTGTTCTAATTGCGGATCCAGTGAAATAACTTTTAGAGATCCGGTTTCATCTACCAGGGATTTACAGATGTGACGCGAAAGACCCTGTCTTGCAATTTCTGTGAGGGTGTCTACTTCGTTGATGCCACCGCAATCTGCCAGCGATTCGAGAATATTGACCATGTGTCTGATCGATACGTTTTCCTTGAGAAGATTCTGAAGAATTCGCAGCAGAGTCGACTGGCTGACAACCTTCGGAACTACTTCCTCGAGAATGAGAGGATAATTTTCTTTTACGGTATCGAGAAGCTGCTGAAGCTCCTGGCGGCCAAGAATTTCGTGGGCATTTTTTCGGATGATCTCTGTGATGTGGGTGGCAATAACCGTTGAAGGATCAACAACCGTGTAGCCTGCCATTTCTGCCCGCTCTCGCATCGAAGCCTGGATCCATACCGCAGGCAGGCCAAACGCCGGCTCTTCAACATCTATGCCGGATATCTTGCTGCTGGCGGTGCCCGGATTCATGGCCATAAACTGGTCTGGAATAATTTCATACTGGGCAAATTCGATGCCCTTTATCTTGAAAACATAAGTGGAGGGCTGCAATTGAATATTGTCGCGAATTCTGATAGGGGGAACCACTAGCCCCAGATCCAGAGCAATCTGCCTGCGAATCAAGGTTATTCGGTTCAACAGGTCCCCGCCCTGGTTGGTATCGACCAGAGGAATCAGAGTGTAGCCAATTTCAAGTTCGAGCGGGTCGATTGTAAGCAGAGAAGAAACATCTTCTGGACCGGTTGTTGCTTTCTGCTCCTCTGCCTTTTTATCTTCAATTTCCTTTTCTGCAAGTTCCTGTTCATTTTTCCGGGTAACATAGGCAAGACCGCCCAAAAGCCCCGCCAGGACGAAAAATGCAAATTTGGGTAGTCCGGGAACCAGGCCGAGAAAGGCCATCAATGCCGACCCAATTCCAAGAACCTTGGGATTGGAAACCAATTGCTCGCTGATGTCGTGACCGAGGCTTGAGTCTGAACTGGCGCGGGTAACCACGATACCGGTAGCGGTAGCAATCAAAAGGGCGGGGATCTGCGAGACCAGGCCGTCTCCAACCGTGAACAGAGCATAGGCCTGCAGTGCGTCTATAGCGGTTTCACCACGCTGAAAAACACCTATGACTATGCCGCCCATCAGATTGATTATCGTTATTATAATGCCGGCAATTGCATCGTTTTTGACAAATTTGCTCGCACCATCCATTGCCCCGTAAAAGTCCGCTTCTCTTTGAAGATCAAGCCTTCGTTTGGTAGCCTGGTCCTGGTCTATTGCTCCGGCGTTAAGGTCTGCATCGATTGCCATGCCCTTGATCGGCATTGCATCTAGGGTGAATCGTGCGGCAACTTCTGCTACGCGCTCGGCACCTTTGGTGATGACGATGAACTGAATGAGAACCAGAATGATGAATACAACAAAACCAACAACGTAGTTTCCGCCGACAACGAAGTTGCCAAATGCTTTGATAATGTCAATCGTGGCGCCTTGACCAGATAAAATGGTTCGAGTGGTGCTTACGTTAAGACTGAGTCTGAACAGGGTTGAAATCAACAATAAGCTGGGGAAAGCGGAAAACTGCAGGGCATGCTGATTGTAGATGGAAACCAGAAGAATGGTCAAGGCAAGGGCAATGTTCAGGGTCAGAAAAAGGTTGAGAATTATTGCGGGAAGCGGAACAACCATCATTATGACGATTGAAACAACACCGAAGGCGAAAAGGATATCTCTGCTCTGCAGCAGGCTGGAAAGGGGCACGATGTTCAATCCGCCGGCCTTTGCTTCAGACAATGGAGCCTCCAGTTGAAATCAAAAAAAATGTTGTATGAAATTCTTTTTTTGAATCAGGCCGTCTGCTGTTTCATTCGATGAACCTGCAGCAGAATTTCCACTACCGCGCCGTAAAGATCCTGTGGAATTTCATCCCCTATTTCTACCATTTTATACAAATTTCGCGCAAGGGGTTTATTTTCTATAATTGGAATCTTGTTTTCGGCAGCAATTTCTTTGATACGCCGTGCAATAAGGCCAGCACCCATTGCGACTACAATTGGAGCTGTTCCTGGGGTGCCATCATATTTCAGTGCACAGGCGATGTGAGTCGGGTTGGTAACTACAACCGTCGCCTTGGGCACCTCGTCCATCATTCTTCGGCTTGCCGCCTGTCTTTGTCTTTCGCGAATCTTTTGTTTAACTCTCGGGTCACCTTCTCGCTGCTTGTATTCTTCTTTTACCTCTTCTTTTGACATCTTGATGTTTTCTTCATATCGCCATTTCTGAAAGGCCCAGTCTGCCAGTGCCAGAAAAAGAAGAACCAGAATGATCTTGATTGCCATGTAAAATATCATTTTCAGAAGAATAATCATTGCCGGCATCGGTTCGAGCTGAATGAACCGGATGATGGTTGGCATCTGATCTCTCAGGGTCGCATAGGGAATGTAGGCAACGATAAGAATTTTCAGGATCGACTTTACCAGTTCAGCTACCAGTTTCCAGGAAAAAACGTTCTGCAGTCCCGATATCGGGTTAAGACGGTCAATGTCGGGAATCATCGGATCGAGTCTGAAAAGAAAGCCGGTTTGAATCATGTTCGCAGCAATTGCGCTCAGCATAATTGCCACCATAAAAGGTGCCAGAGTTTTTATCAGAACATATATCAGCTGGTTGAAAAGCATTACCGTTTCAGGAAGAGCAAGTTTAGTGTGAATTGCGGTAGACATGGCGTAGCGCATGTAATCTCCGCATATCCCATAAAGCTCCGGACCATAAAATCGCAGCATTAGAAACCCGGCCAGAAGTATGATTACCGAAGCAAGATCCTGTGATTTGGCAATATTGCCCTGCTGGATGGCTTCCCGTCTTTTTCTCTCAGTTGCCGGTTCGGTTTTTTCTCCTGCAAATAGCTGTAGATCAAAGACAAGGCCACAAAAATCAATTCTTTTGCAGGAGATTCTGTGTGATTCGTTTGAAATGAACATTTTAATCAGCCCATGTGGTTGATCAGGGTGTTGACTTCGCCAACCCCCAGATTGATCAAGGTTCTGATGATGTCGGCAATATACGGCATCAATATGATCAGGATTATCAAACCCCCAAGTATCTTTAATGAAAAACCGACCTGAAAAATGTTCATTTTGGGAACTGTTCTTGCAATGATTCCCAGACCCACATCGCCGACCAGAATTACGCCGATAATCGGCATGGCGATTTGCACTCCGCAGATAAAAATCATTCTGCTGTATAAAATTATCTCTTCTACTAAACCTGAAGTTATTTGTAATTTTGCCAGCGGAACGATGTCGAAGCTTTGGAAAAAAGCCTGAAGCAGCATTAAATGCCCGCCAATAATCAGGAAAAACAAAGAGCCCATCAATTGAAAAAATTCCGATACGATTCCAAGGCTGTGATTCGATGCCGGGTCTGCTACCTGCACAAAGGAAAAACCAACCTGCATGCCAATAATTGAACCACCGAGCCGCAATGAATCCATGATTATCAGAACCACAAAACCCACACAGAACCCAAGCGTCATTTCTCTCAGTGCCATCAGACCGTAGCCCATTACACTGAGCTCGGGAAGCGATTGGGTGTTCAGCAGATGAGGAGTGATGATCAAGGCACACAAAGCAGATAATCCGGCTTTTACCCGCATGGGAATCATGCTCTCACCAAAAATCGGCATGATGATAAAAAAGCCGCTGAATCTCACTAAAGCAATGAGAAACATGCCAACTGTCTTAAGAAACAACGCTTCAGTCACTTTTTTTTCTCAACGGGCAAAGGTTTGCAGCTGGCCCAGCAATCGGATGGTAAAATCCATGAGCTTGGCCAACATCCAGGGTGCCAGACCGATCAATGCCAACGCGGTTGCCAACAGCTTTGGAATGAAAGTTAAGCTTTGTTCTTGAATTGAAGTGGCAGTCTGAAAAATACTGATCAAAATACCGATTACCATGCCAAGGAGCAATATTGGTGCCGAAAGCATGAAAGAAAGCAGTATGGTTTCTTTAAACAGTTCAAAAAGCGTGTATTCAGTCAAGCGCTACCCCCGAAGCTTACAACCAGTGACTTGATTACCAGATTCCAACCGTCAACCAGGACAAATAGAAGGATTTTGAAAGGTAATGAAATCATTACCGGTGGCAGCATTATCATTCCCATCGACATCAAAAGGCTCGCTACCACC
>JBMOKV010000440.1:0-3069 GCA_049325495.1 Candidatus Rifleibacteriota bacterium | reverse complement strand
ATTATAACACCCATTTGAAATGCTGTTCGCAATTCACTGGTAATAAAGGCTGGAACCAGAGCCACGGTGCTGAAATCGTCTTTCGTTGTCGGCTTGGCTCCACCTTCCATTGCTGCAAACAATGCCAGATCAGTTTTTCTGGTGTGCCGGAACATGAACTCACGCACCGGATTAATGGCGCGATTATAGGCTTCTACATAGTCGATGTCCCGGTCGATATAGGGTTTGAAGCTGGTCTGATAAATCTGGTCTATTACCGGGGACATGGTAAAAAAGGTTATGAACAGCGCCAGACCAATAATGATCTGATTGCTTGGTTCCTGCTGTGTGCCGAGTGCGCGCCTGACGAAACTCAATACGATGAGTATCCGCGTGAAGCTTGTAAGCATGATCAATATTGAAGGAGCAAGACTCAAAATGGTCAGAAGAATAAGAATTTGAAGACCGGTGCCCAGTTGACTTCTTTCTCTTGATGGGTCTACAGCTATTCTGATGGCGGGAATGGGAAATGGAGTCGATTGTCTCTCCATGCGGTCGATGCGGGTGTCGTCCTCAATGTTTACCCGTGCCCTTGGATTGGTGGGATCGTTGGTTTGTGCATTAGCGCGAATCCCATGGAAAAACACGGCAAACAGAGTTGCAAAAAGAATAAGAAGTGTTTTTGCGGCAAATTTCGGGTGCATTTAATGTCCGAGCTGCAGAATTTTTTGGGGGGCACAGGTCTGATAAATTTATACACTGAAGAAAGGTGCGGGTGCAATACTCAAAAAATAAAAATATTGTGGCTCTGAAAAGCTATTCCTGCTTTTCGTCCTGGCCGCGTTTAATTAGAAGACTATTCAGCTTTTTTATCCGATCCTGATTTTTTTCCTGAGTGTTTCTCAAGTCCAGATTTTCATTGCCGCTTGGGGAAAAATCTTCTTCCCGGCTTTGCTGATCAGATTTTCTTAAAAAGGAAAAAAGCTTCTCCATGCCTGGCAACACCGGAGTTTGACCCTGAAGCCTGAGTGAATCAACGGTGTCTTTATCCGTTACTTCGCAAAGAAGGTTTATGTTGTTTTCCGTAACCCCAAGAACCAGGATTTTTCCCACCACGTCAACCAGATAAATGAAGCGGCGGTTGTCCAGTGGAAGAATTCCGATCACTTTTCCGAAAACATTGCCCCCGAGAACTCCCTTGCGCTGAATCAGCCAGGATAATCCCAGGGCCAGTATTATGACCGCAAAAAGCGCTGAAACGATTCTTAATGAGGTGCCAAATGGATCCGAGTCGATTAAAAATGGCAGTGTTGCAACGGCTGGCTGATCAAATAAAAAGGGTTCTGAAGCCAAAAGCCCATTGCCTTCTGTGGCAACGGGCTGCGCATAAACGATTGATGTCAGTGAAAAAAACAGGAAAAATAAAAAGCCGGGAAGTGTTTTTTTCACGTCAGCTTCTGAACTTCATTTTTTCGACTAGCGAAGCGCTTTTTGTACGGCTTCCAGCACTCGGTTTGGTTGAAACGGTTTTACGATAAAGTCTCTTGCCCCGGCCTGAATCGCATCAATGACCATTGCCTGCTGGCCCATGGCACTGCACATGATGATTCTGGCTGATGGATCAATTTTCTTTATGGCACGAACCGCATCGATGCCATTCATTTCAGGCATGGTGATGTCCATGGTGGTCAGATCAGGCTTGAGCTTCTGATACATTTCAACTGCTTCTTTGCCGGTCTGAGCTTCGCCAAGAACTTCATAGCCATTCTTGGTCAGAATGTCTTTGATCATCATGCGCATGAATGCTGCGTCGTCTACTATAAGAATTGTTTTACCCATACGAGCCGGTAAGTCTCCTTAGAGAGCCTGGAGTCTGTCTTGTGGATTAATAATACTGGTGATACGAACCGCAAAATTCTCATCGATAACTACCACTTCACCTTTGGCGATCAGTTTGTTATTTACGAAAACTTCAACAGCCTCACCCGCGAGTTTATTCAACTCTACTACAGAACCTATTCCCAATTCAAGAACTTCTTTTATTAACATACGAGTTCTGCCTAATTCAACTGTTATTTGTAACGGAACATCAAGCAGAAGGTCAATATTGGACTGAAGTCCTACTCCCATGGGCATTTGCAGCATGCCAAATTCTGCTGGAGCACCCTGGAATTGTCCAGGCATACCCATTCCAGGCATACCCATTCCCGGCATGCCCATTCCTTGCATTTGTCCCGGCATACCCATTCCAGGCATCTGCCCCGGCATACCCATCCCAGGCATACCCATTCCTGGCATTTGCCCAGGCATACCCATTCCCGGCATACCCATGCCTGGCATTTGCCCGGGCATACCCATCCCAGGCATACCCATTCCCGGCATTTGGCCCGGCATTTGCCCGGGCATTTGACCAGGCATCTGGCCTGCGGAGGGATTTCCCATGGATACTCCCGCGCCCGGAGGTGGTGGCGCAGGCTTGGCTTTTTTCGGCGGTTCTTTTTCTTCTTTGTTCAATTCTGAAGCCATTAGCTTTGCAAAATCAGCTGGAAGCAGCTGAACCATTTCCGTTTCGGCTACATCACCGATTTTCAGGTTATAACCAATTCTGAGAAATGTTGCCGATTCGCTGAAGTCAGGCATTGCTGGCGGCCCATCGGTATATTTAACTACAAGGACCTCTGGGGGAGAAATATCCACCCTTTTTTTGAATATTTCAGAAAGTGACGTGGTGGTTTTACCCATCATCTGATTCATCATTTCGCCGACTGCAGAAGTATGCATGTCCTGAAACTCCGCGCCGATTCCCTCGCCACCCATCATCAGATCGCCAATAACCGCTGAGATCGACTTCTTCAACATCAGATATGAATTGCCGTCAAAACCTTCAACGTAAGCAATTTTGGCAAGAACGAATTCCTCGTCCCCACCTTCACTTGCAAGCTCGGAAAAGCTCACAACTCTTACCTGTTCAAGGTTGATCTCGATTTCTTTGTTCAGCAACACCTGAACTACAGAAGAAGTTGCACCAAGAGAAAGTTTTGCAACCTCTGAAAGCTGATCGATCGCTTCCTGGGTGATTACTACTGAACC
>JBMOKV010000439.1:0-10137 GCA_049325495.1 Candidatus Rifleibacteriota bacterium | reverse complement strand
CCCGGCCACGCAAAAATGCTGGCAGGAATGAAAAATCCCCTTGAAATCAAGGCCTGGGCCCGAAAAATTGTCAGCGAGCAGCTTTCTGTTTATGAAACGGAAAAGCAGATTGCTCAGCAGAAAGAATGCCTGTCAGAAAACTTGAACAAAAAGGGAAAAAGTAAGATAATGGCATCTGACCTACATGTTAGAGCAGTTGAAGAAAATCTGCAGGAACTTCTTGGTGCCCGGGTAAAAATCAGACAGGGCAAGAACAAAGGCAGAATTGAAATAGAATTTTACGATCGCAACGATCTTGAAAGAGTTGTTGAATCGATGGTTTCGTTGTATCTTTGATCTTAGAAAGGTAACCGGAGAGTGAAAATCAAGTTCTGGGGAGTACGTGGTTCGATACCTGTGCCTGGGAAAGACACGGTCGAATTCGGTGGCAATACCACATGCATTCAGATCACAACCTCTGACGAACAGTTGATTATTTTCGATGCCGGCACCGGAATTCGAATTCTGGGCATGGATCTGATGCATCGGGAATTCGCAACCGGGCATGGCCGGGCCCACATTTTTTTCACCCACTCCCACTGGGACCACATCCAGGGCTTTCCTTTCTTTACACCCGCCTACATCGGAAAGAAAGACAAAAAGGGAAACCAGATCGAGACAGAAAGCAACCAGTTCATTCTTTACGGTGCCGCAGATGTTGGCGAACGTCTTGAATCAACTTTACGCGGCCAGATGGATAATTTTTATTTCCCGGTAGACCTCAATTATCTTTCTTCAAAAATAGAATTTAAAGTTCTGGTCGACAACCAGACCCGGATAGGAAACACCAGATTCATCGCAAGAAAGCTGGTACACCCGAATGGAGTTCTCGGCTACCGTATCGAAGACGATAAACACAGCGTCTGTATCGCCACAGACTGTGAGCATCCATCTGATGGAACTATCGACCGCAATCTGCTTGAACTCGCCAGAAATGTCGATGTGCTGATTTTCGACGGGCAATACACCCCACAGGAATACGCCCCGCACAGATTCAATATTGAAGGCGCGGGCAAACAAGGTTTCGGGCATTCCACCCCACAGGAAGGGGTAAGAGCCGCCAAAGCTGCAGGGGCAAAGAAGCTTGTAATCACGCATCACGATCCGCTCCACGACGACGCGTTCCTGAACAATTTTGAAAGTGAGATCAGAAAACTTTTCGCCGACACGGTTTTTGCCCGCGAGGGAATGACGATCGAACTTTAGTTCTATTTTTATTTGCAATTAATGCGCCTCTGTATGGTATGATGTGCATACCATGGGTAGGGCATCTTTCGTTACTCCGGTTTATATTTTCAGCTCGATTAAAGCTGGCTCAGGCAAAGCATCACTGCTTGCCCATTTTGCCGTTTACCAGAATAATGCCGGTAAAAAAGTTGCCATTATCGATCTCGATTCGAGTGCCCCACTCAAGATAAAAAACGCCTTTCCCCAGTCTGTCGATGTACGCGAATACCCTGATCTGAACCAGATTGTAAGTCTCACCACCGAGTCCCGGTATCAGCGCACCTTTTACTTTACAGAAACCGAAAAAGTTTCTTATTTTCCTGCAATGAAGCTTTCCCGATCCGAAATGCTCTTCAAAGATGCAGCGTTAAGAGACTTTTTTCTGCAGACCAGAGCGACTTTCGACATGATTCTGGTCAATTTTCCCCCAGGCGACCAGGCCTGTCTGCGGGTTTCTGAAATTCTTTCAATGCGGCATCTCTGGCATGCCAACCCGCCCATTTCACTGGTAATTGCCACCTCAGAGCTTCCAAGCCTGCTGAAACTTGATGGCATAACGCGAAAACTTCCTGCCCTATCGTTTCAGCTCAGGGAAAACATGGTCGCCGTATTCAACCGCGTTCCCGGCAGTCTTGAAGAACAGAAGCTTACCGACACTGCCCTGACCGCCGTCGAAATTAAACGAATTTTCAAATTTCCCAACCTGTTTTTTATTGGCCATAATGAAGAATTCCCTCATCAGAAAAATGTTTCAGCTCCACTGGTTTTAAAAAGCGATTCGCTGCTGAATCTCAGCATTTCGAGATTGTCGCGTCTTCTGGCTCACACCGGCCAGGGAGAAAGCGAAACATCAGGCGCAGAAGAAGATTTTGCCCCATGCCTCGATGGCTCGATGCTGGAAAAAATTTCGCCCTACCTTGAAAAACTGCAGAACTCAGCAGCTGCTGATCTGCTTACCAATCCAGCGAATATTCAGATTTTCCTCGAAGAATCTCAGGGAAAATATCGAATCCGGGTCAGGTTAACCGGCCGCCAGGAACGGCTTTTAAAGATTCCTGACAAGATTGATTTTGACTACGAGCATGCCCCGGTGATAATGCTTTCGCCTGTTGGTTTTAAATTTTTCGATCGTGCATTTGATTTCGAAAAAGCAGGAATTTTTCATCGCGAAACTCCAGCCAACCTGCAATGCAAGCCGGTTTACCGCTTTGATGACTGTTTTGACCATCAACTGCAGAATCGTCGCATACCCGCCCCATCACCGAGACCAGCCAGGTCGAATTGTCCATCGCCAATCATTTTTCGCCATTCACCGCTGACTTCAGATATTCCCACCCTTTCGCAAATTCTGGGTTTTGTAAAAAAACAATATGCCAGATTTGCCTTTGCTGCTGACCCGCAGCTTTTTGCCATTCCCGGGGTTACCCATTTTTTCATTCCTCCAGAATTCCCGATTGCTTACAAGCGTAATTGCATTTATAACCCTGAAGATTTTCTGAATTTCCTCATTAGAAGCCGCAATGAAATTCAGCATCAGACAGAACGAATACCAGCATACGAATTGAATGAGTTGCCGGTTTACTGTCACCATACCATGCCCGATGCTTTTGCCAGAACCCAGCCCCTGAAAATTTCTGGGCGGGAAAAAGAAGATTGCTTGAATGCCGAAACACCGCTGTTTTTGTTTAAAGCCAGAAGTTTTTCATTCAATTGCGCTCTTAACCCACAGGATATTTTGGTAAACAGCTATATTCAAGCTAAAATTCTCCCGCCTCATTCAAAACCATGTCTTGCCATCGAGTATCTGCAGTTGATGGAAAAGCCAGCCAAACCGGACTTCAGCAGCATATTCAAACGCAAACTATCCTGGATCAAAAGTGAAAGGCTTTCTTGTTTTTTCCCGAAAATATCGGATTATCAGCGTCCGCAGCTTATAAAGCACTTCAGCAAAGAACTGGAATTCAAATATTTTTTTAATCGCCCAAAAGTTTCTCAGTCGCTTTCAAGAATGCCCAAAACACTCTTTATGAGTTTTCGGCTTTCCGGCAGCGTCTTTGTTCTTGAGAGTCCCGGTGTTTTTTCACATCTAACAGGTTCAGATCCAGTTAACTTTTCCGAGCCTTTCGTCTTCAAGCTTCCAACCAGGTTTAAAACGGAAATTGAGTTGATGGACCACAACCTCAAAGTTCAATTGCAACCTCATGTAGATGAGCCAGACACCTTTTTAAGATCAACAAGCGAATCAAAGGTAGCGATTGATTTCAAACAAAGATTCAACTCCGCTTTCACTGAGATGAAAATTCCATCTGAAATTTCTTCTAAAGTTGCTCAAAAAGTTGCCGACCGGTTCAAGCATTGTTTCAAACAACCGTCACAATCCTTGAAAAAGATTGTTTTGAGGATAAACGCAGGCAATTTAAACCATGCCTACGACATTTTACCCATAAAACTGATTCCCAATTCTGACCGCAATTATCGGCAAATAAGCGCAGACCAGGCATATAGGGTAGATTTCCTGCTTGATGAACCATTCAAACGCCGCGAGGGCAATCTGATCAAGTCGGGGCGGCTGGTTGTGAATTCCCAGAAATCAAAAGAAATTCTGCCAGGGCAAAGCGCCGGAAAAATTGTTTTCAAACCAGCAATTCACGACACCGTTTTTCTTACCGAAAAATTGAAGGAAAAAGCCGGCTTTGCTGATGATGAGATTGTACCTGTAAAATCTGGTTTCAAACAATGCTTTCCTCAGAACTTCTGCAGCGAAAACGGGCTAGACCGGTTTACACTTGAATCGCTGCCATCTGTTTTTCCCGGCCCTGCACTCTGGTATGAAATTCCAACTCTTTATTCTCAGCCATATCACAAATTTCGCCAGGAAATGTCAATTATGAGGGCTGAAGAGCAATTTTTCGATCTCAACGAGATAGGCCTTGATCCAATCGATGAAACTGCCGAGGGCACCGTTTGCGCCTACCACCCCGAACCCCGCCTCGAGCCATACGAGCTTGAGCTTATCCGGCAGGTGCCATTGAGATTTAAGAAAACAGAAACAACTGCAATTATTACAAACCAGATTGCAAGGGATGAGGTGAAAATCCCCTCACCGGAAATGATCATTGAAAAAAATACTGGAATGTGCAATTTTTCGACTCAGACAATGCTGAACCGAAAAAGCCAGTCTCAACCTAAAGCCGCACCACGAACCAGGTCATATCCATTTTTCAAATTGTCTTTTGACCTCGACAAAGCTGCGCAACCATTGAGAAAAAACTTCCGGGTTCCGCCCCCTGATCTTTTTCATGAATTGTTTGCAAATCTTTTCAGGCAGGCGCGATTCCAGCTCAAAAAAGATCTGCCCATGGTGCTCAAACCTTTTTCAATTAAACCGGTCAATTTTCCAATCATCCACCTGTTTTCCAAGCTGAGATTTCAGGAAGGAATTTTCTTCGTTCGTCGAATTCTTCATTCACCAGAAAAAATAGAACTTAAGGGTGAGCGGCAGAGATTCAAAATCGTTAACTCCAAACTGCGTGATCTTTTTAAACTGGCGCAACAGACCAGTCGAAAATTCACTGAAGTTAACAGTAGAACATCGGCATGACAATCAAAGCCAGAATACCCGGTTGCCCGTTTTTTTTTGATTTTCCCAGGAATCCTGCCGACCGAAAAGAGACCATTACAAGGCGTATCGTCAGCATTGCAACCCGATCCATATTTTCCCCGCGCCACACGCCCGTCTTTCCTTCCGGCAATCTTGCAAACTGCAAATGTTTTTCGATCGGCACGTTGTATTCTCAGGCCCGGCCCATCTTGCCCAGAAAGCGTGCAGATATTAAGTCTATCAGGGCTTTTCGAGAAGAGATTCTTAATTTTGTTCCAGTCAAAGGCGAAGCTTTCAGATTACCGGAAATTGACCAGAAAAAGCCCGAATTTTCTCTTTACGAAAGAATTGCCCACAAAGCAGAAAATCATGAAAAAATGGTTTTTGGAGATTTTTCAAAATTGCAGAAAATTCCCAGAATAAAACCATGGAATTCCTTTTCAGAGAGACTTTTGGAACCGGGCCTGGATTTCAAATTTTTATTTATAGACCAGCACAAAACATCTATAGAAGAGCCCTCTTTATCATCATGGAATTTTCCCAATGCCGCAATCTGTTTGAATCAGGCAGGGAATAGAGCTGAAGCTAAATTTAACGAGACTGAATTTCAATTTTCCAGACTTTTTTCTTATAAACCAGATCTTAACTTCACGCTGTTTGCACCAGGCGAAAAAGTTTTCTGTATCGCCGATGAAAACGAAGAAGCGCCGGTTGAAGAAACATTTTTCCATTCATTGATAAAATCTTACCAACACCTTAAACCATTCGCTGCACCACCGGCGACAATGACCGGCAATTTCGAAACCCGGCACGAAATAGGTCGCAACCTGATTTTAGAAGCAAAAACCAGGGTTGAACCAATGTGTCGTGAGCTCAACCCACGCCAGATCGAGCGAGAAAAAGTTCATCACTTTGCCCGATCTTCATTTTCACCAGAATTTGACAATAAAATTTCCTCAGCAGAGGAAAATGTCGTTAATTTTCGACTTGAATTGCCAGTCAGCCATCAAAAAAAGATTTCTTTCACCAACACACCTGCTCAGATAACCAACAGTGCTGATAATATTCAGGCTTTGCCTGATCAAAGACAGTTCAGCGCTTTGCGACCCCTTTCCAGGCCGCTTACGCAACGTCTTCGCCTCAAGCTGAAAAGGGCGGGGTTCAGGCAGCGACTGCTAGAAATGCATTTACTCAAAACCTATTGCCCTGAAACCAGCTGCAAACCCGAAAAAATTCTGAAAAGCCCAGCTTCCAGGTCGGATTTTCAGATTTCCACCCATGGACTTCAGGCAGGTTTCTCTTCGAAATACCTAAAAAAAATCTTCTGCAAAGCCCGATTTGCCTTAAAAAAACCAGATTTTCGTTTTTTAACCAGAAGCCAGGCACGCTTTTGCCAAACCCTTCTTAAAAAAATTTCACGACCTTCTTTACCCTGCCTGCCCGCTTTGGTTCCATTAATTAGACAGACATGGCGAGGCCGGGTGGCCGAAAAATCGAAAACCGCATCATCTTTCAAGGTACCGGTAAGATTGGGCGAAGATTTCGTTCAGTTACTCGGGCGTCCGGGCAGTTTCTACATGTCGCTTACCAGGCTTGATTTTACCAATATTTCACTCCCTGAAAACAGAAGGCGCTTGAAATCGCCACTTGGCAAATTCAGCATTTCCTGCGCTGAATATTCATCTCAATTTGGCGACACTGGGCTTAATTTTCTGAATTTACCTGAAGAGGTTAAAAAGAGGTTTTCCGAAAGAGTAGCACGTAGAACCAGACTTGCATCTCAACCACGCAATCTCGATCTGAAACCAGAAGCTGCGGTGCCCGTTAAAATCAAGCAAAGAATTGAATTATCCAACCGGGCGGTTTCGCCGAAAAAATTTGCCTGCACTGCTGCGATTGAAGACAGTCTGATTATCAGAAACGGCATGCCGACTTCAATTTGCGATGAACTGCCGCTGGCCATGCTGGCCCTGCCAGGAAAAGTAGAAGAAAGAATCGCTCAGAACCATATAGTTCCACCGCCAGACTGGCAATTCAAGAGCAGGCCATTTATCTGCCGTCTGCGCCTTCTCCCCTACCCATTCGGTTTTCCCGAATTGTCCCCCCCCGATTTTTCTCTGCACCCTGTTTTAACAGCATTCAAACCTGCAGTTCGCCAGCTGCCCACGCCATCTATCAGGGCAAGTGGCTATAATTTCCAGCTATCCTACCGGTCTTTCCGCTCCCGGTTCAGCCTGAAAGACCCGCAACAATGGCTGTTCCCAGAGTTCCCCGGCAAAACACACCGGGCTTTGAAAATTGAATTTCGGCAGGCTGCCTACCCGGTTGAGCAATTGCTTAACCAGCTTGCAAAACCAGATGCTTTTATTTTCTCGTGGCTGGAAAATGAATATGAGAAATTCAATATTGACTGGCCTGGAATTTCTGGTACGACTACCACGAGCCTGAATCGGTTTCCTTTTCCTGGTCAGCCTGTGCGTCTTGATTTTCAACCAGAAAAAATTGAAGAATTCCAGCCTTCACTTTGCCAGATCAGGCGCATGCTGGTCAGGCATTATTACCCCGTTTGCCATGATTCGATTCCCATGCCGTGGCGCATAAGTGCTCGAAAAATTTCCGTGCCGATCACCAGATTTTCAGATACCGGCGCAAAATTAGCTGACAAATTTTGCCTGGTTCAGCATGATGCGTTCTCAGATCTGCGCCAGCCCGAAGTTTTTGCCTTCTTCTTCCAATTTTCCATGGCTGCATCAGGCATTAGAAATTTCAACACGGCGTACCGCGGGCTGTTCAGGCAGTTTCTTTTTCCTTATTGCCCGGAAGCAGGCAACTTTTCTCTGCTTAATCATAACTTTTTCGAGATTGATGACACTTCAAGCATCGTCAATTTTGCACCGGGCGAAGAAATCCGAACCGGACAGATCATCAGCGAAGCTTTTTCATTGAACAGCCTTGAAAAAATAGAATTCAGACAAACTCAGAACTATCACCCAATGAAACGGTTCAAGCAGTTTTTTGAATACTATTACCCGGAAATGCTCCCCAGGTTCTTCCAGAGAGCCATTTCAGCCTCAAAACCACAGCTTACACATTTGCTATGGATTCTGAACTTTCCGGAAAAGTTTGGCATTCGTCCCAGAACCTCTTCCACTGCAGACTTTTTTGCGCCATCGGTTATCAGACCTTCACCCGCCTCATTTGCCGGAAAAAAGACTGAAACTTCTACCGAGCCATTCTCTGCCAGCTGGCAAAAAAAGACCTTTTCGCCGAAACTTTGCACCGATTCGCCGCACTGGATAATTCTGCTGAAAAGTTTTATCGGTGTAACCACTGGCGAATTGTCGGCCAAAACTTTATCGACAACCATCTCTGGTCATGATTTCCCGGTATTTGCCCAGCCTGCGCTGCGCTTGAATCCGGCCGATCTTTCTGCGTCAACCGGCTTAAATTTCAACTTTCATCAGCCTTGTTCACCAGAATTCTTAGGCCACTCGATCTCGCCAACTTCCAGGACCAGAATTATCAGTTCGGCTTTTTCCAGCCCGGCTTCAAAATCTGCCACCAACGACAAGGCCCGTTTCACTTTTACCGGCCCGGCTCTGAAAAATCCCGAATTCAACAGCAAAACCGAAGATATCCAGGCCATGTCGGTGCCGGCGCAATCACCCGCTGGCTTAAAGAGCCAAAAAAGCGCTACAATCAATTTTATCGACTTCAAAATGCAGGGCAAAATTTTCCGGCTGCCCCCGACCAACAAGGTTAAAAGCAAAAAATTCAGACCGGCTAAGATGGGCCTGAATTTACCCTGCACCCCCGACTGGCTGGAAATGGAAATGCAACACGTTGACTTA
Organism: Candidatus Rifleibacteriota bacterium; assembly: GCA_049325495.1. Taxonomy (GTDB): domain Bacteria; phylum Muiribacteriota; class Ozemobacteria; order Ozemobacterales; family Ozemobacteraceae; genus DYKG01. The sequence continues at coordinate 1,419 of JBMOKV010000439.1, read as the reverse complement.
GGTCTGCAAAGCAATTAGAATGCAGAAAACTTCCGGGAGAAAATCAGATGAACTTCTACACAATCAGTGACAAGGGAAAAGTTCGACCGAACAATGAGGATTATGCTGAGAGCCTGCGTCTCGACTGGTGCGGTCCCCTGGGCAGCACTTTCGCCGTGACCGCACTCATTCTTGCCGATGGCATGGGAGGGGCCGCTGCGGGCGAATATGCATCGATGCTTGCAGTTCAGAACGTAAAAAAGCACGTAGTGCAGAATCTTTTTGAAAAACAGCCGGAAGATTTTCTTTCTGCAGATAAAACAGCCTTTCTTGAAACCTGGATAAAGGAAGCGAATTCGGCCATTTTTTCAAAAGCGGCCGAAAACCCTGAACTGGAAGGAATGGGAACCACCCTTGTCGCCGCCCTGATTTTCAGAAATTCCATGGCCCTGGCCCATGTCGGTGACAGCCGGGCATACCGCTACCAGAACAATGAGCTGGCCGCGATAACCAAAGATCATTCACTGGTTCAGGAGCTGATCGACCAGGGAAAAATTACGGAGAAAGAAGCTTTTACCCACCCAAATCGCAACATTATTACCAGAGCGATGGGCGTCTCAGCAGAAGTTCAGGTTGATCGTAAAAATCTGACCCTGCAGCATGGCGATCTGATTCTGATATGCTCAGACGGTTTGTGCGGCTTTGTCGAAAATGAAAGCATCAAAAATATCGTCGCAAACTGCTATAAACCTCAGGGAACCAATCTCACCGAGCTTGGCGAGAATCTCATCAAGGCTGCCTATTTGAATGGTGGCGGCGATAACATTACGGTTTGCCTGTATCAGCATATCGCCGTCTGATAAGACGAGTCTTTAAATGAACGAAAATTCCAGAAAACCCGAAATCGGCAATCTCATTGCCGACCTTGAGGTGCTTCAGGAATTTATTGAGAATTTTAAATCGACCCTTAACAATTCCGACCCGGACAATCAGGCCGAACAGCTGTACCAGCTTGCCATAAGCATTTCAGGCATTAATGTCTCAGAAATTATTGCCAGCATCATCGGGCTTGGTCAATCTGACAGCAGTTCGTCAGATCAGTCGAACAGAGTCAGCAAACAATTCGACCAGCTTAAAACTGAACTTGAGAACAAAGAGCAAAAGATTCAGGAATTCAAGTTCAGCCTCGCAGATACTGTAATTGAAAGCAAGAATCTGCAGAAAAAAAATGCCGAATTAACTGAAACAATAAACCGTCTGCGCGGCGAAATTACCCAGATGCAGCTTCATACCAAAGATCAGGGCATGAAACTGTCAAACATCGAAAAAAACTACAAAATTTCTCAGAACGAGCTCAGCCAGGCCAGCGAAGAACTGCGACAGTTCCGCGATCAAAGTTACAGTTTGAAAGCACGATGTGCAGACCTCGAAGATCAGTTG
>JBMOKV010000438.1:0-10295 GCA_049325495.1 Candidatus Rifleibacteriota bacterium | reverse complement strand
AAACTGCTTCAGCAGGCAAGATCTTTAGGCTTGAACATTCTCGCAGGGCGAATTGACCTGATTGCTGAATTTGACCAGAAGAACAAGCCGCTCAACGATTTTCTCAAATTGCTTCATGGCCTGGGAACTCCGGTCGCGATAGAACTCGATGCAGATGCGTTTGCTGCAACCATCGACCAGAAACAGCCACAACTGCACATGGACGTAATCTACACAACCGAAATTGGAATCGAGGATATAGATTCGTTTCTTGAAATACCCCGGGGAACCTTCCAGCCTTATCAGGAAAAAACCAGTTCTGTTTCTGAATTAGCACAAGAGAAAACAGAAAAAGCCACAGCCAATCAGACTCCTGAAAAAATTCTGCTGAAAGACAATAATGAGCCAACTTTGCGAGTAAAGGTCAGCCTGCTTGAAAACCTGATGAATCTGGCCGGCGAACTGGTATTGAGCCGCAACCAGCTGCGTGAGGCAATAAACCGCAATGACCTTCGTTCAATTAGAATCAGCGGGCAACGCATGGGTCAGGTTACCACCGATATTCAGGAAGCAATCATGATGACCCGCCTGCAGCCCCTTGACCGGGTTTTTTCCAAATTCCCAAGAATGTTACGCGACCTGTCAAAACAGCTTAATAAGGAAATAAAGCTGACCATGGAGGGACGCGAGGTAGAGCTGGACAAAACCCTGATCGAAGGGCTGGGAGACCCTCTTACCCACATGGTTCGCAACGCAATCGATCATGGCATTGAAACCCCCGAAGAAAGAAAATCTGCAGGCAAATCCCTTCCAGCCCAGATCAGAATCAATGCATTCTACGAAGCCAGCCGTGTAGTTGTCGAAGTCACTGATGATGGCAAGGGCATCGATGGCGAAAAAGTGTGCCAGAAAGCAATTGACCGCGGCCTGATTTCTTTCGAAAAGGCCAAAAGCATGTCAATGAAAGAAATGCAGAATTTGATTTTTCTGCCCGGCCTTTCTACCGCAAGTGCGGTTACCGACCTCTCCGGAAGGGGCGTCGGCATGGACGTAGTTAAATCAAACATCGACCGTCTGGGTGGAAAGGTTGAAATCCTTTCTGAGATCGGCAGGGGCTCATCTTTTAAAATTAAACTGCCCCTGACTCTGGCCATCATTCCGTCGTTGATTCTTACCAGCAGTGACGAGATGTTTGCCATTCCCCAGGCAAATGTTCTTGAAATGCTTTTAATTCCTGCCGAAATGGTCAAAAGAAAAATTGAAATCATCGGCACTCAGGAAGTCCTGGTTCTGCGAGGCAAACTGCTGCCTCTGATTTCTTTGAACCGTTTTCTCGGCAAGGGAAAGACTGTCTATCAAACACAAACGGTAGCGTCGATAGCCGACCGGCGCGTCAGAATTGCCGATAGACGCTCGCAACGGCGAAATCAGCGAAGCGTCGGACTTGTGCCTACCGTCGATGAAAGAAATCTCAAGCATCGCAACGATGGCAGGCGACTGCAGTCGGCCAGCGGCCTGAATGTTATTGTTGTAACAACCGGCACCTTCAATTTTGCATTGATTGTGGATAAACCCCTGTTTACCGAGGAAATCGTTGTTAAACAACTTGGACAGGATCTGAAAACACTTACTGAGTATTCAGGAGCAACCATACTGGGCGATGGTAAAATAGCACTGATTATCGACGTCATGGGACTGGCGTCAAGAGCGAATCTGATTGCGCAACAGTCAGCTATCGGCGCAAGTCTGGTAGATTCAAATAAAGTTTTTAATCATGACCAGCTGACAATCCCATTCCTTTCGTTCAAACTTGGGAATCCGGAACTTTATGTTCTTCCGCTGTTTCTCGTTTCCCGCCTTGAAAAGTTGCATCCGGGCAGTCTTATCAGTTGCGGCGACTGGAAAGCTGTTCAAATCCAGGAAAAGCTGCTGCCGGTTTTCATGATTTCAGGGCAACATAAGCTGGATAACCTTTCAGAAGACCATGAATGGGGAATTATCGTACTGCGCATCCGCAATCGGGAAATCGGTCTGATTGCAGCGTTGCCGATTCAGGTTGTTGAATTGCGACCCGAGTTCGACAAAACAGTGCTCAGGCAGCCTGGCATTGCCGGCTCAACCGTCTGGAAAAATGAATCGATCCTTTTTCTTGATATTCTGGAAATTGTATCCCTGGTCAAGCCAGAACTCTTGAATGAGCCGCTGATTCAGGCCGGGAGCCAACCCCAGTCTCCCAAAATTGCGGTTTTCGAGCCGGAAAAATTCTTTCAAAATCAGCTTAAAATGCAGGTTGAAAACGAAGGTTTCGCGGTCAGCCTTTTCGATTCGATTCCTGAACTGGAAAAATGTTTTTCGGCTCCGGAAACAGGTTTCAGGGCAATTCTTGCTGACATGAGCAGTCTTAGACAGGATCGCTTCATTGGCCTGCGGAAACTCCGAAAGGCCTGCAAAGCCGACGGAGTGAGAATTGCCGCCCTTGGCAGCAATTCCGCTGATTTCTCCGATGATTTTGCCGCCGAAGGTATTGAGTGCGTTATACCAAAACTTGAAATGCAACAGATGTCTGAATGGCTTTCAGCTCTCAGACAAAATAATTGATCAGACCCGGGAGGTCCCCCTATGCTACGTTCTCTGCCTCAGGTTATTGAAGTTATAAAAGAAAATTGTGTAAATTGCCATGCCTGTATTGCCGCCTGCCCGGTCAAATTCTGCAATGATGCATCAGGAGATTCGGTACAAATCAATTCTGACATGTGTATCGGTTGCGGGCAATGCATGAAAGCCTGTACTCACGATGCCAGAAGACCGGTTGACGATACCGACGCCTTTATCCAAGCACTTCAACGCCGGGAGCCTATAGTAGCAGTGGTTGCCCCCGCAGTTGCGGTTTCATTTCCCAACCAGTATCTCAGACTGAATGGCTGGCTGAAGGCAATCGGAGTCGCCGCAATTTTTGACGTTAGTTTTGGTGCTGAGCTGACCATAAAGTCTTACCTTCACCATATTGAAAACAATAATCCTGATCTTGTAATCGCACAGCCATGTCCGGCTCTGGTAAATTTCGCTGAAATCTATCACCCCGATCTTATACCATCGCTTGCGCCGGCAGACAGCCCAATGCTACACACAATCAAACTGATAAGGGAATACTGGCCCAAATATGCTGCCCATAAAGTAGCAGTTTTGTCACCCTGCGTTGCCAAAAAAAGAGAATTCTTCCAAACCGGCCTTGGGGAATTCAACGTAACCATGACAAATTTGAAAAAATATTTGAATTCTCAGAACATTCATTTGAATACGTTCCCAGAAGTCGATTATGACAATCCACCCGCCGAGCGTGCCGTTCTCTTTTCTTCACCCGGCGGACTTCTTAGAACAGCAGAGCGCTGGAACGCAAATGTTAAAGAAGTGACCAGAAAAATTGAAGGCCCTCACATTATTTATGATTATTTGAGGAATCTCAACCGTCTGAGGCTTGAGAAAAAAGCTCCTCTGCTGGTCGACTGCCTGAATTGTGAGCTGGGTTGCAATGGCGGCACCGGAACAGAGAACAACCATTGCTCCCCCGATGAAGTCGAAAAACTGGTCGAGGAGCGCAACCAGACGATGCAACAGCGCCATGTCCGCTGGGGTCCAATGTCCGGCTATCGAACCAAAAAAGGAATTGAAAAACTGGTAACGCGATTCTGGAAACCAAAGCTTTACAGCCGATCCTATGAAAATCGCAGCCAGACAAACACCACCAGAATTCCGAGCAAGGCTGAGCTCGACAAAATTTATCTGCAGATGGAAAAATACTCGGAAAAAGACCATTTCAACTGCAACTCCTGCGGTTACGGCAATTGCGAAAGTATGGCCATTGCCATTCACAACAACCTGAACCGCCCCGAAAACTGTCACCATTATCTGCTGAAAAAGGCTGAACAGGGGCGAAAAGACGTCGAATCTTTAACCGATACCGCAAACCAGGTTTTTGCCTATCAAAGCCAGGAACTGAACAAACTGGCAGCCTGTCTTGAAAAACTTGCCGAAGGCAATTTGAACTGGTCGTGGAATATTGGCACTCCGGATCAAGCTACCAAGCCGGTTTTCGACTCTTTTCAGGGAATTTTCAACAATCTGCAATTTGTCAAAAGTTCACTTGAAAGTTTGATTTCAGACAGCCACAAACTCACCCAGGCAGCGGTTGATGGGAACCTTTCAGTGCGCTGCGACGCATCACGCAATCGCGGCGAATTTGCCAAGCTGGTTGAAGAAATGAATAATATTCTCGAAGCAGTTTCCAAACCGGTAGTTATGGTATCGGAGAATTTAAAAAGTCTCAGCCGCGGCGAGCTTCCTGATCTGGTTACTGCCGAATTCCGCGGTGAATTTGATGCGCTGAAAAACTGCCTGAATCAACTTATTCAGTCGTTGGTCGGCGTAACTTCGGTCGCGCAGAAAGTTGCTGAAGGCGACCTGCTCGTCGATGTTAAACCCAGATCTGAAAAAGACGAACAAATGAAAGCTGTGGCGACCATGGTTAACCAGCTGACCCAGATGTTCAGACAACTCAATGAAAGCACTCAGACCATCGCCTCTTCTGCAACTCAGCTTTCTGCAATCTCTGAACAACTGGCAAACAACTCAAGGGAATCATCTGACCGCTCATCTCTGGTGGCTTCGGCCGTTGAAGAAATGAGCTCCAATGCCGTCACCGTCGCTTCAAGCATGGAACAGACCACGATGAACCTGACCACCGTTGCAACAGCAACCGAAGAAATGAGCGTTACCATTTCTGAAATCGCCACCAATTCGGAAAAAGCCAGAAGAATTGCCAGCAATGCAAGTCAACAGGCCAGTGGTGTTTCTGAAATCATCAAAGCCATGGAAAAATCGGCCCAGGAAATCGGCCAGGTTACGGAGACCATTACCAGCATCTCTTCGCAAACGAACCTGCTGGCTCTAAACGCAACGATCGAAGCGGCAAGAGCCGGTGCTGCCGGAAAAGGGTTTGCCGTGGTAGCAAACGAAGTAAAAGAGCTTGCCCAGCAGACTTCCGTGGCAACCATCGATATCCGCAAAAAAATTGCGGGTATCCAGGATGTCACGGTAAACGCCATTGGTGATATTGAAAACATCAGCAAAATCATTCGTGAAGTCAGTGACATTATTGCCGCCATTGCAAGCAGCATCGAGCAGCAGGCCAGCGTTACCCGCAGCATTTCGGGCAGCATTGCCGACACCTCGAACAGCATCCGCGATGTTAATTCCCGCATGGGCGAAATTGCCATCGGCACCAAAGAAGCTGCCAAAGATGTGTCAAGGGTTAATCGGGCTTCAAATGAAATTTCAAGTTCGAGTCAGCAGGTTCTGGCCAGCGCCCGTGACCTGTCACGGCTTTCTGAACAGCTCAGCAAGATGATGAAAAAGTTCAGGGTGTGATATGGTGAACGAAAGCAGTCTGGTTGAAAGCATGATCGACCAGGATAACAACATGATTCTTGTCTGTGAAGTTGCAGAAACGGTTCTCGGAATTTCGACCGCCTGCATCCAGGAGGTACTGGCCATTCCTGATATCAGACCGGTTCACCATGCTCCTGCTTACATAAAAGGCCTTTTCAATCTGCGAGGCAGGGTTTTGTCGCTTATCGACCCGGCAGTTAAACTTGAATTGAAGGCTCAGACTATTTTTGAAGAATCAAGAATACTGGTTATTCAGACAGGAAATGAACTGGTTGGCCTGCTGGTTGAAGCGCTGCACGGAATTTTCCCCGCAACAGCAACTCACACCACTTCAAATCCTGAAAATCTGCAGGAATCTTTTCAAAAAGCGATTTCCGGGTTCTGCTTCATCGAAGACAAGATGGTTGGCCTGGTTAAGATCGATGAATTGCTTGACCGCGACCTGGTTGATGGCAACAATGTTACAGACGAGGTTTCTACAAACAGGTGATGCTGACACAACGTTTAAAAACTCTGATAGTCGATGATTCTCTGGTTTTCAGAAAAATTCTCTGTGACCTTCTGAAAAAATTTGAGGAAATCGAAATTGTGGGACAGGCACCCAACGGGAAAATCGCCCTGGCCAAAGTAATCGATCTGAAACCGGATCTGGTTTTTCTCGACCTTGATATGCCTGAAATGAGCGGTATTCAAGTCATCGACGAGCTCAAAAAACAGCAAATCCAGTGCGGAATTATTATAGTCAGCGGCGCTTCAAGCTCTATGTGCAAAGTTGCGGTAAGGGCTTTAAATTCCGGTGCTTTTGATTTCATCAGCAAACCTGTCTGCGATACCATTCACGAAACCATGAAAATTCTTGAAGTTGATCTTGGCAGCAAACTTAAGGCTTTTTTTCTGAGATACAATTGTTCGGGGCCAGCGTTTTTTTTAAAACAGGAAAAACCCACCCATGAGGAGATCATGGTTTCACAACCCACTGAAATTACCAAAACAGAAAAAAGCATCAGATTGTTTACCCCGGACCTTATCATTATCGGCATCTCTACTGGTGGCCCCCCCGCCTTAACGAAAATTTTCGGCGAAATTCACCAGCCATTGAAAACCCCGGTCATTATTGTCCAACATATCCCGGTTAACTTTTCAGAAGCTCTTGCTGCAAGCATACAGGAACGTTCTGGCCTTGTGACTCATCAGGCTGAAGAAGGAATGCTGCTTGAAGAAAGCCATATTTATATTGCACCGGGCGGGCACCACCTGGCCTTAACCAGAAATAAAATTCGAAACGAATATGTTTTTGCCCTTTCGAATGATCCTCCGGTGAATAATTGCCGACCTTCAATCGATTATTTGATTGAATCGGCCCACAAAAATTTCAATGGTCAGATTGCTCTGTTTATTATGACCGGAATGGGCACTGACGGACTTAACGGCGCAAGGCTGCTGAAAAGCGCTGAAAAACATCTAATTATTGCCCAGAGTGAAGACTCATGCGTTGTGTATGGTATGCCTAAAGCAATAGTCGAAGCAGGACTGGCAAACGAAATTCTACATTTAAATGAAATCCCAAACCGCCTTGAGAGACTTGGGAACAGAAAAAATCAGAGCCATGCCGGCGATTCATTGAATAAAACAGATATAACTGAATTTGAGAGAGGTTGAACATGCAAATTCTTGCCGCGCACGAACTGGCCCTGTGGATTCAGTTGATTTTTGATCTTACAGGTATATCTCTGAATGAAGAAAAAGAGTACCTGATTCGTGAAAGACTCGATGGTCTTCTAAAAAAATACCGATGCAACACTTTCAGTCACCTTTATTTTCTGGCTAAAGAACCCGAAAGAATTGATGTACGCAATGATATCATCGATCATATTACGGTAAAAGAAACTTCCTTTTTTCGTGACAACAGTCCTTTTGAAGCTCTCAGACATCACATTCTACCAGAATTGTTACAGAAAATCCGCCAACGGGGAGAAAATCGCCCGTTAAGAATCTGGAGCGCAGCCTGTGCAACTGGCCAGGAAGCCTACAGCATCGCCATGATTCTGCGTGAAATTGGAGCAAGACCTGGCGAATATCGCATTATAGCTACCGACATTTCCCACCAGGCACTGGACATCGCCAAAAGCGGCACATACAGCAGATTTGAAGTTGAGCGCGGGGTTCCAAGACACATGCTTGAACGCTTTTTCACCCCTGTTTCCGATAACTATCAGATCGATCAGACAATCAAAGAATCTGTCGTGTTTGACCGCCTTGAGCTGCATCAGCCATTTTTTATTCCTGAGCGTTTCGATCTGATTGTCTGTCGGAATGTTGCCATTTATTTTTCGACCCGCGATCGGGAAAAACTCTTTCAGCAGATACGCCGGCATCTTAACGAAGACGGTTACCTTCTGCTGGGTTCAACCGAATCAACCAGAGATCTCTGCCCGCTGTTCAATGAAGCCCGCATCGATTCGAGATCGGTTTTCCTCAGACCAGCAGGGCGCGAATTGCTTCTGGAAAAACGCTGAATAAAACGTCCACAAAAAAAGCAGGCTCATCAGAGCCTGCTTTTTTTTGCTGAGATTAAAAAGTTTATTTGACCTGTTTTTTCAGACTGTTGTACTCATCAGAATATACTTTAAGCTGTTCAAATACTTTTTTAGCACCGGCAGAATCTCCGGTTTCAACCATGCGGTTATACTGCAGATAGGCATCGTAGTATTTCTTTTCCGCAGCTTTGAGCTGTTCAGAAGATGCACTGACATTGCCGGAAATCGGAGTTTCCTGAGAGCCCATTACAACCGGACCTGATGTTCCGCCACCGGCAATATTACCGATACCGACCGGGAAACCACCAGTTTTGCGGGGCATCTGTGAAGGTTCAATTTCAGAGCCGCGGCCGAAGAACGAAATCTTTTTGCCACCGGCAAAAGAAGAAACCCATTTTGCCACTTTGCTGCCGAGCAGACCACCGACGATACCACCGATAATCGGGCCAACAACCGGAATCGGAGCACCCAGAGCCATACCGATGGTTGAACCGATTGAAGAACCCACCAGATCTACCTTATCAACCTGCTTCCAGGCCTTGGCAATTGAAAATTCACCATTTTTCAAGCCAGCAAGCAGGCCAGAGCCCATCTGACCGGTTGCCGATGCAAACATTACCGGAATCACGGAGCCTACCATGGCACCAATCGGCCCTGGAATAAAAGATTTCACCAGAGAAGCGGTAAACTGGCCACCGGCGGCACCCAGAGCAGAACCCACCACGCTGCCGGCAAATTCCAGCGAAGCAACGGCTTTTACTGCTTTTTTAAACGAGGGCTTTTCACCATGAATCATGTCGATTGCCAGATTGGTTCCAACGGCAACCGTAGTGGTCAGAGCAAGATTGGTGAATGAAAAGCTGTTTTTCAGTGAAGTTTTGGCATTCTGAACGCCTTCATTCACGCCTTTTGAAAGTTTGCCAGAAAAGCTGTCAGCATACTGAACATCGGCGGCAGCATTGATGGTGCCTTTATTATCGACCACTTTGCCGTCTTCAAAACGTTTGTCTTTGCTGATCAGCCCGACTTTCTGGCCAACCGCAAAAATCTTGGCGCGAATAACATTAACGATTGCCTGCAGTTTGTCTTTGACCACGGCAAGAATCGATTTGAGCTTGTCAATTGCACCAGCTGCCTGTGAGTTGGTCTGAATTTTGGAAGCCTGAATACCCAGCTGTTCAACACTATAAGCAAGCTGCTGATCAATTGGCAGAGTGCCGGGCGTGGCGCCGGCCTGCAGATTCTGGGAAGCGGCGGCACTGGAGGTTTTCAATGTGCCGGTAAGAAGATTCTTGGCATTACCCAGAATTGCCTTTACCCGTTCGGCAATGCTCATGGTTTCCATGCCGGTGGGAACAACCTGGTTATAAAGCGGAGTAGAAATTTTTTCAATGGTTGCAATGGTATTCTGAGTCGTTCTCAGATTTGCCTGCAGACTGTTGAGTTCAGGCAGAACGGTATTCAGGATCGAAACATCGACAGGCTGCCCGGCATTAACCGGAATACTGACCTGGCTTGTCTGAGCCTGAGCCGAGAAGGTGGAAAGAACGAAGAAGATCACTGTCAGCAGCGAGATTCTTCTGACCAGAGCCTTTGAAAACAGTTTCATATTTTTCCCTCCGCTCTCTTTTTAAGAGGCTTTCCAATTCGAGTGTGTACAATTTCTTCCAATTATAAGAATCATTCGCCGGCCTGTCAATGTTACGACGCAGAAAACAAACGCCCGCTGTTTTCATTACCAACCATATTTGAGCCCATAAAAAGCGAATCCGTTCAAGTCGCTTCATATGATTCGAAAGGCTAGCCAACCACCAGCGAAGCGTGCGCCGTTACAGAGATAAAGAGTGGGCTTTGTATTACCAGGCATTTGCTGCCAGAGATTGTTTAGTTTTATAATTACGCAATGGCATTTGAAAAGAATGTGATAAGCGCTTCCAGGCGCTGTGATATTCCCGCTTTTCAGACAGAATGGTTTCTCGAAAGATATGAGGCCGGTTTCTGTGAAGTTGCCAACCCATTCAATCCCCGGCAGATTTCAAAGATTTCTATCAAACCAGAGAATGTCATTGCCTTCATATTCTGGACCCGCAACCCCAAACCCTTTTGGCCGGCCATCCAGCGACTCCGCGAACAAAAAATTCCTTTCGGGTTCATGCTGACCGTCAACGGCTACGGAAAAGATCTTGAGCCCGCCGTTCCAGACTGGAAGGACGCTGTTACAACCGCTGAAATGCTCGCAGAAACAATCGGCCCGGAAAAAATCATCTGGCGATATGATCCGATCATAATTTCGAATAATACGGATTTTGCCTGGCATCTGCAGAATTTTTCTCA
>JBMOKV010000437.1:0-10394 GCA_049325495.1 Candidatus Rifleibacteriota bacterium | reverse complement strand
TTGTTCATGATTGTGTGACTCCGGGGACAAAATAGACCAAAATCGACTGGATATTTATCTGCCTGATAACCAGCAGCAGAGTAGCAGTTTCGCGAGCGGCTGGCAACCTTTTCGATTCTGATTAATTGCGAAAGCGCGGATGATTTTTTGCGTTTACTCTACCCGTGCAAACTGTGGTAGAATTTTCCCAGCAAAAGTTAAGGAGAGAGGCCGGATGCAGGAAATCAGGTCGAGAGGCTGGACAATCATTGGATTGACCGGGCTTTCATGTCTGGCTGCTATTCTGCTTGGCTTTTTATTGCCCGAAAAGCTGCAGATGGAGCAGTGGTATCGCAGCACCACCTTTTATTTCATTTTGTTAAACTGCATCTTCTGGTTTATCTGCATGGCCGAGGATCTGGCTGAAAATTCCCACCGATTTATTACCTGGGTTAGATTGCATTACCCTGCGCTGGTTGGGATGGTTCTGTTGATAATTGTTTCCTCAGTAGCAGTACCGGGCGAGTTTCGCATTCTTGCCGATGAAACCAATTTGCTGGGAACCTCGATGTCGATGTACGATTCGCATGAATGCTGTAACCCGACTGCTGTTCTCAATTATTTTTACGGGATGAAAAGAACTCTGGAAAGTGTCATTGACATGCGCCCGGCCTTTTTTCCTTTTCATCTTTATGTGTTTCATAGCCTTTTCGGCTATGACCCGGCCAATGGTTTCAGAGTGAATATTCTTGCTGCTTTTTTCATTCTTGCAATTTTTTATGCTTTAATTGAGCCCGAAATCGGCAAATTGTCAGCTTTTCTGGGAATTCTGGTATTATTTTCCTTCCCACTGTTGATTCTTTATATTAGATCCTGTGGTTTTGAGACTGTAAATCTGCTATGGCTCATGATTCTTGTCTTTTTATGTCGCATGTTCCTTCAGAACCCCCAGGCATCTAAACTTGAAATGATTTTTCTGACGCTTCCACTTCTTGCGCAAACAAGGTATGAGTCGGCGCTGGCCGTTTTTTGCGTGACCCCGGTGCTTCTTTATAAAATGCCGGTTGCCGAGTACAATTGCCTTTCATGGAAAACCGTTATTGCACCCTTTTTATTTCTGCCGGTTGCCTGGTTGAGAATCGTTACCTTCAGTATTCAGGCTTTTCAGGTTAATTCAATTGAAGAGGCCTTCAGTCTGAATCTGGTTGAGAAAAACTTTGTGCAGTTCGTAAAGTTTATTTTTGGTCATCAGCGGGAATATGGAATGGTCAGCATTCTTGGTTTTCTGGCGATAGCAGGATTAATTAAGTATATGATTGACCAGTTTGTAAATTCAAAAGAGAGTGAAAAAAAAAGTCCGGCATTTCTTTTGATTGTTTCCGGCCTTGCAGCTGTTCATCTTTTGGCCCGCATGGCTTATTTCTGGGGCGACCTCACTCTGCAGTACACTTCCAGGCTTGGGTTGGTCTTTCTGCCACTGTTATCATTTCTCGCGGTTTATTTGTTGCACAGTCTTTCCATGTGGCAGAACCGCTTGCGCTATTTATGGTTTGTCGGAGTTTTTGCTCTGATGATTCATGGTTGGCCAGTTGCGGGGCAGAATCTGGCGGTGCGTGAAATTTTCTTTTACCGTGAATTCAGAACGGTCAAGCAGTATCTCGATCGTAATTTTCCCGCGAAAGATGAGTATTTTCTCATTTCCGATCTCGCAAATCTTTATGTTCCTTTTAGATTCAGCGCATTATACACTGGTTACGCACGCAGTAATCCAGAAGACATACTTGCACAGCTGCAGCGACGAACTTATCGTCATGCGCTGGTAATTCAAAAAATTAATTTAAATGATGGCAAACCTGAAGAGAACTCGAATCTGGGTGAACATTTCAGGCTCGAAACCTTATATGAAAATCAGCTGCATGCGGGAGTTTTTATTAGAATTTCCCGTTTAAATGCCGTTTCTGAGGAGAATTGACATGAAAAAGTCTCTGATAATTCTAGTGATAAGTTCAATTGCCGCTCTTGGCCTCGGCTTTCTTCCGGAAGAAAGTTTTCGAGTCAGCGCTTACCAGAATTCGGCATGGTATTTCATGTTTATCGCTTTTCTCATGCTGGTTTTCTCAATTTATAATTCAGAGCACTCCCTTTGCATGGTCGAATCTTGCCGGGCAAATTCGAGGGCCGCCGTATTTGCAGCAATAATTGTAATTGCGGGGCTATTTCTTTCTCCACCCGATTTCAGAATTCTTGCTGATGAAACAAATCTGCTGGGCGTTTCAATGGAAATGAACGATACTACCAGATGTGTTCTGCCCGTAGAAAGCCTTTATTACTATCATGGAATGCGCACCGTGATTACCGAAAAAACGGAAATGCGACCGCCCGCCTATCCTTTCGCCCTTTCCCTGTTGCATGGAATAATCGGCTATCGCCCTGCCAATGCATTCATTCTCAATGCTATGGCTGCCTGGCTTGCACTTTTCCTGCTGTTTCTCATGGTTACCCGGCGTGAAGGAGGCTTGTGGGGATATGTTGCAATGGTTGCCATGGCGTCATATCCGGTCTTTGTGCAGTATTTCACTTCAGCCGGTTTCGAGACCTTCAATCTCGCTTTGCTGATGCTTTGCTTCTTTCTGCTTGACCGATTTCTCGAAACCCGCAATCTTTGGATCTCAGTGGCGGTCGTCGCTTCTTCGATTCTGCTGGCTCACTCCCGCTACGAATCGATTACAACCGTGCTCTGCATTCTGCCACTTTTGCTGACCTTTCTTCCGGAAAATGCCCGCGATGACTGGCGGGAAAAGCTGATTTTCGCTTTTCCAATTTTTCTGCTGCCGGCCCTGTGGCTGCGAACGGCCACCTGGGATGCGGTACGTTTTCAGGTCGATACGGTCGACCGTGCTTTTGGCCTGGAATATCTCTGGCCCAATTTCAAGGGCATGGTCATGTTTTTCCTGTCAGGTCGCAGTCAGCGTTTTGCCGGGCCGATTCTAACGGTAATGGCCTGTGTAGGCCTGATTCTTTTGCTTGAAAAATGGTTCAATCACAAGCTGGTCAAAGAACAGCGCTGGTTCAATGCAGCTTTGGCAGCGACAACCGTTTTTCATCTTTTCGCAAGGTTGCTTTATGTTCATGGCAATCTGGCTCAGCCGCACACTGCCAGGCTTGCAATTGTCTTTCTTCCCTTGATTGCGGCTCTTTCAGTCAGCGGGCTGCGTCGCATCGAAACATTCCAAAGCCCGGTAAACATAGCCCCGGGAATTCTTCTGCTGATGTTTGCGCTTTTGATCTCATGCTGGCCGGTTGCCGCTGCTAACGACGGAGCCGGGAGAATTCTCGAATATCGCGAATTTAGATGGGCAAGAGAAGTATTTGAACGTCATCAGGTGGGCGAAGAGAGTATCGTTATTGTGAACCGGCCAAATTTATATGTCCCTTTGAAGAAAAGTGCCATTACCTTTTCAACTGCCTATTTGATGCAGGAAAGGCTGGAGAAAATGCTGTACAACCGTTCTTATTCACGACTGATAATTATTCAGCATATAAATTATCGCAAGGGCGAAGCCGAAGAAGACCTGCCCATGAATGTTCAGCGCTTTAAATCTCGAATTTTGTTTGAATCTCAGCTAAGCACTTCGCATTATCTGCGGATCAGTGAAGTTTCCTTGTAAATTTGCGATTTGTCCCTTCTTTTAACTAAGGTGTTGCATCGTCTGACAATGTGATAAAATGAAAGCTAGATTTTCAGGGAGGCAAACATGAGTAAAACCTGCCGTCTTTTTCTGGTTTTGTTTCTTGCGCTGCATACCTGGTGTGGTGCCTGCGATACCAACCTTCTTTCGTTGATTTCCGGTTCCGGCGCTGGTGATTCTTTTGTAGAAAAATCCTCGGAACTTGTGGCGCTTTCGGTCAAATTGGGACGAAACATTGACTCTGCAGCCACCGCCAAACCGGTAATTCAGGAAATCATGAATGCCTGGATTTCTTTTGACAACAATTTCAGCCAGTCCCCGCCAGAGTGGGCCAAAAAAGATGAAAACTGGAAAAACAAGTTGAAAAAACTTGCCGACCTGATCGGTCAGATCAATTCCTCGATGAATGCAGGTGATCTGACCACTGCCCACAACACCGCCCTTGAATTTTCAAAAAGACTGACTGTACTATATGAGTGCATGCCCAAATCTGTGCTTGGCGAACAGCTTTATAAAATTTCAATAAATCTTTTGAAATTGAACGAATTGTTTGTCGCCCAAGATGTGGTCAGTTTCGCTTCAGTCGTCGATGCGACAATCGAGGCAGTCGCCTCAGCTGGTAACGGACTTGACGACAATCATCGCAAAATTGTCGAACCGATGCAAAATTATCTTCAAGAACTCAAAAGCCAGTTGCAAAAGGATGAGAAGGCTTTCAATTTCAAAGTTAAAATGACCCTGATGACGGTTGAGGATGCTTATGTCAAAATGAATGAGCAGCTCAATCAGCCCACTGCCGGGGAAAAAAAATTGAAGAAGGAACACTGATGACTCCTGACGAAAAAAAGGCGTTGCTTGAAAAACTCTTTTGTTTTCACACCAAACGTGCACCTGGTCTTGCAATCGGAATTGATATGGTTGAACTGGGACTTGAAAAGCTTGGGCCGGTTAAAGACAAGATCAATGCTGTGTGTGAAGGGCAATCCTGCATTATCGACGTTCTTCAGAACATGACCGGGTGTACCTATGGTAACCGCTATCTCAGAGTGCTTAACCATCTCGGGCGTTTTGCTTTTACCCTTTATGATCGCGCTGATGGCCGTGGAGTAAGGGTTTTTGTCGATGTTGATAAAATCGACCCGAATCAAACTCCTGAGATTGCCAAGTTCTTCAGCCGGACCCGCAGCGCTGAAGTCAAAAAAGGTGGCCCGGCCCGAGCTGATTCGGCCGAAAAAATTATGAAAGAATTTTCCGGGATCAGTAAGAAGATTTTAGCCTGGTATCCGGTAAAGGTTTTGAATTTCGAGAAACCAGATGTTTATCCCGCTGCTTTTTGCCAGAAATGCAGCGAGTCTTTTCTGGTGATTGAACCTGAGCAAAAAGTCTGTAGAGCATGTTCCGGTTCTGATTTGTATTTCGAAAAAATCTGATCTTTTCGTACATTAAATAAATATTTGTTAGAGAGTGATACTATGTTGAATTCTCGCTTTTTTCTCATTGTCCTGTTTTGTCTTTTCTGCTCATCTTCAGTTGTGGCGCAAACTGTGGTTAAAATTGGAATTTACCAGAATCCTCCCAAGGTTTTTCTTGACGAAAATGGGCAACCCGCCGGTTTTTTCGTCGAACTGCTCCAGGAAATTGCAAAACATGAAGGATGGCAGCTGGAATTCGTTTTTGCCGACTGGTCCGAGTGTCTTCGCAATCTGGAAGGCGGGCGTATAGACCTGATGACCGATGTCGCTTATACCGAAACCAGAATCAGGAAATATGATCTGAACAAAGTTTCGGTTATTTCGGACTGGTTTCAGGCCTATTGTGCTGAGCCTGGTCGTATTAACAGCATTCTAGATCTAAATCAGTTGAAAGTTTCAATTCTGGCTGAATCTGTTCAGCTTGAATTTTTAAAAAATCTGCTTAAAAATCTTGATTATCAATGCCAGATTCTTGAATTGCAGAATTATGACGAGATTTTTACCTCGGTTGAAAAGGGGCAGGCCGACGTTCTTTTAACCAACCGGTTTGCCGGCAAGCTTCTCGGGCCAAAATACGGACTGGTGGAGACTTCATTGATTTTCAATCCGACCAGCCTTCACTTTGCTGCTGAAAAAGGTAAAAATTGGCAGATTTTACAAAAGATTGACCAGCACCTTGAAATTTGGAAGAAAGATTCAGCATCATTTTATTTCAAATGTCTTGAGCGAAATCTGAAAGAAAAACTCGAGGAAAAAGTGCCGTTATGGGCAACACGGCTTTTCTTTGGGCTGTTTGCGATTATTTGCGCGGCTTTTCTTATTATCAGGGAATTTAGACGTCAGCTTGAAAAGCGTACTGCAGAGCTGGTTCTGAGTAACCGAAAACTTGAGCAGACCCTGAACCAACTGCAGCTTGCCAATGAAAAAGCGGTTAACCAGGAGAGGCTCAATGCTTTAGGGCAGATGGCCAGCGGAATAGCCCATGACTTCAACAATATTCTTACCCCGATAACCGGTTTTTCCGAGCTTCTAATTGATGAACCCCGGCTTCTCGATGATCGAAAGACGGTGATGGATTATCTGAAATCTATTAAAGATGCGGGTTATGATGGCATAGAACTGGTAAAAAGAATGAAAGCTTTTTACCGGCAGCGTGAAAATTTGCTGGAAAAAGTTCCGGTCGATCTCAATCAGCTGATAGAAAATGTGGTGACACTTACAAGATTTAAATGGCAGGAACAGGCTCAATTGGAAGGAAGAAAAATACAGGTTGAATTCATTTCCCATAACGATCACCCGGTTAATATCAGTCCCAGTCATATTCGAGAAGTCCTGGTCAATTTGATTATTAACGCGGTAGACGCCATGCCGGATGGCGGAGTTATCCAACTGGCAACCTTTAAACAAGACGGTTTTTCCGGGGTTTCGATAAAAGACAATGGCACCGGAATGGATTCAGAAACTCTCGCCAATTGCTTCCGCGCTTTTTTTACGACGAAAGGCGAAAAAGGAACAGGAATCGGCTTGAGCATGGTTAAAGAAATTTGTGAATGGCATAATGCCATATTGTTGGTAAATTCAGAGCTCGGTTGTGGTACAGAATTTAAGATTCTTTTTCCCGACTACGGCCCGGAAGCTGAAAAAATCACTTCTGTGGGTTCTGGAGCAGTGAATGCAAGCCTTAAAATTCTCTTGGTTGACGATGATTCCAGAGTGCTCATGGTTTCAGAAGCCATGCTTGCCAATGCAGGTCATCGGGTTGTCTGCTGCAGCTGTGGGAAAGACGCTTTTGATCAATTGAAGAAATGTGATTTCGATCTTGTCATTTCTGATTATTCCATGCCCGACATGACCGGCCTTGCACTTATAAAAGAGGTCAGGAAATTCAAACCGATCCAGAAATTCATTATTTTTTCCGGTTCCAATATTGATCAGGCTGCCTTTGAAATTCAGAATCTTGGCGTAAGTATTCTTGAAAAGCCCATGAAAATGAGCCATTTGAACCAGTTCATCGGTTCAATGTTCCTTTGTCCTGGTGATGGGAGCAAAAGGTGATTATTGGGCAATCACTTTAATTGCACTCGCGGCTTACTAAAGTTAGAATGTCGGCATAAAGAAATAAGAGGTGCGGCAAATGAATAAAAAGACCCTTTTCCGATTGTTTTTTGTAAGTTTGTTGTTTGCGCTTTCATTGCTTGACCAGGCTTCGGCCAACGACCTTGGTCTGAAGTATCAGCTTTCCGCAGAAGGCTCATTGCAACCGGCAAACTGGCAGCTGCGGCTTGAGTTTGATCAGCCGGTTTCAATACTGGAAGTGTCGAAAAAGGTTTCTTTAAAATTCAGTGGCAAGAATGCTGAATTCAAGGTTTGGAATGCGACCGAGCTTGGTGCCGCTGAAAACAGCAAAGCCTTGCCTCCAGAACGCCAGATTTTCATTCTTCGCCCTTCCCCGGTTCCCAATGCCACCGGTTCCTGCCGCATCGTCATCGACAGCAAGCTTGCTTCGGCAAACAATAAAGCAAGACTTAACCGCCAGCGCGAGATCATTTTTGATACGGCACTTGGAACAACCGTTCTGGGATCAGAACCGTATTTCAATGCACCGACCAACAAAGGGGTGCGAATATATCTTTCAGAGCAGGTTAAAGATTACCAGCTCAAGAAAAAAATCAGAATTTTCCCTCCGGTAGGCATGTTTACCGTCGATCGCCAATATACCTATAACCGAAATGAATACCTGGTTTCTGGAAAATTCGTCACCGGCCAGAAATATCAGGTTGAAGTTCTCGGGGGCTCCACCGGAGAAAAAGAGCCGGTGCTCAATCCCTGCAAGTTTGAATTTACCTCCTGTGGGCCTAATCCTGAAATCAGGTTTGCCACCGATCGCAACGTTCTTGAGCTCAGAAGCCGACAGATGATTCCTCTTAGCTTTGCCAATG
Source organism: Candidatus Rifleibacteriota bacterium (assembly GCA_049325495.1). Classification (GTDB taxonomy): domain Bacteria; phylum Muiribacteriota; class Ozemobacteria; order Ozemobacterales; family Ozemobacteraceae; genus DYKG01. The sequence goes on along the minus strand of JBMOKV010000437.1, from coordinate 2,315 downwards.
TGGGAAATTTTCGCTGCCAGTTCATGAAGATTCCCGCTTTCTTCGGCCCCTGGTTCGATTCTCTCGCAGTTTTTCCTGATGTAGAAGAAAAACGTCCCACTGAAGTGACATCTTTCCGACTTGGTAGCCATGAAAAGAGAGTGCTTGAAGCTACCGCCGCCGACCTTGATAATATGATGCTGACCGGGGTTAATCGCCTGAATGCTCTCAAGGCTCTTCAGGGCAGCGATAAAATTCCAGGGCTGAATGATTTTCTTGCCCCCGACTTCGTTTCCAACAGCGAAGGATACATGGGCGCCGATGATCCTGACCAGGAATATTTCTTTTCTTTGCCCCTCGATTCACGAGCCGAACCGGAAAAGGGCGGCAGTGTAGTTATACGGGTCAACGAATCGGATGTGGAAAACGGACAGCAGGCGACCCGCCTGTTTCAGCTTACCGACCTTTCGATTACCTATAAATTCAGCCGCAGTGAATTACTGCTCTGGGTAACTTCGATTCAGACAGGCAAACCACTCGCAAATATTTCTGTAATGCTGATGCTGAAGGACGATGTCTGCGTTTTCCCGGGAAAAACCGATCGTGACGGCTTGTTAAGAGTCAGCCAGGATAAAGAATGTTCGGCAATCAAATGGAACGGCAATCAGCCGGAAATTTTCCTGACTAAACCTGCGGTCGATTCTATGGTGATCGTGGCCGTTGCCAACGAATCTGACAGCAGTTTTGTCAGATTGAGCAGCAATCGGTTCCTGCCTTCATCGGTCAATTCATCTTACATTGACCAGAAAGAAGAGCTTGGCGCCAAAGGTCATGTGTTCACCGAACGCGGAGTGTACAAGCAGGGTGAAACAGTTTTCTGGAAAGCAACTCTGCGCGAATACATTGAAAAAACCATCAGACCCGTGACCGGTGAAGAGGTTGCGGTTAAGATTTCAAACCCCCGGGGTGAAGAAATTTTCGATGAAACCCTTGCTCTCAGCGAATTCGGAACCGTTTCTGGTGAATTGAAACTGGCCTCTTATGCTCCTCTTGGCCAGTATAACCTCAGAGTTTACCGTCGGGTTGAAAACCAGGAAAAAACCAGAATGGGGCTTGAACCCGCCTGGGATTTTCTGATGAACCGATCGCCAACTAAGCCGGTTAATGTTAATGCTGCCGGCCAGAGCAGTGAAAAAATTGAAGTTCTTTTGACCTCTACCGGCTTTCAGGTTCAGGAATTCGAGCCGCCCCGCCATTATGTCGAAATCTCGACTCGCCTCGATACCCGCAAAGTTAAGGTGGTGGTAGGGCAGGAAACTGATCAACCCTATCTTGAATGCCGCATTAAAAGCCTTTATTACACCGGCGGACCCCTTAGACACGCGAAAGTGCAATGGACTGCCCATCTTGCCGAGAATGACAGCAGTGTTGCCGAATACCCCCTATATCAATTTGGTCACAACGATCCATTCAAAGATTTGATTGAATCTGGTAACTCAATGCTTGATAAAAACGGTGAACTGGTTGTCGTTCTCCCCGTTTCCCAGGAAGTATTGAGCGGTCTTAACCGCATTGAAATCAGTGCAACCGTTCTTGATGTCGATGCCAGACCATCCACTGGAGTCGAAAGCTTTTCGCACAAGCCGGAATACCGCATCGGTATCGGCAAATTGCCAGGCGGGCTGGCCCAGGAACAGGAATTTCCGGTTCAGATTCTGGTTCTCGACCAGAATGGCAAGCCGTTAAACAATGGGCAGATTCAACTCGAAATCATGCGAAAGCGCTGGTTTTACACCCAGAAGCGTGACGCCTCGGGTGGAATTTATTATAACTGGGCAAGTGGCTGGACCCGCAATCAGAGGTCTGTTGCACCAATCAAAGGTGAATTTGCGGAATTTGATCTGATTCTGGCAGAAGGCGGCGATTACATGCTGCAGGCAACCTACCGCGTTGGCTCAGTCGAGTATAAGTCGGCCTACAGCTTTTATGTCGATTATTCCTATGCCAGTTTCGATGATTTGAACAATATTTCAAGGGTTCGAAGCGAAAATGAAATCATTCTATTATCAGACAAGGCTGTTGCTGCTGTTAATGATAGGGTCAAGATTCGTTATTCGCTGCCTGCCGTTTGTGAGTATGCCCTTTTGACCACAGAAACCGATGCAATTCTCAGTGCCAGAGTCGTTAAGCTCGAACGGTCGCAGGGTGAATTCATCGAAATCATTGGCGAAAATTGTCGGCCAAACGTGTTTGTCAGCCTGACTGCTCCCAATCATCGCAATACTTTTCCGGTTTACACCAGTCAGATGGATAGTGATTATCCGCGCACCTATTTT
>JBMOKV010000436.1:0-10412 GCA_049325495.1 Candidatus Rifleibacteriota bacterium | reverse complement strand
TCGCCAATTCTCAAATGGTTCAACGTGTTGGTGGTGTAATCAGCAAGGCCGGCAGTGCAGTTGCCAATTCAAGAGTAGGCGATGCGGCCAGATGGGCTGCCAATGGCGTATCTTCAGCAGCAAAATGGACCGGCGGAAAAGTTGCCAGTACGCGAATCTGGCAGAAGGGCGTCGGCTTTTTCCAGCGCAAGGCAAACTTGTTCAATGGTTTCAAAAAAGCCGGCAACATGTTTACTGCGGCACAGAAAACTTTCAGCGCTCGAAACGTTTCTACCTTTCTTTCGCACATGGCTCCTCCCTGTGGTTATAAAGCGGGCGTAGGTGAGGGTTTCTATTCTTACTGGCGTTGGGTGGCAAGAAAAACCGGCCTTGAAAATGTTCCAACCTACCGGAATTTTGCGAAGAAGGTTGGCATCAACACCAACCGTGGCGCATCAGTTATCGACAATGCCAAAGGTCTTGGTCACACTGTTGGAATCGGCCTTTGCGTTCTTGGTATCGCCCTTGACACATACGGAATCGTAACTTCTGAAGACCGGCAGGGTGGCAGACATTTTTCGTACTCGCTGGTTAAGAACTATGTCGGTCTCGCTCTTGGTTCAGCGGCGCTGGTAGCAATGTTCTGTATTCCGATCGTAGGACAGGTTGTCGGCGCACTGGCGCTGGCATGGCTGGCAATTACCACGGTCGGCGATATTTTCGGCGATTACAACAAACGCTGGAAATCAGCATACAAAGGCTCTTACTGGTATCTTTACCAGAACGACCCGGAATTCAAATCGTTTTATGATAACCGAAACAGTCTCAAGGCCGAAGAAAAGGCAGCAGCACTGATCGTAACCGAACAGCAGTATGGCGATTTTATCAAGAGCCAGCCTGTATCAAGCGAAGAAGACCAGAAGCTCCAGGAAAAGAACATGCGTGTTTATACCGAGCTTGAAAAGCAGGGCGTACTGGTCAGCTTTTACAGTCAGAAAGGCTTTACTCTTCCCGATTTCGGCATGGATCGCCTGAAAGAACTGTGGAACATGAAAGCCGACTATATGTCATGGAAACCGACCCAGGCTGAAGAAGAAAAAGCTTCCAAACGTGGTTTCTGGGGCAAAGTCGGACATTTTGTCAACCCGATGACCTATATCAGCTGGGCCGGCGACAAAATTCAGTCTGGCGAATATAAAAAGACCATCGAAGAATACAATATTCAGAAAGTATTCTTTAACCCCGACTACGTTCTGATCAAGAAATATCAGAACTGGGTTACCGCGAACAAGCACCGCGGCGGCATTTTTGATGTAGTTGGCCTGCGCATTGAGCAATCTCCTTTCAATTACATTCCTCTGGTCGGTATTGATTCCGCAGCATGGTCTGAAGAACTGCTGATCGAAGCCTTCGACGCCGATGCTTTCCAGATTGGCGTTAAAGAACTGATGTATTTTAAAGAACAGATCAAAATGGCCCGCGAACAGGTTGAAAACGCAATAAAAGAAACCGACAAAATGGTTGAACAGATGCGTGAAGTGCACCTTAAGCATGCTGAGAAAGTCAGAAAGGCCCTCGACAAACTGGTTGAATGCTATCAGATTGATCCTGACCGCGAACACGATGACCTGATGAAGACCTGCAAAAAGGCTTTCAGCTGGCGCTGGAACGATCGCAACGGCAAACCCACTCCGAGAAACATCATCAAGGTATATCAGATGGATATCGAACAGTCATTGATGTATGACCCGATGTCGATTGCCCAGAAAGCCGCCGATACCGTTCTGCTTCTCGCAACCATCAAACAGAACCTTGACCTGGCAGTGATGATGCGCGAACTCGGCGAAGAAAAGCGCAAAGTTCTTGAAGAATTTTCCAAAGATTTCACCAACTACGATCTGGCAAAATTCCTTAAAGAAGGCACTTTCCTTGATGTCAAAGGAAGCACCTTCGCTGACTGGCTTGCCGACATCTACCCGGCCTATGACGAAATGGAAAAATTTACCAACCTTTACATGAAAGAAGTTGATAAATTCACCTCGGCCGCAGATGAGTCAAATTCTGATACTCGTGAACGCTGGTGGTGGTTTGACAAAGAGGGCATGCATCCGAAGGAACTGCTGCATGATCTCAACAGCGAACTTGCTTCGTTCAAAGAAATTGCAGCCAAATACGAAGAAATCAAAGACGATGTCGGTCTGACCATGCCTCTGAGTGAAGGGGAAAACTCAGGCTTCTATGCCAATGTCTACAAAGAAGGTGGATATAGGGCCGTTGTTGAAGATCCGATAACCGATGCTTTTGTTATCGATTCACCGGTTATTCCTCCGGGCGACGACGACGAAGAATGATGAAAATCAGGCCGGTGAGTAAAATCACCGGCCTGAATACTTTTCGGGAGCAGGCAAATGAACAGACAAAGCAAAAGACTGGTTGGTTTAATTCTGATTCTGGTTCTTGTTTTTGAACCGATTACCATAGCCGTTCTCAGAGCCAGTGATCTGCCGCAACCCCGGATAAGCGAAAAAGCGCTCGATAAGCTTCCAGAGCCCAGCGAAATAGTCGCACCCGCTGATTATCTTGAATACATGCTGAAGTTGCGTGGAAAAAGCAAAAGCGAGGTTGAGGGGCGGGTCTGGGGCGAATGGATGATGACCATCAACTCTGCTTATATGATGCTGGATGATGGTTCGACTGACATTTGCGGCTTTTACGAAGCACTGAAAATGCTAAGAGATAACAATACAATTCTCTCAGATATTTCTGAAGTAGTAAAAACGGTCGCCCGCCTGGCCACATTGAGTTTTTCCTTCATTTTCCGAACCAGAATGATGCAGTCTTCAGACAATCTTATTCTTGGATTCATGCGCCTGACTAATATGGCGCAAAAAGCCCAGGACTGGGTAGAAAACAACCGGGTTCTGGATTTCATGGAATACTGTGCGCCCCCCCCATGCTGGGACAACCCGGAGGTAGCGGGCCAGGGTTTTAAATCATACTGGCGCTGGGTCAGAGGGCAAAACACCGGTGCTACTGACGCGGTTGGCGAGCTGAGCAAATCACAGGGAATTTCACGAAGCATCGGCATAGGTCTGACAATTGTCGGCCTTGCCATCGATGCCTTTGGTATCTGGCGATCTGAAGACCGCAAAGGCGGCAGACTCAATTCTTACAGTCTGACCAAGCATTATGTGGGCGGCATTCTTGGTCTGGTAACTCTTGGAGCAATGTTTTTCGTTCCAGTGGTCGGCCAGATTGTGATGATTGCCGGCATTTCATGGGCTATCATCACCATAGCCGGCGATTTGATCGGTGAATACAACAAGCGTTGGAAAAATGCCTACAAGAATTCATACTTTTATTTGTATGAAAATGACGCTGAATTCAAATCATTTTATGATAATCGCAAGAACCTGAAAGCAGAAGAAAAAGCGGTTTCACTGCATCTAGTCGAGTCTGATTTTGCGGAATTTTATGCGCAGACCCCCAAAGAAGGCAAAGACGCGGATGCCCGCAACAGCAGAGTTTACATTGCCCTTGAAAAACAGGGAGTTCTGGTAAGTTACTATGCCCAGAAAGGCTTTTCGCTTCCCGACTTCAGTATGGAACGCCTGCAGGAGCTATGGAACATGAAGGCCGATTACATGTCATGGAAACCTTCCGAAGCAGAGGCTGAAACTGACCGAAAATCGGGTTTCTGGGGAAAAGTGGGTAAATACGTGAACCCGATGACTTACATCAGCTGGGTTGGCGATGGAATTCAGTCTGAAGACTATAAAGAAACCATCCGGCAATATAATATCCAGAAAGTATTCTTCAATCCTGATTATGTATTGCTCAAAAAGTTTCAGAATTATGTGACCGCACAAAAATTGAAGGGTGGCATTTACGATCTGGTTGGCCTGCGCATTGAACAGTCGCCTTTTAATTATATTCCCCTCGTCGGAATAGACACTCAAGCCTGGAACAAAACCCTGCTCGAAGAAGCCTTTGCGGCTGATGGGTTTATTGTCGGGCAAAAAGAACTGCTTTATATTCGCGAACAGGTTAAACAGGCGGGGAAAAAAGCAGAAAATTTCATCGACGATATGGATGAAACGATTGAAAAAATCGCAGAAAAAGATCTTCCCCATACTGAAAAAATCAGAGTCTGGCTTGACCAGTTCAGCATTGCTTACAAGGCTGACCCGAAGCGGGAAAATGAAAGACTGTTCAAAGACGGCAAAAGGTTGTTTGGCTGGCGCTGGGCCAAAGATGACGGCAAGAAATCCCCCAAAAATCTGCTGAAACGTTTTAAAAGCGATTTTGAAAAAAGCCTGTTTGCCGAACCACTCTCTCTGGGGCAAAAGGCCGCAGAAACCGTTATCCTTCTTACCACAGTCAAACAGCAACTCGACATGGCAGTGCTGATGCGCCACATGAGCGAAACCAAAGCCAAAGCCCTTGCCGAGTTCGACTCCTCGTTCAAGAATCAGGATATAAAAAGGTTCTTGAAAGAAGGAACCTTTCTTGACGTTAAGGGCAGCAATACCTGGGACTGGTTCAGCAACATCTATCCCCCATACGAAGACATGGAAAAATATCTCAACCTTTTCAACAAAGACATTGAAAAATATACCGGCATTGCTGATCAGGGCAACTCGAGCACCCGCGAGCGCATGCTGTGGTTCGACAAAGAGATAGTTCACCCTTCTGAGCTGCTTCGCCGGCTGAACACGGAACTGAGTGCGTGGAAAGAAACGCTGGAAGGCTTTGCCGAAATAGCGGAAGATAACGACCTGAAACTTATTCTGGCAGAAGATTCTGATTTTGCCGAAAAGGTTTTTGCTGAATTCAAACTTGATTATGAACTGGTTGCCCTCGACCCGGAAACCCCAGTCGAACCGGCAGACAAGAACTGACCAGCGGTCGAGATCTGGCTCTAATTTCTATCCGGTTTTCCCTCTCCGAGCTTCGCAGGCCCGTCTGCTCAGACTTGCGCCCCGGAAGGGTATCACCAATGCCCAGCGGCCTCCGAGTAAAACCAATTATAAAAACTGTTTGCGCTATTCGCGAATCGAGAATATAATTTTAATATGCTGAAACCACAAGATATTTTAATCATTTTAAAAATAGTGGCAAAACTTAATCCTTCACCTTCTTCCCCTTGGTTTACCAATTTGTGTGATGGTAACTTTTCTAGTAATAAACATTCATGGAATTTTGCTTCGTTGGCAGAAGAACTCTGTATGAGTTCTTCTGAGGTTCATGCTGGGTTTAAAAGAGCGGTGAAGTCAAAACTTATTCACGAAAGCACCAGGGTTCCCAACGTCAATGCAATTGATGAATTTTTTATTCATGGCTTGAAGTATGTTTTTCCAGCGGAATTGGGTGAGATAACCAGGGGTATTCCAACAGCTCATGCTGCTCCGCCGCTTAATTTTCATTTTTTAGAAAATGGCGAACCTTCACCGGTTTGGCCTTACTCAGAAGGTTCTGTTAGGGGACAAGCCTTTAAGCCTCTTTATAAGTCCGCTCCAAAAGCAGCTTTGAAAGATCCTGTCTTATATGAGTTGTTAGCCATAATCGATGCGTTAAGAGGGGGACGAGCTAGGGAAAGAAAACTTGCTGTTTTAGAATTACATAAAAGATTAGGGCTCGATTTAAATGTCAATTTCAAAAAATGAAGAAATGGTTCTTGAGGTGGCCAGAAGCCTTCCTTTCAATTTACTTGATCAGGTTGTTTTCCTCGGCGGTTCAGTTATTTCACTTCTGATAACTGAACCGGGTTTTATCGGTATCAGACCCACTAAAGATGTTGACTTGATAATAGATGCTAACAGACGAAATTATCATAAGTTTGAGTCTGCTCTACAGGCCGCAGGATTTAAACAGGTCTTAGATGAAGAACCACCAGTAATTTGCAGGTGGCGGATTAAATCCGTGCTGGTTGATGTTATGCCCTGTGATTCAGCTATTTTAGGCTTTTCTATCAAGTGGTATAGTGGCGCTGTTAAATATGCTCAGAAGCGGTTGTTGGAAGACATTGAAATAAAGCTGGTTACTGCACCATATTTTATTGCAACTAAGATTGAGGCTTTTCTTAGTCGGGGCAAGAATGATTTTATGGCCAGCCCAGACATGGAAGACATTATAACTTTGCTCGATGGCCGCTCAGAAATCGTTTCCGAGATAGAGCAGTCAGAGAAATCATTGCAGGCTTTTCTGATTAAAACTTTTACTGCTTGGCTTTCAAAAAATGCTTTTCTTGATGCTTTGCCTGGTCATTTGCCGCCAGATGCTGCTAGTCAGGATCGGCTTTCAATTATTTTTGAACGCCTACAGGCTATTGCAAATCTATAAAACTCAAGAATTATCTTACAATCGAGTCGATTCTATCTGCATCTCTTTCTTTGGCCATATCAATACAGTGCTCTCTTATTGCCTTGATCTTGGCGGGTCCAACACCTTTTTTGTTCAAAAGCTGTTTATCTGTCGCTAATGTAAGGTTTTCAGGTGTTTCTAACCCTAGTTTTTTTAGTTCTTTTTTAATATCATCGCTCAATTTTGGCATAGGTCGGATTGTTCGAGGGAAAAGCTTTTGAACAATCATTTCTATTCCGCCGGAAATTCTTTCCCAGCAGCACCGGAAAAGCGCTGGCAATCTGAAAATTGCCTTGCAAATCGCCTGTTTCTTAAACCTGTTTCAGTCGAATTTCAATAATTCATGAAAAAGTTAAAGAGAATTAAGAACATTTTCAATTTCTTTTTTAACTTCGGGATCCGGGTCATCCTGAGAATCCTGCAGGATTGCAGAAACTTTCGCTTTGTGCTTTTTAAATGCACCTAAAGCTCTTATGGCAACGATTCGCACTTCTGGATCAGAATCGTAGAGTAATTCTTCAACTTCAACGATTCCATCGTTTTCAAGGCTGACGAAGAAATTAACTGCAGCGCTTTTATCTTCGGGCGAACCGGCAAGAAGTTTGTCGATCTGCTCTTCAACAACCGCCTGATCTGGTTTGGCAATGCTTGCAGCCGGAGAGGCGGTCTGATCTTCAACCTTTTTGCCCGAATCGGCTGGCTTGGCCTGTTCAGCAGGTTTTTCAACATTTGTCGGAGTCACTGCGGCAACTTTTTGTTTTTCTTCTTTCTTTACCGCTGCTGGCAACGGTTTTGGGCGGGGAGTTCCGGTTTGGGCCGGCTTAACAGCTGCCGGCAAGGCAATCAACTCATTTTCATCAGAAGAAGCAGCTTCATCGTCGTTATCGCTGCTGGCAACCTCTTTCAAATCCTGGTCCTGGCTGGAGTCTTCGGAGGGTTCAGGTTCTTTTACCGGCTGAGGAACTGGCCTTACAACCGTTTTTTCTTTGGCTGGCTGCTTTTTAACCGGGCTTTCTTCGGTTTTTGCCGACAACTGGAGACCATATTTTGTCGTTAATTCTCCAATTTTTTCGAGGGCAGGCTGATAATCGGGGTCAAAGGTCAATGCCTTTTTATAAGCTTTGTATGCAGATTTTATGCGGTTGTTCGCCAGATAAATATCCCCAAGAATTTTGCGCGGAAGGGGATTTTTCGGGGAAGCTTCAGCAGCTTTGATTAAAGCTTTTGAAGCCAGGCCAAGCTGATTCAGCTCCATGTATGAACGAGTAAGAACGCAATAATAATGGCAGACAGTTTCCGGGTCCATTTCAAGCTCGGCGCTCTTTGTTCCCGGTTCAAGCAATTCAATGGCCCGATCATAAATCTTCAACTCATGGTAAATTTCGCCCAGTTCAAGGTAGGCAAAGGTTTCCTGAGGGTCGAGCTCAAGAATTTTCCAGTAAGTATCGAGTGCCTGCTGCACTTTTTGACTGTCATATTGTTTGCGGGCAGAATTAAGCAATCGTTCGATCTTTTTGTTCATTTTTCTTTCCGTACGGCTTCCAGAAAGAACCCGGGCTTCAGCGGTCAGAGAAATCATTTGAAAAAATAAAATGAAAATAGAAAGAAATCTGAACATAAATCTGCTCCTGCATTTTCAGCTAAGGCTATTCTAATGCAAATCACTGAAAAAGCAAAATTTTGCCGGAAAATCGGAGTTACTTGAGCAGGCGTCCTGAATTGATCAGGTAAAAGTTTTCTTCGATGGAAATTCTTGGATTTCTTTTCAGCCAGCGATCGCGATAGTTGGCCGAAGCTCCTTCAAATGTAACATAGAGAAAACGTCCATCGAATTCGAGATCTTCAGCCCCGGCGGGCAATTCAATCGTCTTGAGCCAGTTTCCCTCGTCTTCGCCCAAAGGATAAGCAGGAATCTCATGTTTTCCGCCAACTTTTATGGTTTTACCATTCATTTTTTCTTTCAGTGGTGAACGATAAACGGCAAGCTTCGAATTCTGGGCACCATAAGAAATACTTAAAGCCACATGATCCTTAAACATTGCCATTCCCTGCACCGACTCGCGACAGCACAGAACCAGGTCGGGCTTGTAAGCTGATCTCAATATTTTTCCATCTTTAAATGAATATTTAACACGACTAATGGGAAAACCTTCTCGATCTACCTGATAGCCACTTATCCAGGTCGGCTTTTTCCATGGATTGGCAATATGATGCTTGATCGGCTGATAATCTGAGCTGTCTGATCGGCTGAAATCACCGACCCAGAGATATTTTCCGTCGAAACTGACATAGCTTGCCTTGGAATCTACCGGAAAAGCGGATACGGCAACCAGATCTGCTGATGGTAATTGCAGAGATTCAGGCGAAAATATTACGACTTTCTCTGATTTTGTGCGGGCAAAAACCAGGTCGATAATTTCTTGAAGAGGAAAAGCGTAAATTTTAAAACTGCTTGCCACCCAGAGATATTTTCCAGCAACTGCAATGCCGCCTGCATGGCCCTTATATGGCTTTGCCTGGTTTTGAAAAAGTGAGAACCGCGCAACCGGTCGATTGCGAACCATGTCGATCACCACGATCTGCGATGGCTGATCAGTGTATTCAGTTTTTGGATAATACGAAAGCAGCGCATAGCGCCAGGTTTTATTATCGAAAATCTCTTCGGGGCGGCCCGCCAATTTTTCGGGCATAAAAGCGATGCCCTGGCAGACAAAGTTGTGGTTTTCGTGGCCAGGAATGAAGACTTTTTGCGCCACGATTTCTGAAAGATCCAGCTTTTTTCGGGCAACTTCATTGAATTTTTCGGCAATTCCCGAGAAGACTTTTGACGTTTTGTCTTTCAAATTTTCAAATTTTTGTTTAACAAAACTGCCGGTATCTTTGGTGACTTCAACAGCTTTTTCCTTTATCGGTTCAACGATTTCCTCTGAAAAAGGCGACACAGTCAATGCAGGCTGACATATAAACAAAGCCATGGCCAGGGCCGGCAGAAAAATTCTCTTCATAATTGTTTATCCTTCGCTGGTCTATTACCCATAATACCATTCACAACCTGAAAAAGTTTACCGACGCAATAAAAACAGCGCCCCGGACGGGCCGAGGCGCCATATTCACATAGTCAGATTATTTATCGGTTTACTTTTTGGTTTTTCCTGTTTTTTTGGCGGGGGCAGCAGCTTTGGCTACGGGCTTGCCTTTTGCGGCTTTTTTAAGCTCTTTAAGCGCAGCCAGAACTTTTTCTGCGGTATAAGGAGGTCTGGTAAGTCTTACTCCCACTGCATTCTTGATTGCGTTGCCAATGGCAGGAAGCGCCCCGTTGATGCTGATTTCGCTGACGCTCTTGGCACCGTAGGGGCCGGTTTTTTCGTAAGTGGGAACCAGGAAGGTATCGATAACCGGCAGATCTTTGGTTGACCAGATCTTGTAGTTGCCAAAGTCGGGATTCAGCATTCTGCCTCTTTCGTCGAATATGTATTCTTCGGTGAGAGCAAAGCTGATCGCATTCATTACGGCACCCTGAGTCTGGCCATCAGCGAGAGTTGGATTGATTGCGGTTCCACAATCGACGCCGGCCACGTATTTCAGCAATTTTACTTCGCCAGTTTCGGTATCGACTTCGACTTCGGCGAAGTGGGCAGAAAATGGCGGCGGCGAGGCATGGCTGATATGACTGCCGATGGCACCGATCTGAAACTGCTGATGTTCATACATTGCATAATTGCAGACCCTGGCAAAAGAAACGGAGTTTTTTCGACCTTTTCCATAGCAGACGCCGTCTTTAATAGTGATGTCTTCCAGCTTTTCGCCCATCATTTTGGCGGCCACCGCTTCAATCTGAGCTCGAACTTTTTTGGCGGTGGTGATAACTGCACCACCGGTAAGATAGGTTGTCGAGCTGGCATAAGCGCCGACATCGAATGGGGTCATATCGGTATCTGAGCTGTAAACGAGCATATCAGAAAGCTTGCAACCGAGAGTTTCGGCGGCAATCTGACCAAGAACCGTGTCAGAGCCAGTGCCAAGGTCGGTTGCGCCCAGCAGCATATTGAACGAACCATCTTCATTCATTT
>JBMOKV010000435.1:0-76734 GCA_049325495.1 Candidatus Rifleibacteriota bacterium | reverse complement strand
AACCTCTTGCCATAAACTGAAGTTTTTATACTTTTTGTGGTTATGCTTCTAGACGGAGGTTTGTATGTACAATGCGAAACTGTTGCTGATATTCAGTTTCCTGATCTGCTCGGTGGCGGTCATAGCCGCGCAGAACCTGGATTTCAATATTGACGAGTGGGAATCGGTGTCACAGCCCTCGATGAGCCCCGATACCGCCTACGCCCATTCGGGGCCCATCGTTGCCGCAGGGCAGTATGACCGCAATGCTGACGGGCGGGTCGATCTGATCGTGGCCGACCGCAACGGCAATGGTCAGGGTGATTACTGGGCGACGGACCGCAATTTTGACAGCCGATTCGACGACTATCAGTATGACCGCAATTTCGATGGCCGCATCGATCAGTGGGAATATGACATCGACCACGATGGCATATCCGATAAGATTTACGTTGATGCAGACCGTGACGGGAAAGCGGAAATGTACGCAACCCTCAACCCGATAACCCGCACCTATACCTGGTATGGCAATGTCGCAACCTCGCAGGCAGCCAACCAGCTGGCGTTTCCGCCGCTGTCGACCAGCAAGAAGTATCGTGGCGGCAAAGTAGGTGATTCCGACTGATTTAGCAGGATCCGTTTCATTCTCAATATTCCCCGCTTCAGGCTCATTATTGCTTGAAGTTTCCCGGCAGAGAAGCTTATAATTGGTGACAATATAAGTTATCTGCCGGGGTTTTTCTTTATGTCAAAACGCTTACTTTCAGCAGCTTTCATTCTATTTTTGTGCCTGCCGGTGGCGGGTGCTGAGGAAACCGTTGCCACCTCGGGTGTGGCAATCGAGGCACTCTCTGAAAGCGCTGTTGCAAGTGCGGCAGAAGAGATTTCGGAGAGTGAAGAACCCGCCGATGAGGGATCATCGGAAAACAGCGAGGCTCTGGCACCGGTTGAGCCTGAAAAAGCTCTGATCAATCCATGGGCTGGCGGCGAAGAAGCCGAGCTGGCCAGGCTATTGCCGCTCAACTGGCTGCTGCATGACAAGGTGGCGCAGAAGCGCAGGGTCGGGCTGGCCATTTCCCTGACCGGAAAAAGTTCGCGGGTGTTGCGCAGTGAAACAGAGCTTCTACTGCGTGATCCTGGTTTCTGCAATATGTATTCGGGACTTTGTGTTCTGCCAAGGCTGCTGCAAAGCCACATCAGAAGCAGTGTTTCTCTGACCAGGATTTTGATGGCACGGCTGGCAAAGGATCAGATCAGCACTATTGAAGCGCTGGTTGCTCTTGAGATTGAGCTGGAAAGTGGGCGAAAAGCGCTTGCGGTTGCCGAGAACTTTCTTACGGGGCTGAATCGGCAGCTTGAAGATTATCAAACGCTTATTGACCGGCGCACCCGCCTTTCTGAGCTGCATAATGCGATTCGCAGCCACAGTCGTGAGTTGATGGCGATGATTTTGGCCCAGATTGCCAGATTTCAGACGATCTGCGCGCAGCATCGCCTCATTCTCGATGGCGCTGCAGTTCAAACCAGTTATCTGCACCAGATTTCTACTGAAAGCCGTGTCAGATTTGCAACAAGAATGGCACGTGTTGTCACCCTTCTCGATGACAGCCAGAACAAACTTGAAGATTATCATCACCAGCTGGTCTTTTTCGCTGTTAAAATCAAGGAGGCAGTCAGTGCCCACCTCGAAGAAATTGAAAAAATGGCGATGGCCGTTGATAAAAACCGCTTTCACATTGTCCTGGCCGCTGAAAAAGAATTTCCTGAACGCGATTTAAACCCGCAGCAGACCGGTAAATTCAGTCTAAAAGAGCATCTTGGTGTCATTTTTTCGTTGTTACAGCAGCAGTTCAAGCACAAAGCCGCCAACAATCCCGACAAAGAAAATGAAGTCAGCTTTGAAGATGAATATATGCGGATCATGCTGGCACTCGACGGCGATTTCAGCCAATTTTCAAGTTATTCAGAACTTTTCGACAGAATTTACAATCCTGAAAAACACTTAGAAAAGCCCGAGAAACCAGAATCACAAGAGACTGGATCTTCTGACGAGGCCGAAGAAGATATCGCTGAAACCGATGAATCAGAGAGTAAATGACCTAAGGGTGAGCACTTTTTTGCAAATCTTTTGGGTATGGCTCATGGAATTGATTTTGCTTTCTTTGGGTTCGCTTCTATTGCCAAAGCCAAATACGGCATAAATCAAAGAAAATCAGACTTTTTATCATTTGGTGATTCAATTATTGGCATTATTTCAGGCAAATTAGTGAATTACGTCTATTTTCGCCGTAAATTTCATGACAAATTGCGTCGATAGAATTAACAGACAGGGTTAAAAAGGCCCATTCATTGCAAGGAGGCAATATGAATATCCAATTCCCCGTAGACCAAGGATGGTCAAGACTGGAAAAGCTCAACCAGCTTTTCGAAAAGGGCACAGACAAGGCGGCTGCCACCGGCGAACTTCCGGCCAAACCCAGGCTTGAGCGCGATACTTTCGAAAAATCAGCGCCCACGGCCACTGAAGCCCCGACCAATGCCACTTTACCCGCTAATGGCGAATTCAATATTTCGTTTCAGTTCAATCTGTTCTATGAGCTTTCGAGCAAAGTCGAAGCAAGAATGGGTCAGTCAGGTGCAGAACGCTTCGCCGAATTGAGTGGATCGGTTGCCGAAACTTTTGCCGGCAGCTTTGATCTTAAAATCGACGGTGTGGGTTCATTTTTCAAAAATACCGACAGCGCCCTGAATGTGTCTCCCGAAACTACCAATGAATTCTTCGATGCCGTTGAAGGCCTGGCCGATCTGAGCCCCGAAGCCCTCGAAAATTTCCTGGGTGAAACTGAAGATTTTTTCAATGAACTTGAAAAAACCTACGGAGAAGCTGGTGGGGCCTTTGATCAGATCAAAGATCAGATGCAGAAGCAGGCCACCGCTTTTTTTGCCGACGTGGAAAATGCCAGAGAGCTGGCTTTGAACGGATTTGAAGCTCCTGCTGAAGATGCAGTCGCAGCAGAAGAGGGAGCTGCCGCTCTGCCCGCTGCAGAATCCGGTGAAGCTGCTGCCGAAAAGGAAGACAGCTCGAAACCTGGAATGATCAAACTGGTTTTCAAGCCTGATCTGCTCATACCTCAGGATAATTACCAGGATTTCCTGAAAAAGTTCATCGATTACACGGAAAAATTCAGGCAACAGATGTTTGAAAGTCTGTTCAATCGCAAGAATGCAGCCAAAGAAACCGAATCTCAACCGAGCCAGGAACTGAACCAGCTGTTCAAAGTCGCCGAAACGGCCTGACCGCTCGTTTAAATTCCGGGTTCCGGTCTCATTCCTCCCGAATCAATTCTCGGAGCAGCTTTTCGCTGCTCTGAATTTGTTTTAGAATGATTTCCAGTATTTGATTGCGGCTTCGCCATTGGCGTAATAAAAGGGCAGATAGTCGGTTTCGCTGTATCCGTTCTTTTCAAACATTCGCCGCGAGGGCTTGTTGCCTTCACGCACCTCAGCGGTGGTCTTTTTCATACCCATTTTTTTGAACCAGTTCTCAATTTCGAGCAGGAGTGTGGTTCCCAGGCCTTTATGTCTGATATCGCCGGCAACCCCGATTTTATACACTCTGCCGGATGGCACTTTAAAATTGCGGATCAACCCGATCACTTCACCGATCAGCCTGCCGTCATCATCTCTCACCAGCAGAGTCAGCGAGGTAGGCGAAACCATGAGATGACGCAGAACTCTTTTATTGAATTGATCCTCAGGACGCTTGAACACAGTCTTTTCAAAAGCTATCAGCTCATTCAGGTCTTCCACACATGCTTTAACAAATTTCATCACATTCCCTGCATCAATTGTTTATCTGATTTTATCACAAATAATCTGTTACCCGATCAATCATGGAAAAATCTGCTAAAATACCTGTATGGAAAAAAGCCCATTTCACAGCCCGATTCAAGATTTTCTTTTTCCGGCATGTTTTGTCGATCTGCTCGCGGCACTCGCTTTTGCAGCCTGGTTTTATCAGGGCGGCGGGTTTCCTGCTCTGCTGCTTCTTGGCATCAGCACCTTCTATTTTCTTGCCGGATTCTGGCTTTTGTTAAATTTTTCATGTGAATTGTGCCTTTCGGTTGACGACCGCTCGATTCAGATGATTTACCAGGTGGGCCCATGGCAAAAAAGAGCAGAAGTCTGCCGATTCGCCGATATTTCTGCTTTCTATGTTCAGGGGCGACAAAACCGCGACAAGATTCGCACCTGGTGGACTTATGCACTGTTTGCCCGGAAACATGACCAGGCAAAAATTAGATTGAGTGACTGGCACGACCGTGATCCAATAAAAGTGAACCGGCTGGGACAGAGATTTTCAGATTTTGCACAATTGCCATTCTTTGCGGCACAGGAAGAAAAAGTAACGGTGATCGATAAATCAAACGGCCAGATAAGTGCCCTTTACCATGACTGGTCAGCAAAAGATACGGCTAGAGAATTCAGCAGTGGTATTATTCTTGCCATTATGATGATCGGCGCAATTTTCGGGTTCATCGTGGCAATGGTGCTAATTTTTAGTCAATAGTTTTAAACAATTGTTTGCTTAAAATTTTTTCAAGACTTTTCGCATCGTGAACTGGCGCAAGACACTTGAAACCCTCACACACTCTTGCTTCCGGCATTTTTTCAGGTTTCATCTCAGTTACAGCTGGCAAGATTGATTCGATAGCGTCTTTTTCCGCCTCATTTCTGATGACCACCAGTGACATTCCCGGCAACCAATGCTGATTAACCGCCCTGATCATTTCTTCAGCTTCATGGGATCCAGCAAAAAGCACAATATTAGCCGGCGGGTTTACCAGAAGATCGAATGCGGTCAAATGCCGGGTAAAGCCTGAAGAAGCCTGCTTGATCAATTGTCCGGCCCGTTCGATTATTGCCGAAGCGATTTCAATATGATCGGAAATTCCGGTCAGGTGGCCAATCTGTATGGCATTAATCGCCAACTGGGCCGGTGACGAGGGCATGGCCCCGTCATACTGGTTGTAAGGCCTTACGGGAAGAGCCTCGGCACCAGTAGCTGTTTCATAGAAAACACCCCGTTCTGCGCCGGCAAAGTTCTGCAGAACCTGATTGTGCAGACTCAAGGCGGCCTCAAGATATTCAGGCTGGTGACAGGCATTATAAAGAGCCAGCAAACCGGCAGTCAAAAAAACATAATCTTCCAGAAAGGCATTAATCGATGCCTTACCTTTGCGCCATGATCTTAACAGTTTACCATCACAGGTTCTTAGATTTTTCAGAATAAAATCGGCGCTGCGGCGCGCAGCCTCGATCATATCGTCGCGCGAAAGAATACGCCCGGCATCGGCAAGGGCATTGATCATCAAGCCATTCCAGGCGGTCAGAATTTTGTCGTCGAGTGATGGTCGAACCCGCTTATCGCGTGCTTCCAGAAGTTTAAGACGAAGATTTTCAACCTTCTGCAAAAATGAATCGAGATCAAGTTGCTCGCGGGGACAGAATTCTTCTGGCCAGACGCTGATATTCAAATGATTCATCGACTCAAAGTTTCCGCCGTCGGTTACCCCGAAATAACGACGCATCAGAAGGGCATCGGAGCCAGCAATTTCATCAAATTCTTCGACTGAAAAAACGTAGAATTTTCCCTCGTGTCCTTCACTGTCAGCATCTTCGGCGCTGAAAAAACCGCCCTCTCCATCGGTAAGGTCGCGCTGCAGATAGGCAAAAACCCGTGAAACCGCCTCAGCAAAAACTGGTCGCCAGGTTAGCTGATACAGCTCAACCGCAGCCATAATCAACAGGGCGTTGTCATACAGCATCTTTTCAAAATGCGGTACCATCCATTTTTCGTCAGTACTGTAGCGGCAAAAACCAAAACCGACCTGATCGAAAAGTCCACCGTGGTACATGGCAAGAAAGCTGTGTTCTACTTTGGCAAGCAGCTCTTTATCACTGTTTCTTGCCGCCTGGCGAGCCAGAAACATCAGCTGATGCCCCATGGGGAATTTTGGTGCGCTGGAAAAACCACCATATCTGCGATCATAAGACCGGGAAATATTGATGGCGGCAGCAATTCCAATCTGTGGAACCAGACTGACTTCGGGGGGAATATTCTCTACCGCCACTGCCTGAGCAATTTTTTCTGCCTGATCGATAATCTGCTTTCGCTGATTTTTCCATTTGTCGTCAATGATTTTAAGAATATCAATCAACCCGGGGCGGCCATATTTTGACAGTTTCGGAAAGTAAGTGCCAGCAAAAATCGGCGTTTTATCAGCAGTCATGATGATCGTAAGCGGCCATCCGCCGCTGCCCGTCATAATCTGACAAACATCCATGTAGATTTTGTCGATATCGGGGCGTTCTTCGCGGTCGACTTTTACTGAAATAAAATTTTCATTTAAAATTTTCGCGACTTCTTCATCTTCGAAAGATTCGTGGGCCATTACGTGGCACCAATGACAGGTTGAGTAGCCAATACTGAGAAAAATGAGCCGATCTTTTTCAGCAGCAGCTTTAAAAGCCTGTTCACCCCACTCGTACCATCTGACCGGGTTTTTCTTGTGCTGAAGAAGGTAAGGGCTGTTCGATTCTGCCAGACGATTTTCGGTGATTGATTTGTTCATTGTAACTCCTGAGGCGGGCCGACACGTAGGTCGGCCCCTACGAATATTGGGTATATCAACAGAATCGGGATTATGATCAGACACAGGAAGAAAAATTAGTAAGGCAAGTGCAACCAGTGTTTTCAGCATTTGTCAGCCTCGCGCAGGCTTCAGGCCGTGCAAAATCATAAACATTTTTCATTTCTAAAAAGATGCACGGTTTTTCTGCGGGGTCAACCGAATCTTTGCGGGCACTGCAATTCAAGGTTGGTAATGTTTCAGATTTTTTCGAGAAAATAGCTGATCCAGCTTATGCCATCGCGGCCAGCCCCATCAGGCTCTTCTCGGCCTGGTCTGGCGGCAAATCCTTGCTTTCTGAACATCTCGACCCATAATTCGGCGGGCATGACGTTAAAAATGCGGCCGTGCTCATCGATTCCTTCGTGACTCACATCGTCGCGCCGCGCCGGAACGGAAACCAGTCCGCGTCCACCCGGAACCAGTACCCGATGCAATTCGGTCAGGATTTCCGCGATTTCTTCATCAGCAAAGTGCATGAGGCAGGCAACCGAATAAAATCCGTCGAATTGGTGATCTTTAAAAGGAAGAGGTGCGGGAAGTCTGAGAAAATGCAGGTGGCTTTGCAGCTCCGGATGAAGTCTGACCGCCTCTTCAAGCAGATTTTGAGAGCCATCGACGGCTTCGATCAGATACCCCTGCGACATGGCTTTTGCGGCATCGCGGCCAGAACCACAGCCTACTTCAAGCAGGCGGGCACCGGGAAAAAAGTAATTGAAAAGCGCCTCATAAAAGCTGTCGAGCCGGGCGCTCTCGTAACGGGCGCAAAGCTCGACCGCGTGTTTTTCGTAATAACTTAAGGTTTGGGTCACTCTTCGAAACCGACCAGATGGTCAGATGAGCGGCGCCGGTATTCTTCATCGCCGCCAAACGCCAGTTCATAAACGTCAATGGCGATCTGCAGTTCTTCGTTAGTTGGAATGACCACGATCGTCACCGGCGAATAGGCTTCTGAAACCACGCCTTCTTTACAGCCTTTTTCCTTGTTGAGCCTGAAATCCATGCAGATTCCCAGGTTTTCGAGACGATGGCAGATACGCTCGCGCATTCTCCAGCCGTTCTGGCCAATTCCACCGGTAAAAACCAGAATATCCAGCTTAACAAGATTGGCGGCGTAGGCTCCAATATACTTTCTAACCCGATAAGCATAGCTGCTTAAGGCTTCTTTCGCCAGCTGGTTTCCCTTCTCGGCTTCCGATTCAAGGTCGCGCAGATCGTTGGAAATTCCAGAAAGGCCGAGCAGACCGCTCTTTTTGTTGAGAATGTTCACCAGCTCTTTGGAAGTATAGCCCCGGTCGATAAGATATGCAAAAATTGCCGGATCGAGATCGCCTGATCTGGTACCCATGATCAAACCTTCAAGCGGCGTAAAACCCATAGAAGTATCGATGGATTTTCCATGAGCGATTGCGGTAATCGACGCGCCGTTGCCGAGATGGCAGGAAATCAGGTTGGTATTGGTCGGGTGCCTTCTGCATATGTGAAGTGCCCGTGCCGAAACGAAGCGATGGGAAGTACCATGAAAACCATATCGCCGGATTTTGAATTCATCGTAAAATTTGCGGGGAAGCCCATACAGATAAGCATGTGGCGGCATCGTCTGATGAAAAGCCGTATCAAAAACCGCAACTTGCGGCACTTTTGGCAAAACTTCGCGAGCAACCTTTATCCCGGCGAGATTTGGCGGATTGTGCAACGGAGCAAGCTCGATAAATTCTTCGATAGCCCCGATGACGTCTTCATCTATGGTAACTGATGAAGCATATTTATCACCGCCATGAACGACCCGGTGGCCTATTCCGGCAATCTCATCGATTGAACTGATCAGACCTTCATCGACATCGGTAAGAGCCCTGATAACCAGTTCAAGCGCTTCTTTATGGTCACTGATATGCTGCTCGATTACCAGCTTTTTTTCGCCGGCTTTCTGTTCGAGCATCCCCTTTTCTTCGCCGATTCTTTCTACCAGGCCTTTGCCAAGACTCTGCCGATGCGGCATTCTTATAACATCGTATTTCAACGAAGAACTGCCGCAGTTCAACACCAGAATCAGCTTACACTCTCTTCCGTCAGGACCAACCATAAAGTATCTCCCTTCATTCCTTTTGCAAAAAAGCCTATCTTTTTTGCTGCACCGTGTCAAGAAAATTTTCAAGTCCGGCACCATTTCCTTGATTCAACAGAGCCTTCATCGTGCTGCCAAGCAGCAACAATATCTGACTTTTGCATGTGCTTTTTTTCTCGTTCTGCTATAATCTTTAACATATAACATTGTCTAAGAAAAGAGATTAGTAAAAATGAGCCATCAGATCAATTCTCTGAGCAACAGCCAGAATGAAAAGCTGGCTGCCGACCTGCAGACTGGTCAGGCCATCGTAAAACATTTCTGCAGTTTTACCGGCAAAATGACAGCAACCCGACTTGACGAGGCTTTCAAGGCCTGGTGCGGCAACCCCGGCAATTTTTCCGGCGAACAGATAGCCAACGGCCTGGGAACGCTGCTGGGCGAGCTGATCAGACAGGATTTTTCTTTCAGCTGGAAAATGATTGATGATGAAATGGGAAGCGAGCCGGCGTTACTCGATGAAGCGAGCGGCAGCATCGTTTTTCCTATCAATTCTGTTTGGAAGAGAATAGATCCGGAGATCAACAGCGAACCGTTTTTTGCCCCGATGTATCAGGTGATTAAATTACATATTGAAAAAGAGAAAGGTAAGAACTGATGCCGAAAAAACTGGCAAAAACCCGCAACATTTCAATTGAAGACTTGAAAAGCTTCATCGGCGTCGGTGATCCGCAAATTTCACCCGATGGCAGCAGAATTGTTTTTTCAAGATCTTTTACCAACGACAAAAACAAAGTCTGCCGCTCTCTCTGGATGGCCTGCGTTAAAACAGGAAAACTGATGCAGTTTACTTCCGGTGAATGTGACCGCTCGGCACGCTGGTCACCCGATGGAAGCCGGATAATTTTTGTCAGAACGGACAAAGAAGGTCTTTCACAATTCTGGATTATCGACGTTGATGGTGGTGAGGCGCGTGCCCTGTCAAAGCTTCCCGAAGGCGCAATTGCCGATTTCAAATGGTCACCGGATGGCAAAAGCATCGCCTTCCGCTTCAGACCGACCGAAGAAGATTTGACCAAGGCTGCACAAAAACAGCGCGAAGAAAAGGGCCTGAGCACACCACCGATGGTAATCGACCAGATCTGGTACCGCCTTGATGGCGACGGCTATTTCAACCGGCAACGCTTTCATCTTTATCTGCTAGATGCCAGCCAGGGAAATCACAGAATTCTTTTCGACAAAGCACCGGATGGTCCAGGTGCCTATTCATGGTCACCCGACAGCAGGCAGCTTGCCATAATCGCCAATCTTGAAAAGGAGCCGATGCTCAACCCTACCCGGGCCTGGATATATCTGGTGGATGCTGGCACTGGCCGCCACAAGCCGCTTACCGGGCGCAAAGACTGTGGTTTGAGTAACCTCGCCTGGTCACCAGACGGAAAAAGCATCGCGTTTACCGGCAGAATCGGCAAAGTCGCGGTCTGGTCATCGAAAAATGACCTGCTGTTCATTTACGATCTCAAGAAAAATTCATATAAATGCTTGACTGAAAAAGAAGACTTCTGTCTTGGCGCAACAATCATCGGAGACACCGCCGAAGCAGTTTTCGGCACTTTCCTGCTTTGGAGTCAGGATTCCCGTCATATTTACTGCAATTTTGGCTGGCATGGTGACCGGCATATATCGAGAATTGCGGCCACCGGGGGGAAATTCGAGTTTCTCACTTCAGGTACCGGCACTTTCTCTCTCGGCAACCTGAGCCAGAAGGGCGATATGACACTGGTGTCCGGCGACCCACTTAATCCTGGTGATTTGTATTTCGGCAGCCTGAAAGGTGCGAAGCTGTCCCTGAAAAGACTCACCCTCTTCAACGATGAATTTCTCAGCCATTTGAATCTGGCAAAACCTGAGCCGGTCTGGGTTAAAACGGCCGACGGCAATCTCGTTCAGCTCTGGGAAATGAAACCCATCGGTTTCAAGCCGGGCAAGAAGTATCCCGCGGTTCTCGAAATACATGGTGGACCCCACGCCCTTTATGGCAACACTTTCTTTCATGAATTTCAGCTGCTGGCCGCAAATGGGTACGTTGTTTATTTCAGCAACCCACGCGGCAGCAAAGGTTACGGCGAAAAGCACTGCGATGCCATCGCCGGCAACTGGGGTGACAAGGACTGGATCGACATGCAGGCGGTTATTTCCCATATCAGAAAGCAGAAATTTGTCGACAGTGCAAAAATGGGTGTAATGGGAGGCAGCTACGGCGGTTATATGACCAACTGGATCATCGGGCACACCGATGAATTCGCCGGCGCAATTACCGACCGCTGTGTTTTCAACATGTTGAGCATGATGGGCAGCAGCGACTTCGTAACCATGCCAGACACCTACTGGCCCGGCAACTGGTGGGACCGCATTGAAGATTTCTGGCGACAGTCGCCGCTTAAATACTTCGGCAATGTAAAGACGCCCACGCTGGTTATTCACAGTGAAGGCGATCTGCGCTGCAATGTAGAACAGGCCGAACAGGTATTTACTCTGTTAAAGATCAGGGGAATTCCGACCCGGCTGGTGCGTTACCCACGCAATACCAGTCACGGCATGAGTCGTTCCGGGCCTGCTGATTTAAGAATTCACCGGCTTGGTCAGATACTCGACTGGTGGAAAACCTGGTTGAAATGATCTTTGACCGTTCATGACGGGCATATTGTACATTGAAATGCTATAAGCTGAAAATTACTGTGGTATAATTTTTTATCTTCATTGCCAAGGAAGTAATATGAAAAAGGCGATTCTGTCAGTTCTGGTTCTTCTCATTGTTTTTGCGGCACCGGCCGATCTTCTTGCCAAAAACGAATGGACCGTAATCATTTATATGGTCAACGATGGAAAATCTGGCGACGCGCTCGAACAGGCGAATTTTAAAAATCTTTCGCGGATGAAATATTACGGAGCCGGCCCCAATGCTGAAATCATCGTGCAGATGGATGGCATGGCAGACGGTTCTTCAGATGAGCAGAAACTGAATTACAAAGGCGCAAGCCGCCTGCGCATCGAAAAAGACAAAATTGTCGACGAAGGTGCTCTTGGTGAAAAAAACATGGGCGACCCGCACACTCTATGGGAATGCCTTGAATGGGCCCGTCAGAAACATCCGGCCAATCATTATGCGCTGATAATCAACAGTCATGGCAGTGGCGTTTTCACCTGGTCAGGAACCGGCTCAACCAGCAGCAGTAATCCCGGTGAAGTAATTTTCAACCCGGACCGTGCCGCTGAAACTCGCCGCAATAAAATTTTGAACCGGGTTCTCGGCTCACACAGCAGCACCTTTCAAAATGCAGTCAGTAACAGCGGCCGTTTCGTTGCTTATGACACCACCGACAATGATGCTCTGACGGTTTTTGAGGTAGCTAAAGTACTTGAAACCTTCAATGTTCGCAATAATCAGAAAATCGACCTG
The DNA here is from genome assembly GCA_049325495.1 of Candidatus Rifleibacteriota bacterium. GTDB lineage: Bacteria > Muiribacteriota > Ozemobacteria > Ozemobacterales > Ozemobacteraceae > DYKG01. The sequence goes on along the minus strand of JBMOKV010000435.1, from coordinate 64,538 downwards.
GTCGGCTTCGATGCCTGCATGCCCGGCTCAATCGAAGTTCTGTTTGAACTGAAAGACGCCTGCACTTATATGGTTGGCAGCCCTGAAACCACTCCAATCAACGGGTTTGCTTACGAAGCGATGAGCCGCATGCTGTCACGCAACGGCATGGTCAGCCCCGAAGAATTTGCGAAAAAAATGGCTGAAGATCTCAACGACAGCCGCATTGGTGCCTGGCGCCTGAGCGATTCTCAGCAGATTGCTTTTGCCCTCAACAATCTGGCAATGCAGCTTCTCAACGCGATGAACGAAACCGGCAAATCGTTCGGACTTGGTTCTGTCAGCTCTTTCGGCGGAAAAGACCGATACTGGGATCTGCTAAAAGTTGCCAATGCCTTCGCCCGCGAAGACTCGAAACTGAACGGTGCAACTAATGCTGCAGTAATCAAGCAGATGGGCAAAGAGCTTTACGATGCGGTAATCAATGCCCGCCTGACCCGCAATGGCACCATCAGCCTGGTCTAGCCGAATAAAGATGAATATAAAAAATTCCGTGGCTTTTACAAAGCCCTGAAGCTCTCGAAAGAATACAAATGGGACGAAGTTCTCGATCAGCGTGAGCTGGGAATTAAATAAATGGGGTTTTCACATGTCCGGTAATGTAGAATACAAATTTGAAAATGGGATTTTTTTTGCAGATGTTAGTGGTTATGCAGAAATTAAGTTAATGGAAGGAGTTCTTGAAAAATTTTTCGAGAAACTCGATGAAGATTTCTGCAATTTCGTTTTCAATTTTGACAAAATGACCCTGATCAATTCAACCGCACTTGGCGTGATGGTTGAAATGATTTCAGAAAGTATGGGAAACGACAGGATAAAATTTTATTTCTGTGCCATTCCATCAAGCTGCAGGCTTGGAATGTCGGGGGTTGGTGTTCTCAAATACGTGAAAGAATGTGAAAATGTTGACGCAGCTCTTACTCTTATAAATTCTTGAAAAAAAGCGGTAATGTTTGATTTAAAAGCGAAAAAGTCCGGTTACATTCTATATCTGGTTCTGACACTGCTGACGATGTGGGGTATCATTTCCTTTTCCCTTTCAAGATATAGATCCGGAGCAGTCAATCTGTTGTCGAAAACTACCCAGCAAAGCCGATTAACGGTTATAGCCCAGAGCGCGGCGGGGGAAATATGGTCAATTGCCAGAAAAGAAAGCAACAATCCCGGCAGCAAGGCCGCCCAGAACAGTTTCTACAACCTGATCAACGATGTTTTTTCGCAAAACCCGGCAGAAGTACCACCAAAGAAAACTTTCAGCAATGAAAGGATCTTTAACGAAACCGATCTGCCGTTTGCCAACCAGCTTGCCGGTGAAATCACCGGTGGCCAGGCAAAAGTCAAAGGCCAGTGCCGACTGTATTTTACCAGTTCCTTAAGATCATCACCCGCTGCCTTTTCAGGACACATCGAGGTCATCACTCAGGCATATTCGACCAGCAACCGAAAAGACATCGTTGAAATAAAAGAACGCCGTGATTTCAAAATAATCGACACCCGGGACATGCTAGACCGTTATGTGCTTTTTGTTAAGGACTACTCTTTCGACTATAACAGCATCAGCAGGCAACTGATCATCGAAGGCCTGCGACCCAAGGTGTGTTCAAGCATTTTCCTCGGTTCACGGTATGCTCCCAGATATCCGGCTTTTGCAAGATTCAATGAGCCTCCGGCGATACATCTCGATATCAACATGAAAGACGATAAAGAGCTGGTTCCTCTTGTATTGAACAATAAGCTCGAAAAAATTCCACTCGGCGCAATCGAGGTTCCTTCCGACAACAGCAAGGCCAGAGATGCCAGCAAAGGCAATGTTTTCTGGTCAGTGCCAATGCCTATGCAATTCAAACCAATATTTGACAGAGCGGGCTTCAGCGACAGTGATTTTTACTCAGTAAAAGTTCTGCAGGATGGCTACTACAAGACTTTCGTCGAAACTTCTCAGAAAACAAAAGCTGAGGAATATTCGGTTCCTGGACTGATTCTGGATGACTGGAAACGTTGCGGCGGGCGCTATGCCGATTCTGAGGTATTTAAAATGGTTGTTGCAACCAGCGTTGAAAAGTGGAAATACCTGTATGCCTACACTGATGCCATTAGCCTCTGGAGTGGTAACAACTGGTCAGAATTTGCCAGAACTCTGCAATTTACCGGTTTAAGTGAATATTTAAAATTCATGGAGACTTTTCATCCCGACAAAATGGTAGCCGGCAAAATGGCCCAGTTTTTCGGCCCTGATCGTAATGTGCCGGTAATCCTGGAAGGCAACGTATTCTTTCGTTTTTTCAAGCTTGCATTTTTTGATGAGTTTACGGCAACAATCACACTTGGCGGGCAATCGAAAGATTTCGGCATGCCTTCAATCCCCCTGCATTTCCAGAACCCGGGAAGCCAGGCCCAGAATTTTCTCAACAAAGAAGTCAAAGTTCACGGAATTGAGTACAATCTTATGAGCCGCGAAGTTGAGGAAGTTCCGGTAAATTCAATGTTTTTCGGCGACATAAAGCTGACTCCCGACGGGGTAAACAAACCCGATGATTACTACCCCTATGTAAACAATGACAGCGTTTCATACAGGTACCCGAATCCAGAGGAGTTTTTGAAAGACCGCACAATTACCCTTGCCAACGGTGATAAAAGACTGGATGTGGATGGTCTGATGTTCATTGAAAAGGGAGATCTCGACCTGAGCAAATTTTCTTCCTTTTCCGGGCAGGGCATGATATGGCTTGGCTTTCGTGGGGACATTCTTCTCGGCGACCTGGCGAAATCCAAACCCTCCGATATTTTGAAGCTTTTTGCTCAGGATGGCAGTTTCATAATCAAAAGCCCCAAGCCTGCAGTCAAAATTTCCGCTTCTTTGATCGCCTTAACTTACTTTTCAGATGTGAAAAGAAGTCGAAGCGCACTGAGCAACCGCGGCAAACTGGTTGCCAAAAACCACGAAGTTGAAATTTTCGGGAATCTGGCGGTCGATTATCTGTTTCTAAATGACGGCAGCTACGGCATTCCCGCTGGAAAAAGCCTGAAAATTATCCATGACCCCTTTCTTTTTTCTCCCGTTTACCAGAAATGGGCCACCATCGGAAAAATTCGCACGATTTTCTCGGTCAGCACTGATTATGATAATCGGGTGTTAAAATGAGCAATGCAATAGAATCAACCTCACTTCAGGATTTTCAGATCAAGCTGCTGCTCGAAGAGCTGAATTCCACCGACCCCTTCTCACGGCAATACGCCATTTCGCAGCTGCAAAATTTTACCGACAACCCAACGGTTATCGATGGGCTCAAAAAAAGATTTGAAATAGAAGACAATACCGGCTGCAAAGCTGACCTTGACGAAGTATTAAAACTTATCGAAGCTCCTGAGGCAGACAAAGAACCGGCAACGACGGTGTCTGCAGATCAGATAATCGAACAGTGGTGCATCTCTGATGCGGTTCAGCTGCAAAGACTCAGCAGACAATTGAAGAAAATGGGTGTAGATGAGCAGGTTCAGGTTATCTGCTCCATTTTTTCAAGAGTTAAGAATGCCGGGCAGATAATGCCGATTCTTTCGCTCAGCCGCAGGGTTCTGGCAAAAGACCAGGTACTTCCCTGGATCGAAAAACTTCTGGCGACCAACCACACACTACTTCTGATCAGAGCCATATCAATTTTAACCCGGCTCAAACCGACTCTTTTGATCAAGCACCTGCCTCGACTTCTGGTTCACGAGAATCTTCAGATAAGACTCCTGGCAATCAAAGCACTTCATCTTCTTGCCCCCGCAGAAGCGATAAGACTGCTCAATGAACTGATGTTTTCGGCAGACGTGACAAATCGCAGGTCGGCCTTTTCCTTTCTCTTTCTTCTGCCGTTCAGCGATACGGGCGACATCGTGCTGCGCCTGATTGAAGGGGCTGATCTGCCGCAGAACATCGATCTGGTAATTTCGTATCTTATTTACAACAACCCTGATTTCAATTTTTTCAGAAGAATCAGCATTTCTTACCTGCTGCATGGAAGAAGAATTGCCCGATTGAAAACCTATTGGGAAACTGCGGCCAAATCACTGCTGATCAGCAAGTTAACTGATAAGCCTGAAGAAGAACTTAAGCGACTTGCTCTTGAAGAAGCCCGAAAATTCATCCAGGATCATTCATCCCACAAGTTAACTGAAGAAGAAACAACTCCGGCCATTTCTCCAGAAAAAACGACCAATAAAGAGCTCGAAAAGTTTCTTACGGCAAAAACCTTCTCCAGTTCAGATGAAAAGAACTTTTTTGAACTGCTGGCAAAACTTTCTACTGACGAAGAAAAGCTCTCGGCAATAAGGCTGATTTCAGAAAAGCAGTTGAAGTCGCCGGAAGCCTCCAACTGGCTTGAGGGTCTGGTAGATAAACAGTCTTCGACGGTGGTTGTAGCGTGTATCGATGCTCTTGCGAGGGTAAACAAAAACCGACTGCTGCCACACCTGCCTCTGCTGGCTTTTTCTGAGCACCAGAAAATTGCCGATTCGGCCGTAAGCATTTTCAACAAAGAATTTCCTGATAAGTTCATGGACAAGCTTAAAACCTGGATAAAAGATGGGCGACCTGAAATTCGTCATGCCGCTTATAAAGGGCTGATGCAGATTGAATTCCTCAAAGCCAGAGACATGATTCTTGGCCTGTTCAAAACCAGCAGTAATTCGGAAACGATAAAATTTTACGGTTCGATTCTCGTTTTGAACCCCGACACTTTAACAATTCACAAGCTCAGACAAATAAGCGAAAAACTGCCGACCGAACGGCGCAATCTGTTGAATCAACTTGCCGAAAAAATCAAAACCGAGCTTGGTGAAAAAGGCAAACCCGATTCGGGCGCGGCAATCAGTGAAGGACTGGGTGAACAGTGGGAAGACATTCTCGGGTCGATTAAAAAGATCAGCTATGAAAGCCAGGATCTTACCTTTGGAGAATTGCTTCAGAGCAAGCTTTTCAGCCTGATTCTCATAGCAATTCTAATAATCGGCGGCATTTTATTTGTTTTCAAATTCAGGGTCAAAGATTACACCGAGGGCAAAAAGACCGAGGCACCGGTAGAAAAGACGGTTTTTTCATACAGTGTTGGCAATAGCAGCGATGTCCCCGCCGACATCAAAGCAGAAAGACCATGGGACTTTCAGCCGCCTGATCTCGCCACCCCGGCAACCGATCTCTTCAAGGTCATGACCATCGAAGAAAAGCAGCAACAGCACCAGGAACTTCTGGAAGAATACGGACCAAAAGCTGAAGAACTTCCATCCGGCCAGGAAAATATCCGACTGGAGATTGAATACAAATGATTAAATTATTATTTAAAATAATTACTGGAATCAAATTTTTCCGGCGTGGTGTTTCATTTGCCGAAATTGTTGTTGCGGTAACTGTTTTTGCAATAATGGCAATCCCTGTTTATATGTCGATGTCAGGCGTACAGACCGATACGGTAAAGAGCATAAGCTATCTCAGGGCAGTTGAACTCGCCAACGAAGCAATAGACTATGTAAGGCTCATTCCTGTAGATACTGATTTTAAGATGAAAGCAGAGGGACTTTCCGGAAGCATTCTAATAGAGAAACCAGATTTTGCCCCGGCACCGGTCATGACCGGCGACAATCCCTATTACAAAGACATCCTCGCAGATAAACTGACTTATTCAGAACAATACAATCCATCATTTTTCTATCGAACCGTCGAGGTTGGTGATTTAAGCGGAACCTCCTATTCGGGGCTGCTGAAAAAAGTAGTAGTGACGATCTATTGGGATGATGGAAGATCAGTGAAAAATATTCATGATTTGAACAGTAAGACAAGAAAAGTGGTTATGGCATGCCTTATCACCGACTGGAGGTCACAGCCGTGAGAAAATTCTGTCTGGAAAAAAATGGCATAACCCTTATCGAAGCAGTTGTAGGAACCTTGATTATCAGCCTGGTTTTTTACATGATATCGAGCTTTACAGGAAACATGGCTTTCAAATACAAACACAGTTTCATCGAACTTGAAAATTTCAGGGAAGCGCACATGGCAATCAACCAGCTGCGCCGCGACTACAGCATGGCATGTCCTTACGTTGACAGCCGCGATGGCCTGGCTGAGCTGAAAAACTTCGTTTTAAAACCTTTTGCCATTTCGAAAATCGATGCCAAATATGTGGGTGCCAATAGAAAAATCAGGGTTACACCAAACCAGCTCGCCTTTTTCAAATATTCGGTCTCCGGCTTCAGCGAAAACCCTAAGCCAGAGGTTGAGGAAATCGAATACACTTTCGACCAGAGTTCGGGCAAACTTATTCGCAAAGCAGGAAGCAACACCACAACTTTCGACGGCTTCAAAGACTTTTCCTTTTCTGCTTTTGTTTACCAGACCAATACAGCCCTTCCCCTTATCTGGGTCAAGATGACCCTCGACCAGAATAAATACAAAGACAGTTCTTTCGGTAAACCACTCGAATTGACAACCAGCCTGTCAAGCACGTTTGTCGCCGATTCTATAAATTATAATTCCTGGCAGTACAGGAGTTATCATCGGCCAAAATAAAAAAATTACATTTTCCCTGGTTTTGACGTTATAGAAATTGAAAAGAGTTTTCAGGAGGTTAGATCATGAGCAGGAAAACAATGTCGAGGTTTTTTCTTTGCTGGGTGCTGGCTTTTACCCTGGCTTTTCAGCCGATCATGGTAGAAATGGCGATAGCCCAGACCGAAAGCCGCAGTAATACGGAAACGACCGCTGTTGACCAGGCCGACACCGAAACCCAGTCCGGCACATCGGAAGTAAACGCGGTTGACACAAGCAAGTGGACCATAAAAACAGGAAACTGGCTTAAAGACGGTCTGATGAGCATAGCCAAGAGTATTATCAAAAAGATTAAAAAGGCAGAAAAAGAAGTAAAAAATGCCAAAACCGAGTTTGAAAAAGGCAAAGCCGAAGTTAATCAGGGCTCCAAAGGCTCAACCGAGGCTTCAAAAGATACCAAAGGCGCTGTTTCGACTTCCGATTCAGCGAGAAAGCAGCAGAATCTGAGTCAGGCATCGGATGCCAAGGGAAAAGCCCAGGCAGCCCTGACGAACGTGGGCAAAAAGATTAATGGGATAGCAGTCATTTTAGAGGCAGTTGCGAAGGGGTTAGGTGCAATTGGCGCAGTCCTTTCAGGGCTCAGCGGAGTACCTTACGTGGGTGGCATTTGCGCAGCCATCGGAGGAGTCCTGAAAACCGTCGCAGCAGTTCTTACCAAGGTTGCCGCAGTTATGAAGGTTGCTGCCAAAGCAGTATTAGCTGCTGCTGCAGCTTCAAGCCTGAGCGACATAGATTTTGACAAGTATTCCAAAGAAGCAGGCGAAGCCTGGAAAAACAGCGGCAATGAATTTCTGCCAAAGAAAACAGCCGTGGAAGAAGGCAAAATCGTTGAAGAGAAAGCCTCTAACAGCGGCAGGGAAAATGTTACCGTAGAAGAACCTGAAGAACCAGCTGCCGAAACCTCCACCGAAAACGACGGAACGGTCGATTCAACTGCCGAAGGCAACCTGCCCATCGGTGGGGCTGATCAGGAAAATTCCTCAGATTCACCGACAGGCGACTCCTCATCAGAATTTGAGGGCTCTGATGGTAGCTCATATAATTCTGATCAGAGCCTGATTCCAGCTGCCAGCTCATTCAGCGGCTCATCAGGAAGAAGACGGTTGGGAAGTGGAACAGAACAGGAATCTTCTATGCCTTCCGAAGATCAGTCCTCAACAGACGAATATTCATACGGGGAAAATGAATCGCAGGACGCTGTGCCAACATCAACCCTGCCGGCAGCAGACAGTTCTTCTTCTGAGTCAGCTTCGACCACAGAATCACAATCATCTGATTCAGCGAGCGAGGAAAGCTCCACCCAGGAAGAAGTTAAGAGTGATGCCCCCCCTCCAATGATGCCACCACCATATAGAAACGCAGAAGAAAAAAAGAGATGGGAAGCAGAACAGGCGAATCTCAGGGAGTGGAGCAAGAGAAGAACTGGAGGAGACAAAAGCAGCAGCACCGGTTCTACCTCGACCGCAACGACCAGTTCAGAAAAAAGCAATACTACTACGACCTCACCGACAGCAAAGACTTCTGTAAGCACTTCTAGCAACTCTTATTCAAGTGAAGAAAGCAAAAAATGGCGTGATGAGCAGATAGACAGGATGCATGAGGATGAAAGCTCCAGCTCTTCAGATAAAAAAACACCTTCTACAACTAAGCAAAACAGTGGAGGTCTGAAAAAAGGCATGGATTTTCTTGGAATAAAATTGCCCGGACAGAAAGGAAAATCTCAACCGGATAGCAAAAAGAAAACGCCAGCGGAACTGAAACGGGAACGTGATGCCAGGGATGAGGAAAATGCAGGGAAAAAATCATATCACGAACAGATGAATCCCTGAGAAATGATTTATAAAGTCAGGCAGATTGGGCAGTTTTGTTGCCCAATCTGCCTTTTCCAAAAATGATTAGATTCAACGACCAGAAAATTTCAAAATTTACCAGGGTTCTGGTAAATTTTCTGTGTTTTCTGGTCGTACCTCTTTTTCTGCTGAACCTTACTCTTGAAAGCTATTTCGAACAAAAAGAGAGAAAAATTACCGAAAAGCTTAGATCAGGAATCGACAGGACTCTTACCCGACTGAAAAATCACGCCGATGGCTCCAGATACTTCGATAGAGTTTTAAAACAATCTTTTGAATCAATTGCCAGTTCCGAAAAAAAAAGTGTAACTTCTGAGCTTTCCAAAAAAATTGGCGTTTTAAAGAAAAAATTTCCTGACACATTTGAATTCATCGTCTGGAATAGTGAAGGTGATCTGCTTAAAGAGCTTTCTGACAACACCGACTTTTTGTTCTTTCGCAAAAAGCTCAACGCTTTTTTAAAAGAAATTTTTAAATTAACAAAAGAAAGTTTCCCCGATCAGCCTCACCTTTCAAGTTCAATAAAAAAACAGATACGCAATTTTCGTCAACTCCTTGGCCCCTTTATTCCATCATCAGCTCTAGCCAAAGCGATGATTCCTTCACCCATAGCCGGCTGTTTTCAGATGCACGGACATGGCAAACGCGCCTATGGCTGGTATCGAGACTTTGAAGCATTTTCAATTATGGCTTACATCTCCCACAAAGCGGTAAACTCGATGGCAGGAGCGAAATCCATGTGTTTAAGATCTTTTAAGAGCAATCGCACAACAAAATTTGCACTTCTTGATGAAAACAGTCTAAAGACTTTTCCGTCAGTTAAAAGCCCGCTTCAAAGGAAAATTGCATTGAATTTGAAAAAATCGATAAACATGACTCCAGATGAAATGCTGTTCGATCAGAATTTCTTTTATTCTTTTCGCAAGCTTCACGGTAAATGGTGGGCCACAGCAATAACTTCAAGGACACCGAAAACCCATACTTCACAAAAAATTGTTTACCGTCTGGCTGCCGCTTTGCTAATTTTACTTTTCATATTTCACTGCTTCTTTCTTGTTCACCACAATCCTTTTAGCCTGATCAGCTGGAAGCTTAACTTCATTTTTGTCTATACAGTGCTGCTGCCACTTGCAATCTTTTCTGTTGCGGGTTATGAGTATTTTTCTCAGAAAAAAACCAGACTGCAGACTGAAAAAACAGCAGAGATTCTCGCATTTCTAGATCGCTATGAGCAGAATTTTGAAATTTTCAAGGATTCAACAGGTGCCAAGCTTACAGAAATTATGGAAAAAGAGTTCTGGCAGAACGAGAAGAAGGACGCAAAGAAAAAATCTCTCAAAGATTTCATGCTGAAAATCAAAATTGATTTTAATCTTGTCGGAATGTATATTGCAGATAAGACTGGAAGCACTTGTCTGCCAGACTATCAGGATCCAGCAACTGAAGTCACCTTTTTAAAACCAGTTTCCGAAGCAATACTCAAGCATTTGAATGGTGATGAACTCAGGGCCATGGAGGCTCCCAAAATTCTTACAATCAGCGCAATCTCATCATTCGAAAGCGCAAACACCAGAATCAGGCATGAAATAGTGGGGCAAAGCGTTTATTATACCTACTCTCTGGCCATGCTCGACCCAAGAACAAGAAAATTTCCCTATCTCATTCAGCTATTCTGGGATACCAACAGGTTTCAGAATATGTTTCACGAAAATTTTAATGATCCAAAAACCTCCCTTGAAAACGAAGTCATGATGTTTTTTCCAGAAACCGGGTCTTACTCAGACGGTAAAATTCCAGACTGGCGCTTAAATGATTTTTTTAGTAGAGTATCCGCCAACGGGAACCACGCAGAGCTTTTTTCGGATAATGCTGAAGAATTCCTCATAGTCGGAAAAAGCTGTATGAAAATTGCCAAAGCGATAATCTGCACTCGGGTTAAAACGAGTTCCATTCAAAATGATTTACGGAATCTTGAGAATGGGTTGTTGGTAGCTATTTCAGCATCCATATTGTTTTCGCTGGGCCTTTTCATACTACTGAACCAGGAATTGATTTCTCCCATAAAAATTCTAATTACCGGTGTTGAGAAAATAAGGCGCAGTCAATTTTCCTACCGAATGCCGGTTAATGGCAATAATGAATTAGCCAGACTGACCGAAACTTTCAATCAAACACTGGAAAATCTTCAGGAGTTTGCCATTGCTCAGGTTGTTCAGGAATCCCTTCTACCAGAAGATAATCGATATTCTGCCCCAGGTTTTGAAGTTTTTGGAAAAAGCGTGGCAATGACTAAACTTGGTGGTGACTACTATGAGTATTTCATTACTGAAGATGGGCGCCTGATCGCCATGATTGCAGATGTTGCCGGTCACGGAGTTCAGGCAGGGCTTTTTATGGCCATGGCGAAATCGGCCTTCAATCTGGCCCGTCATGAAACTTCAGATCCTGCAGGTATAATGGCCAGAATCAACGAAGCATTTTATAAAATCAGGCGCAGTGGCATAAGAACCATGATAACCTGTTCAATTTTCTGCTTTGACCTGAAGGAGGGTACGGTCGATTTTATCAATGCAGGGCACTGTTCACCTTTCCTGATTTCTCCAGACGGCAAAGAGATTGAAAATCCACTGCAGGAAACTTTTCCTCTCGGCTATTCGAAAACTCGTGATTTTGAGGTGACCCGACTTAATTTTGACGTTGGCTCAACACTCATGATGTTTACTGACGGAATTTTTGAAAGCCGTAATTTCAGTAATGAAATGCTGGGTCTGGATGCTTTTATGAAGATGATCAAGCAATCTTTTGACCACGACCTGGAAGCATTTTATTCAAAGATTTTTTCCCATTATGAAAACTGGCGCCATGAACAGGATGACGATATTACAATGGTAATGGTCAGGAGAAAAAATTCAAATGAAATCTCATGACCTGCAGAAATTTTACCGAAGCATCGCCGGCTTCATCATCTTCTTTTTTACCCCAGTATTGTTTTTCAATTTCGCCTTTTCTTTCTTTCGACAAAACTCAATCGAACTTGAAAACATAAAAACGTTCAATCGCATTTCTCCCTGGCTGAAAGAATCTTCTAATTTCCTTGAAGTCAGTTCTTTCCTGGCGACAAAGTTCAAGAATGCCTTAAACGAAGCAAAAGACGGCAAAGATTTCACTCAAAAGGCCAACGAAATTTCTTCAAATTTCAATTTGAATATTGGTATTGTCATCTGGGAACCACAAAAAGAAGTTTTTCTCAGTAACAATCTCCAGAGATATCAAAACCACAACTGGCAAAGAATTGGAAAAATACTGACAGGAAAAATTGATGGAAAAATCAGTTCCGATGATTATCGTCAAGAATTTGAACTGCGTAAGGTTCTTGGGCCTCACCTTAAATTAAGCAAAATTTCTTATTACTCAAAGCACTTTTTAAAAACTGACTTTCTTAATAATTATGCATCTATCTGGTTTCATCAAAAACCAGCTCTTTCTGTTCTGATTTTGATTCACCCCGAAAGCCTGAATAGACATTTTGGAAAAGATGAATTTCTAACTCGAATAGATAAAGCAGGTTTGCCAGGAGAATCGTGGGCAATTGCCACTAATGGACGGTTTTATTCAATGAGTCGGTTTCCTGAATCACTAATCAGCGACCAAAATTTGAGAAACCCAATGAGTTTCGGAAAATTTCAGGAAAATGGAAATTATGTGGTTTTTGTAAATAGACTTTCTGATGGTTCAGAGTTCATCTATGCCAAAAAAAGCTCACGCAGAATGATGAATAAAGTTCCTTTCCTTTTCGCAATCTGTCATGTATTTTTCATCCTGATTCTATTCAAACAATTTTCTTTTCAAAAGCTCTCCGGAACAATTGCAGTGAAAAAATTGATCATGCTTTTCATTGCTTTTTCAAATGTTCTTCCCCTTGGAATTCTGTCATTCCTTTCCCATCAGTATCTTGAGCAAAAAAGACTTACTCTGATCGATCAGAAAAGAATCGAATCAATTCAGTTCATCCAGCAGCTTGAAAATACGTTTAAAAATGAAATTGAAAGTTTCCCGGAAAAAGTCAAAAAGCAGCAGGAAATTTTTCTTGAAAAAATTGCAAATACAGGGATAAATCTTGAATCATCGAAGCCTTTTATTGATTGGCTCAACAATGAAGGAATGGCTTTCTACTTTATAGCAAGTTCAACATTTCCCTGTTTTTCCTATGGCGGCTTTCAGGATAAAAAGCAATTTATAAGTTTTAATCAGGTGCAGGACAAGAGTCATCGTGATGCAAAAAAAATCCTAGAGCTTGTCAGCAAAATAAGCAGCTGTTTCATTTCTTTCTGGAACAACACAACCATTTCACAGAAAACTCTAACCGAAATTGAGCTGGTTTCAGACATCGCATTTCAAAAACCTATAGACGAATCACTTCACATGCTAGTTGAGATTATAGACAAGATTGGCTATTTCGGCTTTGGAAAATACTCTGAACCTTCAATCTGCAGCTTAATGAGCGTGCCACCAAACGACGAAGCCGATTACCTTGGGATTTATCAGATAAAAACTTCCGAAAAATCAAAAAAATTCATTGTCGAACAACAAAACAATCGACTGGCAAACAATTTCGGGCTTAAGGTAATTTTTGGCAAAGGCCTGCCAATGAAAGAAGAAGAGATTTTTCCTTTCAGCAACATGCAAAAGCTTGAACCATTGATTTTTGGCTTGAGCAATTATCCTCCTCTGGAAGCGGGAATAATTTCTTTAAATGGCGAAGAATGGATCACTACAGGCTTTCAAAGCAAGATCATTCTTGATCATCGAATACTCGCGCTTTTTCCGGTCAGCGAAATTCGAACTGTGATAAAAAACGAGCGAAATTATCTTTTGATGATGATACTATTCGATCTGTTAATAATTTTTGCCCTGGCAACCTTATTCTCAAACAATCTTTTAACTCCGGTCAGACATCTTGAATCTGCGGCCTTAGCCATTAAAAAACATGATTTCAGTCATAGACTGCCTTCTCTTGGGAACGATGAATTCGGCTACATGGGAAAAATTCTTAATGAAGCAATAATAGACCTCGAAGAACTTGGGGCAGCCGGGATCGTCCAACAGCAGCTTTTTCCCAAAAAACTGCCTGACACGGGCAAATTCAAAATGTATGGAAAATGTGTTTCATTGAATGATTTAGGTGGAGATTATCTCGACTATTTTTCCATCGGGAAAACAGGTTTTGCCGTTTTACTTGGCGATGTGGCGGGGCATGGAGTAGGAGCCGCAATGATAATGGCCATGGTCAAATCTGCCATCCTCATATCAGAAGACCTGCTCGATCAGCCATTAAAACTTGCATCGAGATTGCATCAGCTGATTTATGAGGCTAAAACCAAAAAGCAGAAAAAGGTTATGACCTTCCAGTATATTTTCTCGGATTTAACTACTGGAAAGCTCAAAATATCAAATGCCGGCGGGTTACCGGTAATGATTGTCAACGGCCCTGAAAAAAGATTTCGCGAGCTGAGAATTCAGGGTGCCGCCCTGGGTGCTTTCAAAAACAATCGCTTGAACGAGATGGAATTCGAAATTCTACCTGGCGAAACTCTCGTTCTCTATTCCGACGGAATCGTCGAAGCCCGAAATTCAAATGAAGAAATGATTGGTTTCGACGGGTTGAAAGAACTTCTTATCGACTGCTGGCATGAAGACCCGGAAATCTACTACAAAAACGTGCAGGCCAGATATGAAAAATGGATTGAAAATACCGGTGCCAGCGACGACATGACCATTCTGTTTCTGGGAAACCCGATCAAAACTGATCAAGCGGCAGGTCAGCTTCCTGTGTAGTCTGAGGCTCTGAGTTGCTTGAATCATCAGAATCGGACTTGTTTTCTTCTTTTACTGCAGTATCCAATTCAAATTTGTCATTGAAAATTTTCAAAGCAAAGCTTTTTGAATCAAGAAAACCAGATTGCTCATTTCGTAAATTTTTCCAGCGGATTTTTCCTTCGACCACCTTTATCCGGTCGTGATCACTTTCCACCGAAAGTTCAAGTACAGTTCCAACAATTTCAAGAACTGAATTGTGCATTTCAACCCGGTAACCCTTTGCATCCGGTGAAAAAGCAATAACAGCAGAACCCTTGAACATTTTCAGGCTGTCTTTGTCAAAAAGAAAACCTGCAGAACCATCGATAACCAGTTTTTCCCTATCATGCCTAAGCAGACGAATACTTCCACCGACAATTTCGAATCGATCAGAAGTTTCCAAAGGCAATCCTTTTTCAGCAAGTTTTGTCTCTTCTTCATTGACCAGAATTTTTCCGGAACCAGTAATTTTCCAATCAGATGAATGATTAAGAGATGAAACCAACCAGAATGACAAGACAAATATAAGGGCAAAAGCCAAATGCCATTTAAAACTCAAACAGACCTTGATAAAGGAAAACGTAGAAACATCGTCGTGAATTTGCGGAATTCTGGTCTGCAGTTTTGAGAAAATGCGCCGGCGACTCTCATCCTTTAAGCAAGCTGATCTTTTAATTGACGAAATAGTCTTAAGCTGTGCCTGAACAAGTTTTTTGCACACCGGGCACTGACGGGTGTGTTCGCCTAAATCAGCAGGAAGACCTTTTAGATCGTCAAACTGATTGCATTCGTTCAGCCAGTTTTTAACTTCTTCACATCTCATTTTCATCAAGCTCTTTTCTGAGAATCTTCATACCTCGGCAAACCAGGTTTCTCAAAGTACCTTCCGATTTCTCGACCATTTCCGAAATTTCCTTGTATGAGAGACCTTCAACAACTTTAAGCAACAATGGAACCCTTATTTCTTCTGGAACAGAAGCAAGCAGCTCGTTCGGATCGCTTTCAACTGCTGTCTTATCAGAAACAATTTTTTCAACCAGATCAGAACTTCCTTTTGTAACCGCCGGGCGACGGCGGCGCTGGCGAATTTCATCGAAGCAGTGATTTCTGGCTATGGTCAGAATCCAGCCCTTAAGGTTACCCCCCTCAATTCGGGGTAGATACTGCCAGGCTTTGTAGAATATTTCCTGGGTCGCATCTTCTGCGGCAGACTCATCACCTAACAAAGCAAAAGACCTTCGAAAAACCACCTCAGCCATCTGGTCAAAGAACTTTTTGAAAGCAGCAGAATCCTGTTGCCGCAGAAGGGCAATAAAATTCTGGTCATAACCGTTGCTGTTGCTAGAACGATTCATGAAGCAACTTTCTTTCTTTCCTCAACAAATAAAACGAAAAATTTAAGCATTTTGTCATCATACTACAAAAAAAAACGGTGCTATCTTTCAGGTTTTTTATTCAACCTTTCAAACAGCACCGGGTCTGGCAAATCTTTAGATCATTGCATTTTACAATTTCAGTGTTTCAGGCGATCGACGACTTCCTGCGGAGTAATGGTGCGACCACCGAGGTAGCGGGCAAAGAAAGCCTCCAGATATTTATAGAATTCTATCTGGTTTTCTTCGTTGTGAAAGCCGTGGCCTTCATTTTCCTTGAGCAGATAATAGACTGGAATTTTCTTTTCTTTCATGGCAGCGACAATCTGCTCCGATTCCTGCTTTTTGACACGGGGATCGTTGGCGCCCTGCACTACCATCAAAGGTTTGCGAATCTGGTCAACGAAGAACAGCGGCGAAATATTTTTGAGAAATTCTTCATCCTTGTCCGGATCGCCAACACGTCTGAACAGGTCACGCTTAAGAGGTTCCCAATATGGGGGGATGGAGCGCAGCAGGGTCAGCAGACTTGACGGGCCAACGTTGCTGATTCCACAGGCATAGAGTTCGGGGGTGAAGGTCATGCCGGCGAGAGAGGCATAACCGCCGTATGAAGCACCATAGATGGCAACCCGGTCGGCTGGAACGATTCCCTGATCGATAAGCCACTGGGCACCGTCGCTAAGGTCGTGCTGCATGTAACCGCGGCCCCACTGCCGGATTCCCAGATCCTGAAATGCTTTACCATAACCCGTCGAACCACGGTAGTTGATCTGCAAAACCGCATAACCGCGATTGGCAAGATACTGAACTTCGGGGTTGAAACCCCAGTGGTCGCGTACTGCCGGGCCACCATGCGGGTTGATTATGGCGCCAAGAGGTTTAACAAAATCACGAGGCAGGGTCAAATAAGCATTTAATTGAGTTTTGCCATCTCGGCTGGTAAATTTTACCGGTTTGCAACTGCTCAGAAGCTTTTCTTTGATCCAGGGGCGGGCCTTTACCAGAAGGGTCAGTTTGTCGGTGGCTTTTTCGTAAAGATAGTATTCGCCCGGGTTAATGTCTGAATAAACAAGAAACAGCATTTTGTTCTGCAATTTGTCCGCATCCTGAAATGATACGCTCTGGCCGTTGAAGCGGGCTTTTACCGAAGTGATAATGCGATCGAGTTCCGGGTCGATTATCTTGTGATAAAGTTTGTCGGTCACATAGCCGAAACCCTGAATTTTTTTGAATTCACGACTGGCAATCATTGCACCCGCATCTACTTCCGGGTGTTCGAAAAGAGTTTCGACTTCGTTGCCACCGGGGCTCAGTTTCACATAAGCAACTTTGTCACGATTAACATTGGTTGACACGATCAGGTGCTGATTGTCGAAATCGAACATTTCCGGAGACATCCGGTCACCTTCAGGTGCAAGATAGAATGGTTTGAATTCAGACTTTTCATCGGGCCGCAGCATGATGTAATCGCGATTATTCAATTTGGAAAATGCGCCGCGAAGTTTGCCATCGTGGTCAGTGAGCCAGCCCACGATGGTACCATCATTCTGAGCCACCTCTTCCAGTTTTCCATCAGCAAGAGTCAGACGATAAACATCCATAACCCGCTTATCGCGCTTGTTCATGGCAATCAGAACGTGCTCGGGATCATCTTCAAGATCATCCACGATATAGGTGCGAACTCCATCAAATGGGGTGTAGCACTGTTCTTTGCCGGTCTGGATATTTACCCCGTAAAGTCTGAAATTTTCATCGCCGCCCTTGTCGAGACTGAAAGCGATTACATCTTCATTAATGAAATAATAACCGCCAATGTCGCGGGCAGTTTCAGAGGTAAGGCGCTTTTCCTTACCGGTTTTCAGATCGCGGATAAAAACGTTCATCCGTTTTTTCCAGGGCGCAAGCCAGGCAAGATAATTGCCTTCGCGTGAAATCTGAAAAGCTGCTTTCTCAGGCTTGCGAAACATTACTTCGGCAGATATCAGTTTTTGGTCTGCTGCGGAAGCACTATATGCGATCAAAAGTCCTAGCAGAACCATGATCACACGAACGAGTCTATGCATAAAATTCCTCCATGGAGAGTTAATTTGTCACACATTATACTACAAGCCGTTTTTTTTGCATCAATGGCCTTTGAAATCATGCAGATATTTGGCTCAGAACCTGAAATCCGAAGAATAAACGCAGCATTGAAAAAGCAGGGTTTTTGCTATATAGTTGCAAGCGCAACTAATTTTACAGGAAAACCACATGGAAAAATTTCTGCCGGGGAAATGGATAGGTATGCTTTATCGCTCGTCGCAAATGCACATCTGTCAGCAACTCTCCAAAGAGGGCATCGGTTCAGGGCAATATCCTTTTCTGATGTTTATCGGACGCTGCGGCGGTTGCTCTCAGGATGAGATCGCCAAAAACCTGTGTTTTGATAAAGGCACCACCGCAAGAGCCTTAAAAAAGCTGGAACAGGAAGGCTTTGTCAGGCGCATTGTTTCTGAAAGCGATCACAGGCGTCGCGAGGTTTTTCTTACGGAAAAAGGAAAAACAATGCGTATCAGGCTGCGAAAAATGCTGGAAAACTGGAACGACAAACTTTTTGAAGGCATTCCCGATGAAATCAGAGCCAGAACCGAACAGATTCTCGAAACTATGGCGCAACGCGCCTTTATCAGAGTAAAAGACTTCAGTCACAACCATGACGATCAGGAGTAAAAGATGAAAAAGCTTATTTTTGCTGTAATTACCGGTGTTTTACTGGCACTGCTGTTTAATCGCCTTTTTTTGAACAAAAATCAGAATCAGGGTCAGAACGGAAACCGTGGCCGTGGCGGCATGGCGGCAGTGGCTGTAGAAACGACTCCGGTAAAACAGGATCGTCTTATTGACCAGGCGCTGTTCAGTGGATCTCTGATTGCCCGGTCAAAGTTTTCGGTTCTTCCTAAGATTTCCGGACGTATCAGAAGATTACTGGCCGACATTGGCGATGAGATTACCAACGGGCAAGTAATTGCCGAGTTGGAAGACGAAGAACTTCAACTGGAAGTTAAGCAGGCACAGGCAGACATAGAGATCGCCAATGCAAATTTTAATGAATCTGCCAGTCTTCTTGAAATAGCCAAAAAAGAACTTGAGCGCACAGAAACCATGCGCAAGCAAAAAGTTTCATCGGATGTAGATCTGGAAAAAGCTCAGGCTGCATTTAAAACAAGTCAGGCCCGTCATCAGGTAAATCGGGCGCAGCTGAGCAATCGTCAGTCTGCTCTGGAATCAGCCAAAATCAGACTTTCTTACACCAGAGTTGACGCAAGCTGGACTGACGGTTCAAAAAAACGATTGATTGCCGAGAAATTTCTGGATGAAGGAGCGATGACCGGTCCAAACACGCCAATTGCATCTATAATCGATATTGCTACTATGACTGCGGTAATTGACGTTGTTGAAAAGGATTTTTTCAAAATCAAGATCGGTCAGCTTGCTGAGATCGAGGCTGCCGCCATCCCCAACTGCAAATTTGCCGGCCGGGTAGTTCGAATAGCTCCAATTCTCGACTCTGCCGCCCGTCTCGGTCGTGTTGAAATTGAAATATCAAATATAGATTTGAGTCTTAAACCCGGAATGTTTGTAAGAGCCCGAATCATTTTCGAAGCTCATGAGTCTGCTACGCTTGTTCCCAATTCATCTTTGGTCAGAAGAAAAAATCAAACTGGAATTTTTCTGGCGGAAACTGCCAGTATGACAGCCCAATTCATTCCTGTTGAAATTGGCTTTTCCGATTCAGAATACACAGAAATTGCTTCTCCGACAGTTTCCGGCGAAGTAGTTACGCTTGGGCACCATCTTCTTCAGGATGGAGCGCCGATAAAGATTGCGGGAAAAGAGGAAAAGCCTGCGTCCAAAGGCAAAAAGGGAGAGCGTAAATGATTCTCGCCGAATATTCAGTCAAACGACCAATTGGAATTTCGATGATAATGTGCATTGTCATTATCTTCGGAATCGTTTCATTCACCCATTTGCCAATAGATCTGATGCCAGATATCACTTATCCCCGCATCACCATTTCAGCGAATTATTCCAACGCAAGCCCGACAGAAATGGAAACTCTGGTCACCAGACCGATTGAACAGGCTATTTCAGCCGTTCCCGGAGTTGAAGAAATCACCTCAGATTCGTCGGAAGGCGAAAGCCGTATCAGAGTATCATTCGCCTGGGGGACAGATCTAGACGCAGCTACTAACGACATTCGTGACCGTATAGACCGCATTATCGAAAGATTGCCCGACGACATATCGAGACCAATGCTTCGCAAATTTGACGCCGCCGCTTTTCCAATAATCATTTTAGGAGCTGCTGCTGACCTCGATCCGGTACAACTGCTCAATATCATCGAAAATCAGGTTAAATATCGCATCGAGCGCATTCCCGGAGTTGCATCCCTGGATGTCAGGGGCGGCAACAAAAGAGAGATCCATATTGATCTGAACATTCAGAAAATGAAAGCTCTGAAGATTTCACCTGATCAGGTCGTCAGTCGTCTTCGGGCTGAAAACGTTAATCTGCCAGCCGGTACCATCGAATCGGGAAATTACGAATTCCGTTTGCGAACTCCCGGTGAATTTGCTGAAGTAGAAGAGATTCGCAGTATCGTGATCGCCGAAAGCCAGGGGAAGCAGATTCGCCTGGTTGACCTCGCCAACGTCGTTGACCGTTGGGAGAAAGACAACAGCATCATCAGAATCAACGGCAAGCCTGGTATTCGCGTCATGATCAGCAAACAATCCGGCAGCAACACGGTTACCGTAGCCAAGGCAGTAAAAGAGGAAATTGCCCGGATAAACCAGGATATTCCTCAATTGAAACTGGCACCAATAGTAGACACTTCTACCTATATTGAAAGAGCTATCAACAATGTCAGCTCTTCGGCTCTCTACGGCGGCCTTCTGGCAGTCATCATCCTTCAGTTTTTTCTTGGCAACCTGGCCAGCACGGCAATCATTGCAGTCGCTATTCCGATTTCGATCATCGCTACTTTTGCCTTGATGTATTATTTCAATTTCACCCTCAACATCATGTCTCTCGGAGGAGTGGCGCTGGGCATCGGCATGCTGGTTGACAACTCAATCGTTGTCCTCGAAAACATCTTCCGCTACCGTGAACAAAAAATGGAAATGAAGCAGGCAGCGGTAAAGGGCACTTCGGAAGTTGCGATGCCGGTTCTGGCGAGCACTTTGACCACAGTTGTAATATTTTTGCCCCTTCTTTTCGTGGAAGGGATGACTGGTTTGATGTTCAAGCAGCTTGCTTACATAGTCACTTTTTCTCTTTTCTGCTCACTGATGGTATCACTGACTCTGGTTCCCATGCTTTCATCAAACTTCCTGAAAATAAATCAGAGTAACCGGCCCGGCCTTTTCAAAAGAGCCTCTGAAACAGTAATCAAACAAATTCTTTCTGCTCACAATTTCTCTTTAAGACTTGTTTTAAACAACCGTGCAATTTCTGCTTTCATTCTCGCAATACTGGTTACATCATCGGTTTTAATGTTCAGATTCATCGGCACCGAACTCATGCCAAGTGCCGATGAAGGCGAAGTCAGAGTCACAATTGAAATGGAAGAAGGCACCAGAAGAGCGATAACCGAACGTATTTTTATCGAAGCGGAAAAAATAATCATGGCAGCCGTTCCGGAAACCACAATAGTTTTTACCAACGTGGGTGGCGGCATGGGCTCAAGCTCAAGTTCTTCAGGACAAATCAGGATTCCGCTGGTACCAATTTCACAGCGCAAAAGAACGACCACAGAGATTGCCGGTGATTTGAGGCGCAAGTTAGCCGATCTGGCCGGAGTTAAAGTCAGAGTAAGAGAAGGCCAGGGACTTTTTTTGCTGCGTATGGGTACAGGGGATGCTGATAAACTTCAGGTTCAAATCAGAGGTCACGATCTTGCAACTTCCGATCGACTTGGAAAAGCAGTTGAAGAGGTTCTTGAAAAAATTGAAGGAATCACCGATGTGCAGCTGGCAAGAAAAGAAGGAACTCCTGAGCGCATTGTAATTATCGACCGACTGCGGGCCGCAGATCTGAAACTCACGGTAAACCGCATCGCCGGCTTTCTTGAAACCATGCTTTCAGGAAGCAATGCAGGCTATCTTCGCGATGGCGGCGATGAATACAGAATTCTGGTAAAGGCAGAAAATGCAGAATTCAGCACCCTTGAAGAAATACTCAACATGCATATTACCAATTCAGAAGGTAAAGCAGTTATGTTGCGCAATGTTGCATCGATCCAGAATGCTGTTGGGCCAACTCTGGTCGAACGTGTCGATCAGCAGCGAACTCTCAATATTTCTGCAAATGTTGAAGGGAGAGCCCTTGGCTTCGTAATCGCAGAAGCTCAGCAGAAACTGAAAGAGATACCTCTGCCCGCAGATTTCAGCATAATTATGTCAGGTGATTATGAAGAGCAGCAGAAATCTTTCAAAGAGCTTCTGTTCAGCTTTGTTCTTGCGCTGATTCTGGTCTACATGGTCATGGCTATCCAGTATGAATCTTTGTATGACCCGATCATCGTCATGGTAACCGTTCCTCTGTCGGTGGTTGGAGTCGGACCGGCACTTTTGCTGACCCAGACGACTCTCAACGTTCAGTCATTCATCGGTTGTATCATGCTCGGCGGAATTGTGGTTAATAACTCCATATTACTTGTTGACCACATCAATGATCTGAGATTCGACAAAAGTCTGAGTCTTTTGGATGCGGTTTCAATCGCAGCAAAAGACCGTTGCCGACCAATTCTTATGACAGCTTTAACCACGGTTCTTGGACTTCTGCCTCTAGCGATCGGGCTTGGAGAAGGTGGCGAAGTACAGGCCCCCATGGCTCGTGCAGTAATTGGGGGGCTGGTGTGTTCAACCTTCATTTCACTGGTCATTATTCCTATGGTTTATTATGAATTCGATCTGGCTTTTCGCGGATCTGAAGCAGATAATGGAGAATCAAAATGAACCTTTTAAACAAACTATTAATTATTTCTGCTATTTTTGTATCAGTTTCAACATACGGTCAGGAAAATCACCCTTGTATTTTTGCGTCAGAATCACAGGTTCTGGAAATAGATCTTGAAGCAGCCAGAAAAATGGCCATTTCCTCGAATATTGCACTTAAGATTGAAGAGATAAATCCTGAAATCAGCAAAACTGATATCGAAAAAGAAAAGGCAAGATTTGACCCGGTTGTTTCCGCAAATTTTTCGGGAACCGAAAGAATTTCAAAAGTTATATTTCAGCAGGGCGACATGGGACAGAACGTCACTAACCGCACAGATGCGGGAATTGCCATTCGTCGCATCAGCCATTCGGGAACGCTTACCGAATTCGATGTGACTACGATAAGAACCAGATCGGCACGCTCTGACAACCTTTTTTCAACCAGGTTTGGCGTAAACATAGAACACCCATTAAAAAAAGGTGCCGGAAGAGCGGTGAATCTGGTATCCCTGCGCCAGGCAGAACTGGATTTGCAATGGTCTGAGCATGAACTACAGGGCTTCGTTCTCAACCTGATTGCCCAAACGGAAAATCGCTACTGGGACTACTATTTGAGTACCCGACAGCTCGAAATAATGCAGGAATCATATCATCTTGCCGAGCAGCAGCGCGAGGAAACGCAAAAACGCATCGAATCAGGCAGCATTCCTGAATCAGAAGCAGCTGCAGCCGAAGCAGAAGTAACTCTGAGAAAGGTTGATCTGATTAATGCCCAGAGTCGAGCTGACCGCGCAGCTGTAGCCTTTCTTCGCACCATTAATCCCGATACTGAAGATTTCTGGGTGAAAAAACCAGTTCTCAACGATGAAATGTTTTCTTTTACCGCTCCTGAAGACGCGATTAAAAGCCTTATCGCCATTGCCCTCGATAACCGCCCTGAAATTGCCCAGGCCGATCTGATGATTCAACGCGGCCTTCTTGAAGTTGTAAGCACCAGAAACGGCCTGCTGCCCCAGCTTGATTTTTTTGCCAATCTTGGTAAAACCGGTTATTCCACCAGTTTATCCGGAACCAATCCCAAGCCTGGCGAAGAAGGGTCTTACGATATTCAGGCGGGATTTATCTATGAACTTTCACGCGGTAGACGTGAAGAACGAGCGGCTCATCAAAAGGCCGAACTCAATGTCACCATGCGTCAGCAGGCCATGAAGAATCTTGAACAGCTGATCAAGCAGGAAGTGATAAATGCCTTTATCGAGGTAAATCGAACTCTTCAACAGATAAAGGCTACTGCCGCCACCACTGAAAAACAACGGGAGAAGCTGAGAGTTGAAGAAGTAAGATTCAACGTAGGTAAAACCACTTCATTTCAGGTTGCGCAAGCACAGCGAGACCTTACCGCAGCGATGATCGCCGAAGTTAGCTCTGCAGTAGAACATCAACAGGCTTTTACCGAGTTATTACGAGCCAGCGGCCAGCTTTTGCAAAGACGGCAAATCGTTTTAAACAAATAAAAGATTAAACTTTTGCGCCGCATTCACCACAGAAAGTCGCTCCAGGCTCGCGTGGTAAACCGCAAACAGGGCAAAAATCAGAAGTCTCAGTGGTCGCCGCAACCAGAACCTGACCTTCGGCTTCTTTTCTCGCCTGGCGAAGCTCTTCTCCACGCTGCATAACCTGGGCAACATTCAAACCTGCCATGGGTTTAATGATCAGACGGTAAAAAATCAGCATCCCAAAAAGCAGCACGAAAGTGGCAACCATTGCCAGAAAATTGTCGAGGGTCAAGCCTGCAATAATCGTCGGTGGGGGAACATAATCGACGGTGAGACTGAATGTGGTTGCTCTGGCCGCCTGAGACAAAGGCGAAAAATTTAATTTTAAATCACCAGGTTCTTTAAGGGTAATTGAAAAAAAGTCCCCATAATAAGCCTTTCGCTCATTTTCACGGTCTTCTGGATAATGGTTGTCGGCAATCTTTCTGCCTGCCCCATCGAAAAGTTCTATTTTTACATCATTCTGAAACTTCGAACTGACTGATGCATAACCCTGCCTGGCTTCACTCGATGATTTGCGGTAATTGAAAAGATAACGGCCAGTTTTCTCAACTTTTAAAACGAAGCTCGACGATTCACCAACAATTCCGGTAATCCGGCCGGGTACCCGATAAACCTGTTCTGCACTGACAATTTGAGAAAGAAATAGAAACAAAATAGCGATCAGGGGGCAAATCCATCGAAACAAAAATTCATTTTTCACTTTTCAAGCCTTTATTAATAATTGCAAAAATGATAAAGTCTCTGGCAGGCAAGTTTCAAGAAAAAAAATTTAAAAATCAGCCTGATTTCCGGAATAGAATAATGAGTCAAATTCAAAATCCAGAACTGAACCAGCAATTGCCAATCTCTGTAGCTCAATTTATCAGCCAGATTTTTCGCGGATTCTTCACCAGCTTTTTAAAAAACCTGTTTAAAGCCTTGATTGGCACTTTCATTGCCATTGGATTGCCTGATTTTTTCAAATTCATCGAAAACCAGAATATTCTTTCCGCAAACCAGATGTACTTTTTAAAAGAATTTGCCATATCTCCCAATAACATGTTGAAAGGCTGTATTCTCAGCTCATTAGCGGTACTGACTGGCTTTTCTCTCATGGAAAAATTCTGGAGAACCGGCATTTTAAAAAGCTGGTGGCTGACCTTGAAAGGTCTATTTAGCTGGTTGAACATTTTCAGAAATACTGCGACGTCCTCATTTGCCTTTGGCATGACTTCTGGTGCAGTATCCTGTGCCATGCTGAACAATCCTTTGATCACACTTACCCTTTTCATTTCAGCACATCTTGCATCGATCGTTCCACAGCACAGTGGTCTGGTTTATTTTCTTCGCTTTTTCTGGCAAAATTTCTACAAGACCGGAATTTTAAACAATCAATTGATTCCTGCCCACGAATTTGTGCGGGGTTTTTCTGCCGGTCTGGCAATTGAATCATTGTTGATTTTCAGCTCTGACCATGGTAACAGCAATACAATTTTTACGGCAGTTATCGTTTTTATGGTGATCATCGGCATGATCAGGCAGAAAAGGGGCAATTCAAATGAGATTTAATCGCTTAATTAAATCAGTAGTTTTGTTGTTGCTCGTGATTTTCTCTTCGATGATCTGCCTTTACGGCCAGGCCGATGAAATAAACAAGCTCAGCGATTTTTCACATTACCGCGATGGCATTTACGAAGTTTTAAAGTTCAAAGTGGTTTCGGTTGGCAGCATTCAACGCCAGATTGTCAACATGACTGATCCTTCGAACGTGAAAAAAGTTGCGGTAAAAACGGTTCAACCGATTATCGGTTTCCGCTACAGTGCTGAACCGCAAACCATTTATTTTCTTTCTCCTTCAATGTGGCCTCACCTTCCTCATGCAGAAGGCATAATTCAAAGATCAACCAGCAATGCCATTACCGGGTATGATAAGTATGAAAAGCCGATTTACACATCGACCTATATAATCGGAGTCAATCTGATAAAGCATTCAGACCTGCTCAATCCCGGAATCAGATCTACCCAGGTCCGCAGCACCATTTCAGTCGCCGATTGGAAAATTCCGCCGATTTCAAGCCCGGATCAAGTTCAGATTCTGGTCTATCTAAACGAAAGAGATGCGGCAACAGGCAAAAATGTTGCAACCACCTGCGTCGGTTTTCCTCAACCGGGCGACGAAGACAAAATAGTGATTCCCGGTTTAACTTCAGACCTGGCCCTGCCAGCCGGTATTGTTTTTGCAATAATGTTTCTTGCGCTGGGACTTTCAGGATCGGCCAGTTCCCTGACTCCGCCCTCCCCTGAAAAATTAGCAGTGTCAGACGAAGAGTCAGAAGAAGCACCAGGTAACAACGAAATAAGCCCGACCAGCAACGACACAACCAGCGAAATCAATGAAGAACAGGACCCCGCGCGACCTTCGATCATACTTAACAGGCCTGCCCTGGTAATGATCGAAGGAACTTCATCCCATCCGGAAGTCACAGCGAGAATAATCAATTCAGATGCCGCCTGGTCTTTCCACGTCGAGGTAGTTTCCGGTCTGGAAAATGCAATTGCAGGCTACAGCTGCTCAAGTATTTCTGCCACCTCATGCCGCATCAGCATTCAGGCGGCCAGGCTTCCCGAAGGTGCCGGCCGTTCGATCACCTCGTCTATTTTTATCAAAGCTCAGCATGAGAAAACCGGAGAAAAACTCGAAACCTCAATGAGCCTTACCTCTGCACGCCAGGGCCTGATTCTGGCAGGTCATTGCCCGGTGCGCATTGCCGCCGATGGAGAAAGCGAAAGTGAAATAGAAATTACGGCCCTGGCAACCCATGACGGCAAAATTACCACCGATTTCGATCTGCTGCAGCAACTCAGCTTCGAACCCCAGATTGATACTTCATCGGAAAAATCAAAAAAAGCATTTTCTACCGCCGCACCCGTATTTCGCTGCACGGGCACCGACTGTGGCTGGCGCAACCTGCGCGGTTTTGAGAAGGACGAGCCCGCAACCTTTGTTTTCAAAGTAAAAACGGCAAGACTTCTTCCCGGACAGGGAGAAAATTATTTCGCCACTGCCTGGCTGCGTGATTCTTCTGGGCAAAACCGGCTGGCGGTTCCACTTATGCTCGACGTTGAACTGATGCAGGCAGAAAGCCGCGGCTGGCAGATCGAACTCGAAAGATGCAGACTCATCATTGGCAAGCTTCCGACTCAACATCAAAAACGTTTGTTTGAATTTCTCGACAGCCGGGCTGCTTTTCTTGGTGCCAAGGGGCTTTACGAGCTTCGTCTGAAAATCTGGAAAGCTGGCCAGGCTCTTTGGGAAGCAGAGGGATTATCGGGGTATGAGAGCGTCGAACGCTGGGCCTTTTTCATCGAAGGCACCCTGAAATTTGCCCAATGGACCGGTCGACTGGCCACCGATTTTCTCATTGCCAACAAACTCAAGCTTGGGGTTTTTAAAGCCATGGCCGTCGGTGAGATATACGACATACTGGTTTCGGCAATTCAGGCCTACCAGCAGGAAAAAACCTTCGAGCAATGGCTCGAGCAATACTTATGGGCCGACATTCGCGACATGCTCATCGAAATGGGTGCGACGGGCCTCGACCCGGATAAATTTGTCGCCAGATATTCAAATAACAAAAAGGTGCTCGCCATAGCCTGGTCGGTACAGTTTGTCTATCATTTCATCGCCAACCTGACGCTGCACAAACTGCCCCTGATTGAGGCGGCAAAAAAAGCTGCCCTTTCGGTAACTGCTGCGGCGGCTTTGAAATTTCTGCTGAAAAAATCCGGGGAACTGGCTGAGAAAAAAGGATTTAAACAGACCGAAAACCCCGGGGGCAATATTGATGATGCTGCCATTCTGGGCATGGAAAAAGCCGGCGCCAGACTGGATGGCTTTGAAAATGCAATCAAGAGCGGTGATAAAAAAGCCATTCGTGATTTCATGCTCGATATTCAATCAGATAAATTTGCCCTGAAAATGATCAATCAAAAATCGAACGAGCTTAAAACAGCTTTTAACAATGAAATGAGCAGATTCTATGCTTCAATTGACCAGCGGGTAAAGAAAAAAATCATTCAGGATCTGAAATCTCAGGGAATCAATATTTCAAGCAAAGATTTGAAAATGACCAATGCCAGTAATTCGACTAACCGGGTTAAGGTAGGCTCAGATCGTGATGTGGCAGTAGAATATACCTTTCTTGACAAGAACGGAAAACTCAAGACCATGGAATATCCAAAAGAAAATCTTAAAGACGCCTACGGCCGTGAATTTTACCGCAGTGTCGGTCACAAAAAAGCCGAAAAACTCGGACCAGATGAGCTGCTCGACAAATATGATCAGTACATGATTGACAGTGGTGATGCCGAAGCTTATGGAATCAAGCGAATGAATTACGAAAAAGGCCAGGCCGAAAACCTTGATTTTGAAAGAGTTATGAACAAAAACGGTCTGCCTGAAAAGCTTGATGACGGTGGTCAGATCGGCATGACTGCCTCTTACAAAGCAAAGCACTGGTTTAACAAAGCTTCTGATACTATCCAGGCAGGCAACTCCATAGAAGGCGAATCGTTCAGACTCGAAGGCATGAGCCAGCTGGTCAAACAGTACAAGAATATTTACAAACCCAGACATGATCTGCTCAATATGATGGGTAAACGGCAGGCCGACGACTCGAAAATCAGCGGTCTCATCAGTCTTATGGAAAAAGCTGTAAACCTTGAAAAATCGCCTTCCTACGTTGAAAATCTGGTAAAAAAGAGTGGTTTCAATTCGCTTAATGATTTTGCCGATTCGTTTGGGGATAAGATCGCTTCGATGAACAGCATGATGGATTGAGGTATGAAAATGGATTTCAAACAGGCAAAAAAGGAATTTGAACTGTTAAAAAACGCCTGGGTGACGGGCGCAATCAGCCTGGACGAATTACGCGAAGCGATCGATACCCGACTTGAAGTCATCGACCGGGATGGTTCAACGTGGAAAATCGATGAAGACACCGGACTCTGGCTTAAATTCGACAATACGCGGCAATGCTGGTCTGAAGGTGATCCTCAAGTTAATGAACCTGAAAAAGCAGAAAACCTGGCGGTCAAAATTTCGCCAGCCTCTGTATCAACTGTTCCGGCGGATGATTATCGGGCGTGGCAGGAGTGCTGCAAGAACAACAAAGAAAAAAACACCGGCGAAAACCAGGTTCAGACAGCTTCAAAGAATTTCTGTACAAAATGTGGCAATAAGCTTAAACCGTCGAATAAATTCTGCACCGGTTGCGGCCAGAAAGTTAAATGATTACAGGTCGTTGACGTCTTTCAGCATTTTTTCGTGGGCAGCGTTTTCGTCGATAATTTTATCGAGCTTCTGCCTGATGTCCTTGCCGTCATAACCCACAATGCTGGCAGCCTCAGCTACTTTTGCCTTCTGATGAAGCTGGTCGGTCTTGCTCATTTCTTTGGCCGGTGCTGCAGCGGGAGCCGGGGTAGCCGGCTTAGCTTCGGGCTCACTGCCACAACCGGCAAAAAGCAAAGAACCAACCAGGGCCGACAGTAGAATTTTCTTCATAAACAAGCTCCTTAATTTGCACTGCGCTCATTTGAAATTATACTATTTTCCCGGCGAAAATGCTCATGCCAGTTAACAAACTGAACCAGAGCCCAAAGAGAAAACGACCAGTCGGCCTGCCCCCTGAGAAACTCATGCCAGCGTTTAAAAATGGTCTGACGGCCAAAGCCCAGATCACTCAGCAACGGAGAAGCCAGACGATCTTCGGCCCATGAACGCAAAGACCCGCGCAGCATTGCAGGCAGGGAAGGTGAAAACCCGGTTTTGCCGCCCGGCGAAAGATTTTCAACATAAATCGAGTCGCGCAGTTCGCGCAGTATTCTTTTCTGGGCGCCTTTATGAAAGAAAAACTCATCTGGCAGCGAAAAAGCGAAATCGACAACCCGCAGGTCGAGGTAGGGCATCCTGGTTTCAAGGCCAAAATGCATGGCTGCACGGTCAACCTTGGGCAGAATGTCGTCTGGAAGATAGGTTTCAAGATCGATCAACATACTCTGGCGGCTCGGAGATGCGGAAGCGGGAATTCGCTGACAATTTTTCGGGAACGGCAGATCATCGGTTTTCCAGTTGTTCATCAGGTCTTCATGCATCGCCGCAAGATCATTTTGGGAAAAGGCACAAGCCATCTTGTGCAACTTTTGAGCCCCATGCCGTGGCAGAATCAGACCCGTTTTCTCGAACATCTTCCCCAGCCTTTCAAGCTTTATCAGTGGCAGTCCCTTTACCACGTCAGCCATTACTGCCAGGGCCGGCCCGAAAATCCCCTGCTTCATCCTGAGCATGGCAGGAATAAGCAGATGCCGGTAATAACCCCCGAAAATTTCGTCGGCGCCGTCGCCCGAGAGGCATACTTTGACCTGGCGGCGCGCTTGTCTGCACAACAGCAGGGTTGGCAGTTGCGAAGTATCGGCAAAAGGCTCGTCATAAGCAACAGCGCTCAGCCGAACCATCTGCAGCATCTCGTTTTCATCGGCAAGAATCTCATGGTGCCGGGTTCTCAGCTGGCTGGCATAAAATCGGGCAACCGCCGATTCGTCATAATTCTTGTCGGAAAAGGCAACGGTGAAAGTCGGCAGCTCGAAATCGGCATGCTGCTTCATCAGACCTGCCAGCAGCGTCGAGTCGGTTCCACCACTCAGAAAGCAGCCAATCGGAACATCTGACCGCATCTGCTCCTTAACTACCTGGCTGAGCAGATCGTTAAGCTGTTGTCTGGCATCGATAAAACTGCCGGTGAAACGCTGGCGATTTTCCCAGGCCTTGTCCAGACTCCAGAATTTCCGGTCGGGCTGGCGAATCACCTGGTCATTCGCAATTTTGAAGGAATAAACCGAACCACCGGTGACTTTTCTGATCTGTTTGAAAATCGACCGCCGGGCTCCGATGCAGTTATAGCGGAAATAGGCGGCAAGGGCCTGTTCATCATAATCAAGCTGTAGTCCTGGAAGATATTTGAAGGCCCGCAGTTCAGAGGCAAAAGCAAGACGATGGTTTTCATGAACGAAAAATAAAGGCTTCTGACCAAAATGGTCACGCGCCAGAAAGATCTGGTGATCCTGGCGGTCAAACAATGCAAAAGCAAACATTCCCCGCAATTTTTCAAGTGTTTTTTCAATTCCCCAGGCGGCGATTGCTTCCAGCAGAACTTCAACATCAGAACTGCTGCGAAATCGTTCATTCTGCAACTTAGACCTGATTTCACGGTAATTGTAAATTTCTCCGTTGAAGCAGATGATATATCGCCCACAGGCTGATTTCATTGGCTGTTTTGCATTATCTGACAGATCGATGATTGCCAGTCGGCGATGCCCAAGTCCTACGCCATTTTCAACAACAGAATTGCCCGAGTCGGGGCCGCGATGAGTCAGCAAAGCAACCATTTTCTGCAGACTATCAAGCAGTTCTGTTTCAGCAATACGGGTGTCAACCAGACCCGCGATTCCACACATGCGGCAACCTCTAATTCAACTTGCGATTTAACAGATTAAAAATACCAGATTACCGGGTTTTGCGATATACTCAGCAGACAAAAAGCGATGTTCGATTTCATTATCAAAAAATTCGTTCCCTTTGGCCTGGCAAGAACTCTCAGTCTGGCGGGAATTCCGCTGCTGCAGTTTGCGGTAATGTTTTTCTGCAGCCGTGAAGAAGCCGGCAAATTCTACTTTGTCTCAAATGTTGCCTTTGTCGCGACGCAGATTGCTGATCTTGGCATGTCAAGGGCTTTTCCGGTGCTTTTTGGCAGCGATGGCCAGCCCGATCATCAGGAACTACCCGGCATAATGCTGATACGCTGGTTTCTCGGCCTGCTGATGGGTCTGGGTTTCATTCTGGTTAATCGATTCGGTGAAGTGAGCTGGAGCTGGGCCGACACCGGGCTGATCGCCATTTTTTTCTGTCTGGGCCGGGTGATTCTCCTGGGAAACCAGGGTTACCGTCATGCCCGTCAGGAATTCACCTTTCTACTTCGGGGGTCGGTTTTGCACATAATGGTTGCAACCGGATTTCTGGCAATCTGTGCAGCACTTGGCAGGTTTTCAGCTGATATCGCTTTGATTGCCATTACCCTTGGCTTCTGGACTGAATTGGTAAGCATCGATAATCCGGCAGCCCATCAGTTTAAAAATTCAAAATCTTCATTTAAAGGTTCGATTGAAGTTGCCTTGCCTTTTGCAACTGTAGGAATTGCCCAGGCGGTTTACGGAAGGGTTGAAACTTTCGTTGCCGGGCACTTTCTCAGTGCTGCCACCCTCGGGGTTTTCGGCACCCTCGATTCGGCATTTAAAATGTTCATCTGGCCATCTTATGTAAGTGCCCAGACCGTTTTCCCCGCGATCAATCAAGCGGTTAAAACCCGTAACCAGGCCGAACTCAAATATGTTGCCAAACGTCATTTCAAGCTCGCCGGTGCAATTTGTGTCATTGCCATGATAACCGGCCTGATTTACTGGTATTTCAAGCTTTCCATGATGCCCGAAATTACCGTGGCAGCTCTTTATCTCTGGCTGTCAATCTGGATGTCCATTCCCAATGCTTTTATGATTCCACTGTATTACAGCCTGGGCTTTGAGAAAAAACTGGCGGCGGCAATGCTAAAACTTGCCATTTTTCGCTGTGCCGTGGCTCTAATTATGGCCCACATCTGGGGTTTCACCGGACTATGTGCGACCCACCCCGTGGCAACCCTGTGTGCCATTTTTCTGCTGTGGTATCAGATAAAACCAGCCCTCAGGAATTTTTTCGCAGAACCAGGGTAAAAGTCTCGGCGGCTTCATTGCCGAAACAACAAAATTGAATCAGGGTCAATATTCGATAAAGCGCGTACAGAGGCAAAAAAACCGAAAAATATGCACTTTGAAAATAATAAAGCTCCTCTTCGACCTGCAGGCCATTTTCTATGGCCATGCATTTCATTGCCGAAGGGGTGCAGCGGTCGTAGTAACTTTTGAAGCCCTGCTGGCCGCTCGATCGGCGAAAAAACAGGTGCAGCAAAAACCTTTTCAAAGACTCGGGAAGCAGCAAATTAAGTCTTGCAAACAGTGAATTTCGGCTGGGAACAAAAATCAGGGCCCGCCCACCAGGTTTCAACATTGAAGCGATAGCTTTCATGGCCGAATCGGTGTTTGAAACATGCTCAAGAACGGCCAGGCAAATGACAAGATCAGCTTCGACCATTTCTCTGGCAGTAACCAGGTCACCGATTATGATTGAATCATAAAGGCCGACGGGTGCCTCAGCCAGTTCTGCCGCCGAAATATCCAGACCAATGATTTCGAGCTGCAGATTCTGCTTCTGCTGTCGGGTAATCACCGGGCGTTTGCCACCCCCAGCATCGAGAATTTTCATTCCCGGTTTCAGGTTACCCGGCAGAATTTCAAGTATAAAATCCCGATAGCCCCAGCGTTTGAATGAAACGGGCAAAAACCGGTCAAAAACCTGGCAAAGACGATCCTGAATTCGCAGGAATTTTTCAAAGAATAATTTTAAACAAGAGGTCATTGAATATTTCCGGTGTATCCCGGTCGCTTCGACCCGTTAAACGGGCTCAGCGGCCGTGAAATTATTATGCTTTTTCCTGCACAAATAAATCGTTTGTTCATACATTTGATTGAACCAGCCAGCCCGTTCGGCCATTTTTTCAAGCCTGAGCCAAAGCGGGCGACTAACCGGGGGAAAGGCATGAAACCCCGGAATCAGGGAAAAGGAAAAAATCTTTTGCGCAACCAGGCCATGCTTTACGAGCAACGCCTCAAACTCTTCATCACTCAGGCAGTTTCGCTTACAAAGATTAAGGCAGCGGCAAAACCAGGTCAAAAAACCATTTAAGGAACTTTTTCGGCGATGATTGTTCACGATCATAATTCCATGGGGTTTAAGCAGGCTAACCAGCGCCCGCAATGCTTCGTGGCGCAATTCAGGCTGAGCATTCAGAAAAAAGCGAAAAGCCGTTATCAGGTCAAATTTAGGCAAATCTGCATTTTCCCGGGTCAGGTCCAGCTGCATGAAGTTGACCGAAGATAATGACCGGCGGGCCTGCTCGAGCATAGCCGCCGAGACATCTATTGCAGTTATCGAAGCAAACCTGCGGTTAAGCAGGTTGGTGATTCTTCCGGTACCGCAGGCGAAATCGAGAACTTTTGCATCATCCGGCAATGACAGATCCGCAAAAAAAATTTCGAGAAAAGGCTTTTCAAATTCCTGCCAGTAAAATGCGGTGCGGTTTTGCACAAAGCGCTGATCGTACAGATCACCCCGACCTGATGACTGATGACTCAGACGATAATCAGACATTTAAACGCACGCCTCATTTCATTTCGCAGAATCAAGGTCAAGGGTAACCCGAAAAACTTCAAACTGCCCCATCTTTTTTTGAGCATAAATCGAAAATGCAGCCGATGAAGACGCATGGCGAACTTTTCCAGTCGTTTTAAATCAATTTTTAAACCTGCAGAATTTTCATAGAATTGAACAATCTGTTTTATAAGCAAAACAGGAAGTTTCTGTGACTTTTTCAATATGCGATAATAGCAGGCCGTGGTAAAAATCGTGCTGATGAGCTGCCCAAGGTCAAAATATCTATCTCCGAGATAATTATCATACCAGCAGAATTCGGCTGCGATCGGGTCAAAAATTATGGGCAGATTACGCTCTTTTGACCAGCCAATATTAACCAGACCAAAATCACCATGCAAGCTCACCCTTCTGCCTTGCCGGCGGTCAGCATGAACAGCAGCAAGCACGCGGCCAAGAGCAGCGCACACTTTATCATAATTTTCCAAAGAAATAAAATCAGTCAGGCTGATCAAATCTGAAATTCTCTCATAGTATATCAGTTCGCCCTCAGTTTTCACTGGCGCAGGAAAAACAAACAAGCCTGATTTCAGACTCAGCTGATAAAAATACTTCAATCTTTCCCAGTCTTTTGCGCAATTTTTGCCGTGGTTTTTAACGAATTCAGCCACCGTTTTGCTCCCGTGGCCTGCTGTAATAAATGAGAACAAGTGTAAGCGCGAAAACCAGCCAGCACGAACGATTACGCAGCAGGTAATGAAACATGCCGGTAGCCATGATTCCTGCCCATGAAATATACAGAGCCTTTTTCAGCAGCGGCATGTCTTCAGGCGTCTCAGCCCTGTAAAAACGAATTGCGGTCAGCAGAAAAAGCAGACCAGAAAAAACAAAACCGGCCAGACCGGTCTCTACCAGCAGCGAAAACGGGGTGTTATGAACCTCATGCACATGCACCTGGTCAAAGCAGCCAAGGCCATAACCTCGCACCCAGTCGGCAGAAGAATTGAAAGCCTCGCGAAAGTTCTGAACCCTTGGTTTGTCAAAAGAAAGAGGCGCGTATTCAAGACTGCCCAGGCTGCGCTGCATTCCCTCATCGGTTGCCATTACAGAAATTACCAGTGCAACAATACAGGCAATAGTTGCGAGACTCAGTAGAATCCGGGTTCGTGAACGCCTCTGCGGGTAAAACATTTCGATGAGACACACCTGGCCAATCGCGATCCAGAAACCGCTGCGGGCCGCGGTAGATGACATGACGAGAAACAGGGCGCCATAACTGAGAAATCGACGAAGATAAGATTCACTGTTATCAATCATTGCCAGAGGCGCAAGGCATATGAGAAAAATTGCCAGCTGATTGGTAAAATTGAAAAAACCCTTGTAATTGTCATGAACTGAATAGAAGAAACCGGTTAACTCAGGAACCCCGACCATGTGCAGAAGAATGACTGCCGATGAAAAATAAAGAAAAACATGAAACATTCTGCCAAGAATTTTCAAAAACCGGGAGAATCTCGATTGTTCGGCAATTTCATCAGCGATCAGCCGGGAGCCAATGTAAAGAAAAATTACTGAGGCAAGTTCAAAAGCAAAAGCACCAGGATAAGCCAGGTTGTTTCTTCCCAGCAATGCGGCCCCGCAAAAGGCAACCAGCAAAGAATCAACATCAAATAATCCAATGGATTTTTTAAACAAAAGATTTACAAAGCGCGAAATGATGAGAAAAATGATGAACAAATCGGCAAAAATGAAGCTTTTTCCCACAATTCCAAAGGCGATGGGGAATGCGGCCAGATAATACACCAGAGCAGCCGGCAACGGCCTTTGCATGGCTCTCTGCATCGTATCAGTTCTTTTCCGGGCGGCTGGCGGGGTGAAGATAGATCAGACCAGCCAGATAAAACAACAGAAAAGCGACTGGAATGAACAGATAGAAAACCGGCAGATACGGCTGCACCGGGCGCGGGGGTGTTGCCGGGTCTGTAAGACGCATGGTTGAAAAAGGAAATAACGAAAGAATCTTCTGGTTCAGGTCAGTGTGGGTCAACAAATGCACTCTGGCCGAGAATAATTCGCGGTTTAGTTCATTAATTATAAGGGTTCCAAGCT
The DNA here is from genome assembly GCA_049325495.1 of Candidatus Rifleibacteriota bacterium. Taxonomy (GTDB): domain Bacteria; phylum Muiribacteriota; class Ozemobacteria; order Ozemobacterales; family Ozemobacteraceae; genus DYKG01. The sequence goes on along the minus strand of JBMOKV010000435.1, from coordinate 27,853 downwards.
TTCCCAGAAACGAATTCTCTTTTGCGGGGTCGAGTTCACCAACGAAGCCTTCGTCTCCCGGCGTAAGATCCTGCAGCAGAGTCATTGGTGCAAAAAGCCGGTGAATCAGCAGGTTGCGACGACGCAACTGCTCGAACTGAACGCCAACACGCTGCCGACGCTTGTTCAGCTCATCGTCGCATAAAATCGTGGCTTCCTGCAGAAACCGATCGGAATAGGTGTTCAAGAAAGGTCGCAGATCCTTTTTTCCCGGCTGAATAAAACTGATTCTATACAAAACTTCATTCAGCACCGAAAACCGCAGGTTTTTCCGCACATTGTCGTTGAGAAATTCAAGGGCTTCAACCTTGTCGGTAACCGGCTTGATTCCTGACTTTTCAAGCACATCAAGCATCAGGCGGTCATCGTTGAAAACGTCTTCCCAGAGGTTCTGCACCGAGATCAGCGGCTGACCCCTGACACTGGCGAAAAGAATGATGTCATCGGCAATATAACCCCTGGGCGGGTAAACCAGAAAAAACACCTCGATCACTACCGCAAAAAGCAGACAGACCAGGGCCCAGACAGGGTAACGTCGTCCGGTCTGGACAAGCTCTGCAAAACTCAAATTCTTTTCATGCATTCGGGGTCACTCCTGAACCTGTTTTAATCAAGACATTTTACAACAACCCTAGTTGCTGCAGCATCTGTTCATTCACCTGGTGGACATCGAAGCGTTCTTCGGCCATTCGTCGGCTCTCAAGGCCCATCTGCGTTACCAACCCAGGGTTCAAGATGAATTTTTCCATGGCTTTTTCAAGCCCGGCCACATCACGGGATGGTACAAAAAGCCCATTAAGTCCATCTTTCAGTGTTTCACGGCACCCGGGCGAATCGGTGGTGATTATCGCCCGCCCTACTGCGAGAGCTTCGAGAATAATGCGTGGAACTCCTTCGCGGTACCAGGTGGGCAGCACGAAGACACTGCACTGCTGTATAAAGGGGCGCACATCATCGGTTCTGCCGCAAAATTCAACACCCGCATCGACACAGCGGCGACGCATCTCTTCTTCCGAAAATCCGGAAGGGCCTGGTTCTGACGGGCCGAGCAGTCTGAATTCGACCCGGGAATGGCGGCGGCGCAGCGACTCGGCGGCAGCGAGAAACTCGAGTATGCCCTTTTCCCTGAGCAGGCGCGAAATAAAAATAAAACTGATTTTTTCGCCGGCCGGTGGCGGGGTAAAGGCAAAATATTCGAGATCGACCCCCGAACCGTTTACCAGATGACACTGCCCGGGTTTGACAATGTCGAGCTTTAAAAAATCAGCCTGATCATCGGGGTTTTGAAAGAAAACATGGCGATTATCGTGTAATGCGCATCGATAAAGGTGGGTAGCGAAAAAGCCGGCAATTTTCTGGCGCAGCGACTGGTTGATGAAAGCATATCCCAATCCCGCAATCACCGAATTCACTTCAGAAATTTTCGCCATACGGGCCGCCAGACAGCCGTAAATTACCGGTTTGATCGTGTAGGCAATCAACATGTCGGGGCGCTGAGCCTTGAACAAAGTTTTTAAACGCAGCAGAAACAGCAGATCGGCAAAAGGGTTAAGGCCGCATTTTTGCAAAGGCACACTGAAAAAAGCCACGCCATTTTCGAGCAGCGGGTTAGCCGGCAACTGGTCGGGAACAGCGCAGAAAACTTCGTGACCAGCCCGGATCAGGCGCTGCAGAAAATGCATGCGCGAATCAAGGAATGATTTCGAAGACGCCAGTACCGCTATTTTCTTTTTCTCTGTCATAACTGCGCCATTTTTATAGCACAGATTGAGGGTTAATGAACAGAACAGAGTTGGACCGAGCAAAAAACAATCGCCCGACCTTTGCCTTGTCGGCGGGTCGGGCGATTGAATCTATGGTTTAACAGGTCTTGATTGAAGAACCTGAGAAGTTACGGCAAAATTTCAGTTCTGATGAGCTTCGAGAAATTTAACTCTTTCGTTGAGCGAGATTTCAACCTGATAGCCAAGATCACGATAGGTGCCTGAACTCTGTTTGAAGCTTTCAACGATGGCGCGGCAATCTTCGATTTCTTTTTCGGTTTCGATGGTGGCGATTTCGGTTTTAATGGTTTTCCAGGAATCGCTGAGCTTGTTACTCATCTGCAGATACATGGGGTTGGTCCAGGGTTTGGGCATACCTGGATGCATCAGATGATTCAAATATTCACCGGCATAAGCGGCGGTATTCATGGCTTTTGAAAGCTCACCACCGTTGAAGGCAAAAGCGGGAACTGAAAGAACCACAAGTAGAATCAGCAGAAAATATTTTAAACTTTTAAGCATTTTTTTCCCTCCATGAATTTTTAACTGGCAATCCTTCAGCAAATTCCGTACCACATCACAAACCTGCTTTTGAAGCTACTTTAACGATTTATCGTTTAATCTCATGCCATTTTTTTGTCAATCCGCTGAAAATTTTTCGGCAGCGGTGTAGAATTCTACAAGAATTTCCGGTGCCAGAAATAAGGAAGGCAAAATGAAACAACTTCGTACCATCATCATCATTGTCGCATTGATCGTCATTCCGCTGCTGATGCTGCAGCTTCGCGTCAACGGCCTGCTTGAAGCAACCACTTTCTACCAGCAGAACCGCAGCCTGCCCGGCAATGCCTCAGCCAGTGCGGCCTTACCGCCTTATCTTGCGAATTTCAAACCATCGGAAAAACAGCTGGCGCTGCCTGGTCAAATCATCCGCGACTATCGCGGGCCTGCTGAATTCGAGCGCATTCTGGGCCAGGAGATAGAACTCGACAATCTGATCGGAAAAGAAACGGTAAACGATCTGCTCGACCAAGGTAAAAAGCCTTTCACCGCAATCGATATCACTCCTAAGCCAGACCTTTTTCTTTACGATTCTTTCCCTGCCGTCAGACTTGGACTGAAGTATGCCCGCTATCTATCATTGAAAGCGATTCTGCATGCTTCCAGGCACCAGAACGACGATGCCGTTTCCTGCCTGCAGGCGGCCCTGATTCAGGTTATTGAAGCCGCAAGACCGACTCAGGGAATGTTTTTTGACCTTGCAGCACGTCTGCAGACTGGCGTTGAACTGACAGAAGTCTGCAAAGACATTAATCTGGTGTGCTACCTTACTGATTTGAGTGAATATCAGGCCAGCGTACTTCTCGAACAGCTGAAGCAGACCCAGGAACGTCTGGTTCCGGTAAAAGCTGTTCTGCAGCAGTATCGCGACCGGCTCAGCAATTTCGCCGGATGGTTTCGTGGCGCAGGCCTTGCTGATTCTTCAGGTAAACATTCCAAATACGAAAAGAATCTCAAGGAACTGGTGCCCCATTTCAAAATAGCATTTGACCGTATTTTTACTGAATTCCTCGATGTTGCCGATGTTTCATATGCCTCGGCTTCTGCCATGCTGATTAAAAACATGGAAATCAGAGAACATGAATTCAAAAGAATTGCGGTCAGCAGCACCCTGATGATGACCATTATCGATTTTCAGTCGCAGCCCATGAATATCGCAATAAAATGTCTTCTCAACGATATACCTGATTTTCGTCAACTGATCGACAAACACTGGATCGAGCGCCAGCAGATCGAAGGCTGCCGCACCATGCTTGCCCTTGAAGCCTATCGTGAACGCCACATGATTTACCCCGACACGATAGTTCAATTGAATGATTTTTTTAAACAGACATTTGGCAAAGATGTTTTTAACGACCAGCAGTTGTATTTTGCATCTGAGCCGGTCAGACTGCAAAGCTCCGGCCACGACATGAAAGCCGGTTCTGCCGACGACATTATGGTTTTTCCCGATACGATGGCTGCAGAAACCGTTACCGGAAACTGACTCATACCAATACCTTTTTTTCGTTGGCAATATCGATATTTGAAGCGGGTCGGCGCGGAGGCCGACCCCTGCGAATATTTTTTCTGTGATCTTTTTCATTTGATCAGCCAGCCTTAAGGTGCTGAGCCGGTCATTTCGACGAGCTCAATGACCGTAAATGCCGACGGTCGCTGAGCCCGCCTTGCGGGTCGAAGCGACCTGTGAGCCTGCTTAGCCGGTCATTTCGACGAGCTAAATGACCGTAAAAGGCAACAGAAATTTCAGTAACCCTGCTGGTGCACATCCTTTACCGCACGCCCTGATGGGTCGGCCATTTCCTTGAACTTGGCATCCCATTCGAGTGCAGTCGGGGTCGAGCAGGCCACCGATTTCCAGTAAGGCACGCATCGGGCGGCCTGTTCACCGGGGAAATGCTCTTCAAAAATCGAACGATAATAATAGGCTTCTTTGGTAAGCGGAGTATTGATGGGAAAACGATAAGCCGCAGCTTCGAACATCTGGTCAGAGACTTCTTTTTCAACATGGGCTCTGAGGCTATCGATCCAGGAATAGCCGACGCCATCGGAGAATTGTTCCTTCTGTCTCCAGGCAACTTCGTGGGGCAGCATGGATTCAAAAGCCTGGCGCAGCATCTTCTTCTCGATCTTGCCGTTGCCGCACATCTTGTCAACCGGGTTCAGGCGCATCGCCACATCCATGAATTCCTTGTCAAGGAAGGGCACGCGGCCTTCCACGCCCCAGGCGGCCATTGACTTGTTAGCGCGCAGGCAGTCGTAGAAGTGCAGGGCAAAAAGCTTGCGAACCGTTTCCTCATGGAATTCGCGGGCACTGGGAGCTTTGTGAAAATAGAGATAACCGCCGAAAATTTCATCGGAACCCTCGCCGGAAAGCACCATTTTAATGCCCATTGCGCGAATGTAGCGGGCCATGAGATACATGGGAGTCGAAGCGCGAATGGTGGTGACGTCGTAGGTTTCGATGTGATAGATCACGTCTCTGAGGGCGTCGAGCCCTTCCTGAACTGTGAAGTGAATCTGATGATGAATGGTTTTTAGGTCATCGGCCACTTTTTTGGCGGCAGCAAGATCAGGCGAGCCTTTCAGGCCAATGGCAAATGAGTGCAGCTGTGGCCACCAGGCTTCGGTCTGGTCGTCGTTTTCGATGCGGCGCGCCGCATACTTTTTGGTGATCGCTGAAATAACTGAAGAATCGAGGCCGCCAGACAGCAGTACGCCGTAAGGCACGTCGCACATCAACTGGCGTTTAACCGCGGCTTCAAGAGCCTGATGCAGCTCATCGATGCTGCTCGCTTTTTTTTCGACAGCTTCATATTTTTCCCAGTCACGGTGGTAATAGCGGGTGATCTGGCCATCTTTGCTGAAATGGTAATGGCCGGGGGGAAATTCTTCGATAGTCTTGCAACAGGGCACCAGGGCCTTCATTTCTGAAGCGACATAGAGGTTGCCATGCTCATCGCGGCCGGTATAAAGTGGAATGATGCCGATGTGGTCGCGGCCAATCAGCCAGCATTCTTTTTCTGCGTCATAAAGCACAAAAGCGAAAATGCCATTGAGATCATCGAGAAAAGCGGGGCCTTTTTCTTTGTAGAGCGCAAGCAGAACTTCGCAATCTGAGCCGGTCTGAAATTGAAAATCGACTTTAAGCTTTTTTTCAAGATCTTTATGGTTATAAATTTCGCCATTAACCGCGAGAACATGGGTCTTTTCAGGGTTATAGAGAGGCTGGGCACCATTGCCGGGGTCAACGATCGAAAGGCGCTCGTGGGCGAGAATGGCGCGGTCTGAACTGTAGATTCCCGACCAGTCGGGGCCCCGGTGGCGAAGCTTCCTGGACATTTCAAGGGCGGTTTTGCGCAGCGCAGCTGCATCAGACTTGATATTCAGAATTGCAAAAATTGAGCACATCGGCGATAACCCTTTTCTCTAGTTGATTTCCCCGGTGGGGCAGACATGTTTACGACCGCACGAGTATAGAGCATCGCCCTCCACCTGTCAAACCATGCGGTGCGTAACGCATCAGGTACGCTGTCACATTCGTTGCAGAAGTGATAAAATGGTTTATCTGATTTTGCGAGGATGAAAATGCACAGAAAAGGTTTGGCTTTTTTTCTGGCGCTGATCATTATGATTACAGGAAACTGCTCAATCAAAGCTTCTGACAATACCGGCCTGGTCAATCTCAGGCAGCTGATTCCCGATGCACTCATCGAGCTTCCCTACGCGACCGCCGACAATTTCGTCGGACAGGTTCTTTATTCGGCCAACGAAGCCTATCTCGTAGAACCAGCCGCCAAGGCACTTGCCAGCGTTGCTGCGGACCTGCGAGAACAGGGCTTCCGGGTAAAAATACTCGACGCTTACCGGCCCCTGGCGGTTCAGTCGATTCTCTGGAAAATCAAACCCGATCCGTCTTTCGTTGCCCCCCCGACCAGTGGATCGCGGCATAATCGTGGAGCTTCAGTCGATATTACTCTGGTCGACGCCGACCTGAAAGAAATAGAGATGCCGAGCAAATACGACGAGTTTGGCCCCAAAGCGAGATCTTACGGCCAGAAACTGCCTGCATCCATTCAGAAAAATCTTGAGACATTGCAGAATGCCATGAAAAAATATGGTTTCACCACAATCAACAGCGAATGGTGGCATTTCGATTTCCAGGACTGGAAAAAGTTCCGGCTTCTCAATGTTTCATTTGAAAATTTGCGCTGACTGATTGCGTCAATCAGCAAACTGATAGATTGATATTCTGGTCGCCCCCTCGTTCTTGACTTAGATTGCAGCACTATAGTATTCTTCGGAATATCAGTAAGGTAGCCTGCTGGTTATCTTCCAGTTGCACCAGAGCAAGGTGCACTGATTTGAATTCGAGCGCAAACGGCGGATGCTAGGCAATCTCATCGGGTTCGTTGTTTGACCTGAAAAGAAATGAAAAAGAAACTGAATATTGCCTTGATTTCGCCCCGCACCGGCCTGTACCGCCATGGAACCGGCGTTTTTCCATATTCTCTGCGCTATGCCCCGCTCAACGTGGTTACCCTTGCCGCCCTGATTCCCCAGGAACTACGCGGTGAAGTAACAGTCTACGACGAAAGTGTCGAAACCATCGACCCGACGAAAATCAAGGCAGACATTGTAGGCCTGACCGGCATCACCGGGGTATCGATGCGTTCCTATGCCTATTGCGAATATTTTCGCCGGCAGGGCATTACTACGGTAATGGGCGGACCCCATGCAACGCTGATGCCGGAAGAAGCGGCAAAGCACGCTGACGCGGTGGTAATGGGCCATGCTTATGAAACCTGGCCAAAGCTGCTTGATGATTTTTGTGAAGGCAGGCTGCAGAAGTTTTACCACCCTCCCAAAGAAATTGAATGGTCCTTGATTCCCGACCCCCGCCGCGATTTTTTTGCCCAGAAAAAATTCATCACGACCAACAGCACCCAGGCAGTTTTCGGCTGCCCGAACCAATGTGAATTCTGCGTTACTCCGATTATCTGTAAAGGCAAATATGAGCGCCGGCCCATCGAAGACGTGGTTAACGAAGTAAGAAACATGGGGGGGCGCTACGTAACCTTTCTTGACCCAAGCCCGGTGGAAAATGTGGATTATGCAATTGCCCTCAACAAGGCGATGATACCCCTGAAAAAGCGCTGGGGCGGCCTGGCAACCACCCGAATCGTCGACAATCCAGAACTGCTCGATTCCATGGAAGCCAGCGGCTGTTTTGGCCTGCTGATTGGCTTTGAAACGCTTACCAAAAGCAGTAACGCAAATATCGGCAAGGGTTTTAACGATATTAACAAATATAAGCGACTGATGAACGAACTGCATTCGCGCAACATTTCGGTAATGGGCTGCTTTGTTCATGGCCTCGACAACGACGATCCCGACTGCTTCGACCGCACTCTCGACTTCATTCTCGATGCGAAAGTCGATCTGCCCCGCTTTACGATCTGCACACCGTTTCCCGGTACGCCATTTTTCAACCGCCTCAAAAAGGAAGGACGCATTCTTACCGAGAACTGGACCCTTTACGACGCTCAACACGTGGTTTTTCAGCCGAAACACATGACGATCGAGCAGCTTGAAGAAGGGCACCACCGCGCATGGAAAACCGCCTACAGCATCTCAAACATTTTCCAGCGCCTGGCCGGTTCGCGCACTTTCCTTGAATACACGATTCTGGCCAATATCGGCTACCGCTTTTACTCACGCGGGCACAAGCGTTTTTCAAGACAGCGCATGGCGAATGACTGGAAACTCAGCTGTTCAACCCCTGAAGACATTGCAAAAATAGAACCGGCATATTGACCCGCTGAATTAAAGCAGGCAAGTTTGTGTGTCTCTGCAAAGAATCGCATTTTTTATGCTATTTTTTTCTTCCAGTTTTATTTGGCACAAATTATCAAAAAAGGTAAAGGCTGATCGTGTAAATTCAGTTTCAGCATCAAGGATTGCAGGGAGAAACGGAATTTGGATTATCTTGACCGGGTAGCGGAGGCGCTGCAGTTTATCGAAGACAACATCAGGTCAGACATGGAGCTGACTGCGGTTGCCGAGAGTGCTGGGTGTTCGCTTTTTTACTTTCATCGAATTTTCGCCGCGCTCACTGGCGACACACTGAAGGAGTATATCCGGAAAAGACGCATGACACTGGCTGCCAACGAGCTGGTAGCCAGTCGGCGGCGCATCATCGAGATTGCCGTTGATTATGGATTCGCCTCACAGGAAGCGTTTACCCGCAGCTTCAAGCAGCACTTCGGGCTGACGCCGGCCCGCTTCCGCAAAAACGGGCTCTGTTATGAAATTCGCGCTCCCCGCGATCTGGCACAGCTGCAGCAAAATCTTCATTTAAGGAGCGGAAAAATGGAACCAGTAATCGTTGAAAAACCTGAATTTGTGGTGATCGGCAAGCAGATAGCGACAACTCCTGACGGTCAGAATTTCAAGGAGATCCCGATGTTCTGGCAGCGCTACATGCAGGAAAAGACGAGCCAGAAGATCCCCAACAAGGTTACCCCCTGGAAAGAATACGGCATTTGCGCTGACGGCGACGAAAATTCGCGCTGTTTCATCTACATGATCGGCGCTGAAGTCTCATCGACCGCCGAAATTCCCGCCGGAATGGTAGCACGGCGCATCCCAGCCTCGACTTACGCCGTTTTCACCTCAAAGGGCCCAATGCCAGAAGCAATTCAAGAAGTCTGGAAATACATCTACGGCACCTGGCTCCCCGGCCAGACCAGGTATATCCGCACCAACACCGAAGACTTCGAACTATACGACGAACGCTGCCTCAAAACAGTACCAGAAGTAGACATTTATGTCCCGATAAAACCACGCTGACCAGATTAATTGGCGCATGAAATTTTTTGTCAGGAAATGTATTGAATTTTCAATTAAATGTTGCTTTGATCGGTTTCGAATGCAGGGATTTTCCTGCTTATTCAATCTGGAAAACAGCCTGCCATGCCAGTTCTTTGAAAATCTTGCGATTATTGATTGAGAAAGTCTGTTCGATGCGCCTGACCAGACCATGGCTTTCCAGAACTGTCATAAGCGGATCTGGGTGCAGGGCGATCCGGGAAAAATCTGTTTCGAGCTGTTCTTCGGTGCGGGGTTCGCCTTTCTGGCGCAGCAGGTCAACCAGGCAGGCGGCGAATTCCGGGGCCTGGCTGCACAGATGCTGGTGAAAAAATTCGAAAGTTTCAGAGCTTAAATCGGCCTGAAGAAATTTTTCTTCGTTTAAAATTTTCATTTGTTTTGCCTGTTGAACCGGATCACGGCGCGGCAAACTGCCGTTTCTAAATACCAGAGCGCGGCAATAATGGTTCAACGCCTGGCAAAATGAGAACCGAGAATCAAAATCCCGTTTGAAATGCAAATTCTTTCTGGCATGATACAGGTGATATAGAGCCGCCGAATATTCTTCAAGGCTTCGCAGAGACCGATCTGGCTCAGGAACGGCGCAGACATCCGCTACTCTTTTTTCCAAAGTCGGATCTTTGCAGAATAAAAAGCGACCCGATGACAGAGCCGTATGAAAAGGGCGCCCAATCAGACCATCGATTTTCTTCAAAAAAGAAGCGCGGGTGAAATACTGGACATGCACGTTGAACCGTTCATGCCTGAGCATAGTGCATTCGAGAAAATCTTCCGAATCACCGGACAGGACGAAAAACAGGTCGATGTCTGAATGCTCCCAGAAGTCGCCGTTCACACTGCTGCCAAAAACGAACAGCGCCAGCGAATTTTCGACGGCCGCAAACTCCTGCTCAAGTTTGCTGAAGGCCGCCTGCAAGTAATCGGAATGGTTAAAACTTATTGACATTTGAAATTTCCGTTTTTAAAAAATCAATTGAGAATGCAAGCAATTTTCTAATTCTAGCCTGGTTTGGAAAAAAGAAGAGAATCAAGATATTCGCGTCGCTGGTCAGCAAGCTGGTAGGACTTTTCCCCAGGAGTGTAGGAAGTAACTTCAATATCCTTGCCATCTCGCATCACTGCCACCAGAGAAAAGTCACGACCTTCAAGCATTTGATTTGTCGCTTTGTCTTTTTTGAATACACCGGTAATCATGTCCAGAACCATATCTGCCGACACATGAGAAACCCGGTCTCTAATAGCCAGCTCCTTAACATTGTTAAGGTCACCCGCCAGCGTTTCTTCGATTACTTTACCCATTACCCTGTTCAAACGCAGTAGTTTGCGCCGCTTTAGATCAATCACTGTGTAATGCTTGAAGAAATTGCGCATTGCGATTCCGCCGCCTAGAAAACCAATTCCAAGAAGAGACATTATAATGGCTGTAGTTCCAGACATTTCAGGTGCTGCTGATCCACCTTTTGCTTTTGCCCCGGTGATGCTCGCAAAAACCATGAAAAGCATCACTGCACCAATTATTATTCCAGAGCCGAAAATAGAATGAATAAAGGTTCTACTGGGAACAAGAATGCGATCAGCCCCGTCTTTTTCAAGCCCAATTCCAGAAATACTGTGATCAGCTACGGAACTGGTTCTGGCAACAGCCTTATCAACCGCTTTATTTGTGCTTTCCGAGGATGCGGGTGAGGCTGATCCACTTTGCAAAGGAATTCGATCAAATGGACAGAGTTTAACGCCATCTGGAAAGGTTTTCCCACATTTACTACAGGATTTCATAGCTTAAATTTCCATTTAAATATTTTTTGGATTCAACTCAAAAATTATCTGAGTGCTTTTTCACAATATTGGCAATAGAACACTTCCAATATTTCTACATCATCTCAATTTCACAGTCAATTTTTGTCTGCCTTGCACCAACTTTGACGAAAATGCAATAAGTTTCATTGATGGCAGAAATTACAGACCAACAGACAAACCGGCATGAAAATTCAATGAATCAGGCATGTCGATGATCAGCCTGAATTGAATGTTTTCGCTGGAATCTTCAAAATCATCGTCAGATACCCCGACACCATGACTTACCCAGAACGCCCTGCCGTAGTAAAAATCACCGGCCCGGCACAAGTTACAACGGGGGTAGAGTCAGGGGTAGAGTCAAAAATGGCTCAGATTATTCTGGCAATGCTGAAGAATCAGCCTCTTAGCAAAAGCGAAATCGCCGCCAGGCCTGGAAAATGCCGCCCAAATCGTTATCTTAACGATCTGATGGCGCAAATGCTGAAAACAGGCGTCGTCGAATACACAATCCCTGACAAACCTAACAGCCGCCTGCAGAAATACCGACTCACAAAAAATGAGTGAACAGCTACTCAACGGTTTGAGAATTTCCGTTTACCTGAAAGCGAAAAGCCCTGAAACTATAATGGTTTCAGGGCTCTTTTTCTAAGCGGGAAACGGGGTTCGAACCCGCGACCCTCAGCTTGGGAAGCTGATGCTCTACCAACTGAGCTACTCCCGCAATAACTCTGTGCTTCTGCACAGATGCTAATTTATCAAAGACTCATCATTTAATCAAGCGGCAATTGTTTTTTTGTTGCCAATTGCTGAACCAAAAGCATTTGATCAAAAATTGAACTATTCAATATTGAGCGAAGGCTGGCCGCTTACAGGAAAGGGGTGCTCACTCGGGCCGATCAGACCAAGATTGCCGATAATCAGATCGAGGCATTTAACCAGCGATGATTCCATTTTGCTTTCGTTTTCTTCAATATGCGCAAGAGTCTCAGCAGAACCAGGAACATCTGATATGACCGCAATACTTCCCAGAATTACATTTTCTGAAGCAGAAAAATCCGGCAGGTAACCGTTCTCGACGTCGATGGCGATCGCCTGCTGGGCTTTTACATCATCAATAAAAGCATCAGTTTCGACCAGCGGCGAAAAAACGGAATAAATACGCCCGGAAGAAGACTTTTCCAGACCTGCGCTCTCTTCAAGGAGGCTATTTTTGATAGAAACCCATGAGGTGTTGAACCTTCTAACCTCGTCAGGCACAACAATATCACCTACCGCGCAATCAGCTGCCAGCCCGCCGGCATTACCAAATAAAATGATTTTTTTAATCTTCTTTTCTTTTATCAAGACCTCCAGCAGGGATTTGAGCTGGTCACCATAAACATTTCTCGTCAACAAAACATTCACCGGGCGATTGCTATTGTCTTGAAATGCTAAAAAAGAAAAAGGGACATTCTGATTTGCAAAATGCCGACGCGGCCAGGAATGTTTTTCACCGGCCGGTTGCAGCTTCGTCCGCCATTGTCGCCATTTTTGTGCAAGTGTTCCGGCCTTTATGGCAACAAGGTTACCGCTGAGCCTGTAAAGAGCATTCCTTCGTTCGAGATCGTTTACAATCTTCCAGTGAAATCCGATGATTGCCGCATCAATTGTGCCGGGTACTACTGCCTTGAGTTCTTCAGAATAAATTGTGGCGACATCGGTCGGGAAATCAGGTGAGTCAACCACCCTGAAGACAGCAGGAAATCGCCCGGAAATGTGCTGCGCTGCCGCGACAAGAGCTTGAGTGTGGCGCATGCGATCGTGACCGTAAACCTCATCGACAATGGCAAGAAACCTCGAATCAGCAGTCTTTACCAGATGGATGCCAAGAGTAATGAATGAACGATTACGCGTAATTCTCTGCCCGGATTCGACACCCTGCTGCGCCAGCCAGTGCGACAATTGGTCCTGATTGCCTGGAAAAATTATGACTTCAACCGACGGATTTCTCAAAACTTTGATTCCCAGCGGCGTCAGTTTGTTCTCGACATAGGTACGCAAATCACCGAGAGAATGAGATCTGGAAAAATCTATGGCGAGAGCTTCCGGCAAAGGCTCAACATAACTGAAACGAAACTTCGTAAAACCTGTATGCAGATGGTAACTTTGCCGCAACATCACCGGCTCAGCCTGAGGGAAACGATCAGCCGCCAGCTTATCACCAGGCGATTGTAAAAGAGCTTCAAGCCATGCTGAACTACTGTCTAGCCCATGTGAACCCTGTTTCAATAAAGCGGAATAAGCCGACGGAGTAAGAACAGAAGCCACAAAGCCCAGGTCGCCATTTTTACAGGCTTTTCTGATCGCCGAAGAAGAAATTTCAAGATCGGAAAAACTGTCGAAAAGATGCAATAACCCTTGACTTTGCAGGTTGCGACAAACCCGATTCAGTTTAAACTCAACCCCGGGCCGATTACATACTGCCAGCCGCCATTTTTCATCAATTCTTTCGACACCACTGCCTTCAACCACCTTGAAAACCGAATCGGTGCCAAGAATCTGAAAAATCTCGTCATTCGCAAACGTCTGCCGGGCAAGTTCGAGCAAGCGCACCGGGGCCAGGTCTATCGAGCCGGCCGATGAAGACTTTTCAATTTCAGCAACAGAAAACAACCGAAGCCGCGAATCTTTGTAATCCTGCAAAGCTGCATTTATCAATTCAGCCCGCTGTTCAATCGGGCTCATCGATGGTTTGCGCGGATTGGTACCATTTGGAATAAAATAAACCGCATCGAGATTCAGCTTAACCAGAGCACTTCTGGCCACTTCAAGATGACCCAGGTGAACAGGATCAAAGCTGCCCGGGTAAATACCTATTCTTGCCGCAAAAACCTGCGATGAGAATAGAATTAAAGCAATAACAAGAAACAGCACCCGTTTAATAACCAGGCTTTTCATAATGCTTTAAGCTTCATTCTTCACCGAGAAGGGCGGTTTTCAGGCGCTGCAGAAATTCTGCCTCGTGAGCATCAATATTTTCCCCGGTGCCCAGAAAGCCGGCACCGGCTGATTTGCATACGTCGTAAGCAAGTTCATAGACGAAAGCCCGGTATTCACGAGCCTCGGTTTCGTCGGATTTTTCGTCAAGAATCTGGTTCACCCGGTAAACCAGCTCTTCAAGATGGGGAAGCTCTTCAGGAACATCGCAATCTCTTTTTTCACCAGGGCCGGCCGACATGCTGGAAACCAGAGACCCGATCAGGCCATTCGTTGGGTATTTTCCAGAGGCTTTCTTCATTGAAGCCTGAAAAGCGAGGCTTTCTTTAATCAGACCGATTATCCTGGTAAAAAAAAATGATTTTTTGATTTCGCCGGCCTTTTCGCCCATTACATAAAAAGCGAGAGTTATCAGATCACGCCATTCCTGCGGCGTATATTCAGCTTTACAGCTCATAAAAACTCCTCAAAATAAACATTTATTTAATTTTAGTTATCTTTAACCCAGACGAAACCACTTGGCAGACTTTCACCGGCAAATTCGGCAAGGTCTTTATCATCGAGGCGCGCTGCCTTCAACAATGGATCAATAAAACCCTTTTTTCGGTGCTTTTTCTTGAAAACCTCGATTATACTTTTGCGCAACTGGTCATCGATCTGAACCAGCATGTCGCCGGTCTTGCGGCCAATCTCGCGCAGCGCCCAGTCAAGATATGAATTGCCGGGAATCGCTTTTTTCAACAGGTGCTCGGCCCAGCCATTGGCAACCGACTGGGGAACCAGGGCCGTATCAGGGGCATAAGCCAGATCGCGGGCCCCAAAGCGCCCGACCGCATGCAGTGCCAGCTGATCGTTACCGTAGCTCTGGGGGGACCTAACTGCCCACCAGCCCAGCCGTTCTTTTTCTGCTACCGGCAACCGCTCAAGATTGCCCAGCAGTCGCCAGATCTGGTTGCGCTCATGTTGAGCCACTTCGCGGGCCGACTTTTCTTTTTTCTTAGGCGGAAAAAGAATGGGCTCAATATGGGCTTTCAGCAGATCTTGCCGCTCAAGCGATAACCCGGGGGCAATGCGCTTCCACATTACCCACCAGTCCGACCAGAACTCAGGATTGGAGTAAGAAAATTCATGTTCGAGCATCTGCCAGATGCGATCAACTCTCTCCGCATCACCACGCGCACCGAACCCAGGGCGCAGACAATAACTCAGCAGCCTGAACCAGACGGTATGGGCGGCCTGAGTGTGAGTAAACTCTTTTTCCTGTTCGATGAAAATGTCGAACAGCTGGCGCAGCATTTCCGCATCCCAGTTTGAACGGGGTGAACCAAGAATATCTTCGATACTTTTAAACAAACAATTGAATTCAGCCTTGCCGGCAAAAGTTTCTTCAAGCGTTTTTTCAATTTTTTTCAGCTGCGCACTGGTGATCGGCACCCGACGTTTTGTTTCGGTGCGGGTTTGCTGGTTCTTATCGCTTTCGGCAATATCGAAACGCAGCTCCTGAGTAAAATCACCGGCAAGCTCTTCACAGAAAATCTGCATATAGCCGGTTTCCCGCAATCGCGCCCGTATCTCGACCTGCTTTTCACCCTTGCCGGTTCGTGCCTTGATAACGCATGGCGGCAACGGCAGATAGCGCTTAGAATTGAACTTGATCAACCGGCCTAGCTCCTCGGCTTTCGGCGGCGCCGGCGTGTAAAACAGATAAAAAGCCGAATCACGGCTCAGATCAATGCCGAAAGTCTTGCCTTCGACCGTATATTCCTTTTCGACCTCGGAACCCTTCGGCAGAATGCACAGCAGCTGCTCAGGCACATGCCGGTCAGCACTCGACGTCTTCGAATTGCCGATGCCAAGATACAGCGAAATGGGGTTGCCGCTCTGAATGCGCTGGCCAAGCCCGAGCGACACCATGCCATAATAAGCAGCCCCGGCAGCAACCGCAAGAATCGGGTGCGGGTTCGACAGCACTTTCGGCTCACGGCCCTTCCACAGCGAAAGCACTTCGAACAGCCGGTTGCGCAGACAATCGGCTTTCATGGTTCCGCCATTGAACAGCACCGCATCAGGAATAATGCCATTTTCATGCAGAAACGCTGCAAGATGGCGGGTAATCGCCGCATCACGGGTAAACGGCAGGCCCGCTTCCGACAGGCCAAGGCTGTTGTCTTCATCGGGACGCTCTGAAGCTTCTACCAGCGGAAAAAAGCCGTCGATGAGCAGCTGCCTGATCTCGTCGCAGCCAAGCTCGATGCGCGCTGCACCAGCCAAAACCTTGCTTCCGGCACCGGAAACGGAAAACGCGACCTTGTCAGTCACTTCATCGGACAAAACCTGCTCTTTGATGCGATGGCTCTGGTTCAGCACCGAAAGCCACTGCTTGGCCACCAGCTTGCGGCCCTTGTGACGAAAAACCCCTTCGACCTTGCGTGCAAGCGCCAGATCCAGGTTGTCGCCCCCGATCAGCAAATGCGGGCCAACCGCCAGACGCGAAAATTCAGGGTGCTCGCGACCCTCAGGCCATTCAATGCGAATCAGGCTGAAATCGGTGGTGCCACCGCCGATATCGGCGACCAGAACGGTTTCGACACCCTTAAGATCATGAACCATCTGCTTCGGATTTCGGTAAAGGTAGTCGTAAAAAGCAGCCTGCGGCTCTTCAAGCAGCGAAACGCCCTTTATGCCTGCCTTTTCTATGGCTTCAAGTGTAAGATTGCGGGCAGACGGGTCAAAAGATGCGGGAACGGTTACAATAACCTTCTGGCGATGAAATTCGAAAGCTTCGTCTTTCGCCAGCATGGCGTGGTTCCAGACCTGAATCAGATATTCAAGATAACGGGTTGCCGCTTCAACCGGGGAAATTTTTACTTCAACCGCTTCGCTCTGCCAGGGCAGAATCTTTTCCTGGCGATCAATTCGCGGGTGGCAGAGCCATGATTTGCTCGAATGCACAAACCGCCCGGGCACTTCAAAACCCAGTTCGCGGGCAAAAGCCCCGACCACATCGGCGCTTCCCGACATCCAGTCAGGGCGCACAAACTCGCGACCTGACTCTGGCAGATACAGCACCGACGGCAGCGTCGGCAGTTCTTCGACCTGCCCCTCGCTTACCAGCTGCGGAACTTCAAGATTGCGGATTTTGAGATTCTTATCTTCAAGATCGACATAGGATAATGCGCACTGAGTCGTGCCCAGATCGATACCGATGACAAACCTTGCGGTTCCCGATTGCGATTTGGCCATTATTTGATTGCATCCCGCACGTTGAATTCCAGTTTCCAGCGGTGATCGCCATCTTTGGCCTGACAGAAAATCTCAAGGGTGCCAATCTCAGTAACCGCAACCTGCAGCCTGACATCGACGATATCACCGGCTTTCATGCCTTCGTATGCCGGCAGTTCGATGGCCAGCGAACTGGTTTCCTCGAAATCCTCGCCCATTTCTTCGATCATTGTTCCGCAAACGTCTTCGCGCCGGCAGTTTGACTTGAAAAACTTGAATTCAGCCGGTTTGCCGATGACCAGACCAAAAGTTCGCTGATCGATTTGCTGCGTAGTTCCCTCTTCGGTGCCCTGCTGAGCCACACAAAGAGCTTTAAGCGGCGGCTTGAAACCGGGAACGGCGGGCAGCGAAGACTCAATGCCAAGGTAGTAGGCCTGTGATACGCCGCCACGAATGCGAATGCCTTTTCCTTCGCGGGCAATACCGAAATAGGAAGCACCGCGGGCGACGGCCTGCGATAATTCGATACCTTCGAGAACTTTGATCGGCTCTTTGCCTTCAGCGGTCAGCCAGCTGTCGATCACTTCAACCAGTCGATTTCTGAAAATGTCTGAGCGGAAAACTCCGCCATTGAACAAAATTGCCTGGGGATAAGAATAATCTTTGCCCTCGGTTTTCTGACTTCTTAGGAAACGGGCCAGATGCCGGGTAACCGCCGGGTCGGCAGCATACATCAGGCTGATTTCGCGCACCCCTGAACCCGTATCATCAACCGGGTCATCGCCCATGGCGCAGCACGGAAAAAAGCCATCGACCAGAACCGATTCAACGTCGGCGCGATCTATGGTGGTTTTCAGTGAACCGGCAATTACGCTGCTGCCACGCCCTGAAATGACCACCGGAACCGAATCTTTATCGGGTTCTGAAAGCAGAATTTCCTTGGCTTTGCGGCATTGGTGGCTGAGCTGAATCGTCTGCCACTGGGTAACTTTCTTGTTACCGTCTTCCAGTTTTTTGCGGGCAATGTAGGCCAGCGTCAGATCCATGTTATCGCCGCCGAGAAGAATATGGCTGCCGACCGCAACGCGCTCGAGGCTCAGGTCGCCTTCCGCTTCGCCGATTTCGATCAGGCTGAAGTCGGTGGTACCGCCGCCCACATCGACGACCAGCACCACATCGCTCTTTTTAACCTGTTTGCGCCAGGGTTTGTCACTTTGCGATATCCATGAATAGAAGGCGGCCTGCGGTTCTTCGAGCAGGGTGACTTCGGCCAGCCCTGCCTTACGGGCCGCCTCGACCGTAAGATCACGGGCGGCGGCATCGAACGATGCGGGAATGGTAAGGATTACCTTCTGGTTTTCCAGTTTGTCTTTCGGATACTCCTGGTTCCAGGCCTGGCGAACATGCTCGATGAAATTGGCCATGGCCTGCAGAGGCGACAATCTGGCATGATCTTCGGGAGCATTCCAGGGCAGCACCGGCTGGGTGCGATCAATGCGGGTATTGCACAGCCATGATTTCGCCGAGGAAATAAGACGGTCGGGCACTTCGGCACCCCGTTCGCGGGCGTATTCGCCGACGATGAATTTCGAATCTTCATCCCAGGGCAGCACCGGTTTTTCTTTCAGCCGTTCAAAAATAAATGAGGGCATGCATTCGAGCTTTTCAACCGCGCCTTTGGCAAGCTCCTGAACGATGGGAAAAAGACCGATTTCCGGTTTTTCTTCAGATTCGGCGGCGGCCAGCGGAGTGCTGGTCACGACAATATTGGTGGTTCCAAGGTCTATGCCGACAATATATTTTGCTTTTGCCATATTCCGACTCCTCAGCTGATTTCAATTTCTGCGGGAGCAACGACGTTGCCGCTCCAGCCGTCAACCAGTTCGGGCAGGTTGCATTCTTTCAGACGCCAGCCCCGGTGAACCAGTTCGCCCTTGTATGGCCCCTTCGAGGGCACATTACCGGAAAGTTTGATCGCTTCTGGATCAGCTTCATCGATGGTTATTTCACTTCCTTCCGATTCAGACAGAACCGGCTCGATAATCAAACGTTCTTTTAAAATCTTGCGGCAACCCTCATGAATCGGTCTGATTGCGCCACCCAGTGTTTCATCGTCGAATTCGCTGACGTCTTCCATCAGCAGGTCAATGAGTCGGCCCTCTTTCTGGAAAAGGTAAAGAATCTGATAAGCAGCGGGCGGAATACCGTTTTTGCCCCCACGTGCGTCGGCGATAGCTGATTGCAGCTCAGCTTTAATTTTTTCATTTTCTTCTTTGAGCGTTTCAAGCTGTTGTTTGAATTTTTCGCCTTCGGCACGACTGTTTTTCAGTTCGGTAGAAACCTTTTCTTTTTCGCGCCCGGCGGTTTTAACTTCTTCTTCAAGCTTTCCAACGCGGCCTTTGAGGTTTTCAGTCTCACCCTGAGCCTTTCGCAAAGCTTCATCGGCTGAGGTGCCGGACTTTTTCAAATTATCCAGCTCAAGGGTCAGCTCTTTGATTCTGGTTTCAAGTTGGGCTTTCTCATTCTTTTCCTCGTCGGTTACCACGAATTTCTGCAACTGACTCTGCAGGCTGCCAACCTCGCTCTCAAGGTCGCCAACCCGCCGGCGCGCCTTTTCCAGTTCATTTTCAACCAAAACGAATTCTGATTTAAGCACGGTTTCAGGCTTTTCTTCAACGGGCATTTCTATGGGCTTGATTTCAACCGGTTTTTCGATCGCCGGGGCACCGGAGAACAGGCTGTAAACAGACGAAATGAAGGCACAGAGCCAGAACAGCGAAACCCCGATCAACACAGGTGAGCGATGCTGGTCGGGAATCAGATTGGCAATCGCCGAAACCAGCGGATCGAGAGACTCAGGAAGGTTTTTGAAGGCATAAATCGAACCGCCCAGCATGGCAAGCAGACCGAGCAATGTTAAAAATGCGGTTAGTTTCTTCATTCAGCAAGAACCTCAACGTAAGTTTTTAATGCAGACGCAATTTTACAGGCTGATTATACCCGAAAATCTCAGTTCATCCAAATACTATATGAGGAGTTTTGGTTGTATTTTCTGTGACGGCAAATTATCATGAATTTAGGCTTTGACTATAAAAACAGCTGACAATGTTAAGGCTTAACCATGGGCGAACTGGCAAACGAACAAATCTATGCGGGGATCGGGATAATACTCGTTGTCTTCGCAATTTTTGTTTTTCTGATCAAACGGAAAAAACAAACGCACAGGGTCGCTGCACCTGAAGCTCCCGCCCCCGACAACCATCGTGAAGAAATAATCGCTGCCGCAGCAAGCGGCGACAGTCGCGCCATCAGCAGAGCAATCCCAATTGCCACGGGAATTGCCAAAAATTCGACGGAGCTGGTCAATGACGGCGAACTGCTTCCTGCCATCTGCCGCCTGCTGTATCTTGGCGGACAAAAAAGTCTCTGCCAGCAGCTGATGAACAAGATTTCTTCACGGTACTCAGACAAAGAGTGGTTCTTAAACCTTGAGATAGAATTTCTCACCGAAGTCAAAAAACTCGATGAAAAAACGGTCTGGAGAATCCAGGATCTGATAAAACGGTTTCCCGAAGACTCCCGGCTTCACATCACGCTTGCCAACCATTTCGACAAACGCAAAACCTATAAGGCTGAAAATTTGCCTTCTTTCCTCAAAGCAAGCGCTTTTGAGCCCGGCGAACCCCGTTGGCTCTATGCTGTCGCAAGATGTCAGCAGAACCTCAGCCACCTGACAGAAGCCCAGAAAGCGCTGAACGACCTGCTCGAATTAAGCCCCAATTTTCCCGGTGCCCAGGATCTGAAACGAGTCATTGATAATCTGATCAATCCACCAAAACCGAAACCCGCCCACAAAGCTGCGCCATCCGCATCGACCGGTTTTTCCGTTGAGCGTTATTCTCAGGTTTCGGAAATGGGCCGCGGGGGCATGGGCATCGTTTACAAAGCTTTCGACGAAGTGCTGCAACGCTGGGTTGCGATCAAAACCCTGCAGGAAAGCCTAGCCGAAAGCCAGCCCGAAATTAAGCAGCGTTTTCTGGGAGAAGCCAGAATTCTTGCCGCTCTTGATCATGGCTCGATTCCCAAGGTTTTTGACCTGTCGCTCAAACCACCATATTATCTCGCATTTGAATTGATAAATGGCCGCAGCCTGCGCGACATTCTAAACCGCAATCAATTCATCAAGGACACCGACACTCTTTTTCAGATGGCCACCGAAATAGCCTCAGCTCTGGCATACGCTGAGAGCAAAAGCATTCTGCATCGTGACATCAAGCCCGAGAACATTCTGGTTGACGCCAAGGGCCACTGTTTTGTCATCGACTTCGGCCTTGCCCAATTTGAAGGGCAGCAAAGCCTCACCAAAACAGGAATGGTAATGGGAACCCCCTGGTATCTTGCTCCCGAGCGCTTCAGAGGCGACCCAGCAAGCATTGCTTCAGAAATTTATTCCCTCGGAATCATGCTTTACGAAATGATCGAAGGAAACAAGCCTTACGAAGGCGATGACATCAACGTAGTATTGGTTCAGGAACCCAAAGCAGTGACTCGCGCCGACATACCAGGTTCTATCAAGGTTCTGGTCGGTGAATGCCTCAGCAAAAATCCGGCAAATCGGCCGGAAAATTTCAAAGAAATCAGCCAGATTCTTGATGATTCGATCAAAAAACTCAGAGCGCAGAAAAAGGATACAGCAGGATGAAAGTCATATTCAAAAATTCCGATGGTTCGGTCATCGATGCCAGAGAAATTTCACCAGGAAGTAACGACGTCAAAGTCGGAAGAAACGCTTCATGCGATGTGGTTCTGCAATTTTTGAGCGTATCGCGCGAGCACCTGCTGGTGCGCTGCGATAAAGAAGGCCGGCTTTTTATCCAGGATCTGCACAGCACCTATGGAACCAGGATTAACGGGCAAAAGATCATACCCGGCATCATGACCCCAATTCAGCAGGGTGCCATTGTCCAGGTTTCTGAAGAAATCGCTCTCGATATCGAAAATGCCAACACCACCGGAATTGAAATCGAACCGGTTAAATCAGCTGAGCGCCTGACTTCGGAAATTTTCCCATTTTTTCTCCATCGCAATTTGTCATTTATCAAACAAACGTTTAATGAAATTAAATCATTAATGCCCGCCGACACCCACCCAAAAATTCTGCTACACGAAGAAAGCGTTTCTGAAAGGATTCATGAGCTTTCAGCAATGCTTGAAGTAAGTTATGCCCTTAATTCCATTCTAAATTACCAGCAACTGCTCGAATACACCATCGATATGGCACTCAACGTTACCCGGGCCGAGCGCGGATGCCTGGTTCTTTTCAACGAAAACAGTCAGAAATTTGAGATGGTGGTAGCCAGAAGAATGGGCGACAATGAAGTCGACAAGGAAATGCGCACCTCAAACAGTCTGATCATCAAATGTTTCCAGTCTGGCGAAACCATCGTAATCACCGATACCAATGTTAACGAAGAGATTGCCAGCAAAAAAAGCATCGTCCTCAATCAGATTAAATGCGTGGCTCTCACCCCACTGAAATACAATCGTTCAATAATTGGGGTTCTTTATCTTGACAGCCGGGTTGCGCCAGGCATTTTCAAAGAACGTGACCAGGAACTGCTTAAATTTTTCGCAGCCCAGGCCTCTGTGGCCATCAACAACTCACGTTTGCTGCACCTCGCCACCACCGACGGTCTGACCGAACTGACCAACCACCGCTCTTTCCTGCAGCGCCTGCTCGAAGAGTTTTACCGGGCAAAACGATATCAGCTGCCAATTTCGGTTATCATAATCGACATCGATTTCTTCAAAAAGGTTAACGACACCCACGGGCATCCCGCCGGTGACGCGGTGCTGAAAACCATGGGCCGCATTTTAAAGCAAAACGTCAGAATTCACGACTTGCCCGCCCGCTATGGCGGCGAAGAATTTATCATACTGCTCCCCCAGACCGAAGCAGATGGTGCGGCAGCACTGGCTGAAAAGCTGCGCACTGCCATCGAAAACACCTCGATCAAAATCCCCGGCGACAAAGAGATCAGCATCACCATCAGTGCCGGAGTCGCACAGATCGAACCGCAAACCATGAACAAACCCCTGGCTCTCGTACAATCCGCTGACAAGGCTCTTTACAAAGCCAAAGAAGGCGGCCGCAACCAGGTGGTAATGGCAGGCAACTGAACCTCATCTCCCCTGGAAATCATTTCAAAATTCAACTGCGCCATGCCTGCGCAAAGCTTTCCCCTGCAAAGGCGGGGGCCAGTGCCCAGTCGGCATTTCAATCATTTTTTCAAGGCAATTTTTTCAATCTGTTGTCGTAATTCTGACTTCTCAAGCTGCGAGCTTCTTTGATTTTCCACATTTTATTTCTGTGATTTTTTTCACGGCTAAAAATTTTTTTTATTCATCATTGAACTTTTTTTCACATTTTTTCTTGACCGTTTTAAATTGCGGGTTTATACTAAAAGCGTTATCGAGAATTTTTTCTCGATAAACAAAAAAACAGGAGCTCTTATGGAAACCCAGATTATCGGCATACCAGAACCCACCATCAGGCGCCTGCCCCTCTACTACCACTATCTCAAAACCCTTATCACCCGCGGAAGAGAACAGGTCTCGTGCACCCATATCGGCAAAGACCTCGATCTCGACCCGACCCAGATCAGAAAAGACCTGGCATTCACCGGAATGCGCGGCCAGCCCAAAATTGGCTACAACATAAGTGAACTGATCAAAACCATTGAAAATTTCTTTGGCTGGAACCGCATCGACGAGGCTTTTCTCGTCGGCGCCGGCAATCTTGGCAAAGCCTTGTTAGGCTACGAAGGATTCGGGAATTACGGCTTTAAAATCATCGCCGCCTTCGATCAGAACCCCGACTTAACCGGCAGCCAGTTTCATGGAAAAGAGATTCTGCCGATGGCCAAACTTCCCGGTCTCGCCAAAAGGCTTCAGGTAAAACTCGGGGTCATCACCGTGCCTGAGGCGGCAGCCCAGGAAGTCGCCGACATCATTGTCAAATGCGGAATCATCGGCATATGGAATTTTGCCCCGATCAGCCTGAAAGTTCCACCTGGTGTTTTTGTCGAAAATGAAACTATCGCCTCTGGTCTGGCAGTTCTTACAAAGAAACTGCAGATCGCCATGCAAAGCTCAAGTTAATCACAGGAGGGCGTATCATGAGCACCCAATCGCAAAGCGTCTTGAGAAAATTCGAAAAAGTCTGTGAGATTCTCGATCGTTACCACCACGACAGCGCAAAACTGATTCCCATCATGCAGGCGGTTCAGGAAGAATACCGCTATCTTCCCGAAGAGGTGCTGACTTATGTCGCAACCTCTCTTGGAATCCCGGCTTCTCAGGCCTACGGGGTTGCGACTTTCTACTCCCATTTCGCCCTCAAGCCCAAGGGAAAATACGTCATCAAAATATGCGACGGCACTGCATGCCACGTGAAAAAATCCATTCCTATTCTTGAAGCCCTGATGAAAAAACTCAAACTCGAACCGGGGCGAATGACGACTCCCGACATGCTTTTCACCGTTGAAACCGTCTCATGCCTGGGAGCTTGTGGCCTGGCTCCGGTTCTCATGGTCAACGAAGAAGTCCACGGACTGATGACCCCTGAATCGACCGGCCAACTTCTCGATTCAATAATTGCCAGGGAGGCTGCCCAATGAAACCCGCTCAAATCAATCTCGAAGCCATCAAAAACCGTTATGCTGAAACCACCTGCCAGCGAAGGATCATCGTTTGCGCTGGCACCGCCTGCGTCGCCAACGGAGCCCTTTCTTTAATAACCGCTCTTGTGAAAAAAATCACCAGCACCTCGCTCAATCTCAGGGTCGAGACCGCCAAACAGCGACCAGACGACCTGCATCTGTCGAAAAGCGGCTGCCATGGGTTCTGCCAGATGGGGCCACTGGTCACCATACTGCCCGAAAACATTCTCTACGTCAGAGTTAAGGCCGCCGATGCCGATGAAATCGTGGAAAAAACGCTGCTGAACGGTGAAATCATTGAAAGATTGCTGTATGTTGACCCCAATACCAGCCAAAAGGCAAAAGGAAGCCATGAAATCACCTTTTACAACCGGCAGAAACGCACAGTTCTCGCCGAGTGCGGGCACATCGACCCCGAAGACATCAGAGAGTACATCGCCCACGGTGGTTACGACGGGGCAAAAAAAGCCTTTACCGAGCTTACACCCGCCGCAGTTTGCGAAGAGATCAGCCACTCAGGCTTGCGCGGGCGTGGCGGCGGCGGATTTCCCACCGGCCGCAAATGGGAATTGACCCGTATTCAGTCCGCTCTAAGAAAATTCGTTATCTGCAACGGCGACGAAGGCGACCCGGGCGCTTTCATGGATCGCAGCGTCATGGAGGGGAATCCTCATGCGGTTATCGAAGGAATGATGATTGCCGCCCGGGCAATTGGAGCAGGCGCCGGAGTTATATACGTCAGAGCCGAATATCCTCTTGCGGTACAGCGGGTGCGAAAAGCGGTCAAAGACGCCACCGACCTGGGCATTCTCGGTGAAAACGTTTTTGCCAGCGGCCTGCCTTTTACTCTTGAAGTAATGGAAGGGGCGGGAGCCTTTGTCTGCGGCGAAGAAACGGCACTTATCGCTTCGATTGAGGGCAAGCGCGGAATGCCCTCGCCCAAGCCGCCTTTTCCTGCACAGAAAGGGTTATTCGGCCAGCCCACCGTAATCAATAACGTCGAAACTCTCGCATGCGTGCCCCTGATCATGCGCCGGGGGGCCGCCTGGTTTCGCGAAAGCGGCACCAACGGCTCGCCGGGCACCAAGACCTTCGCCCTGACCGGTCATGTGGCCAACACTGGCCTTATCGAAGTGCCGTTCGGCACCACGTTACGCGAAATCATCTTCAATATTGGCGGCGGCGTAACCGACGATCGCGGCCAGCTGATGCCCGACGGTTTCAAAGCGGTGCAGATCGGTGGCCCGTCGGGCGGCTGTCTGACCGCAGAACATCTCGACCTGCCACTCGATTTTGATTCGCTGCGTGATAAAGGGGCAATGGTCGGCTCCGGGGGGCTGGTAGTGATGAACCGCAGCACCTGCATGGTTTCAATCGCCCGTTTCTTCATGCAGTTTACCCAGAACGAATCATGTGGAAAATGTGTGCTGTGCCGCGAAGGCACTCGCCAGATGCTGAGCATGCTCGACGATATCATGAATGGCGAAGCGGATGCGGAAACTCTAGTGAACCTGGAAAAACTGGCACACGCTGTTGCCAAAGGCTCTTTGTGTGGCCTGGGAAAAACCGCTCCCAGCCCGGTTCTTTCCACCCTCAGGTATTTCAGGCACGAATATGAGGCCCATGTTTTTCAGAAAAAGTGCCCAGCCGGCCAATGCAAAGCTCTGATGACGCCGACCATCGACCCGAACCTCTGTAAAGGCTGCACCCTCTGCAGCAAAAAGTGCCCGGTGGGCGCAATCAGCGGTGAAGTAAGAAAACCCCACACAATCGATGCAGCACTCTGCATCAAGTGCGGCGCCTGTGCCGCCGCCTGCAAATTCAACGCCGTAGCCGGAGTGTAAAACCATGAAAAACCACGAAAATGCTTTGGTAACCATTAATGGCCGCGAAATCGCAATCAATGGCGAACGCAACCTGCTCGAGCTGATCAGAAAGACCGGAATCGAAATTCCAACTTTCTGCTACCATTCAGAACTCAGCATTTACGGCGCCTGCCGCCTGTGCCTCGTCGATATCGAAGGGCGGGGAATTCAAGCCTCATGCTCGATTATCCCTGAACCTGGAATGAAAGTGAAAACCCACACAGAAGAGATCCGTGAAATTCGCAAGATTTCACTGGAACTGCTGCTGGCAAACCACAAGGTAGAATGCCCCACCTGCCCGAAAAGTTCTTCGTGCAAACTTGAATCGCTGGCACGCCAGCTTGGCGTTACCGATGTCCGGTTCAAACGCACGCAAAAGACCGTGGAAAAAGATCGCTCATCGCTGTCACTGGTTCGCGACCCGAACAAGTGTATTCTCTGCGGCGATTGCGTCAGATACTGCCGGGAAATCCAGGGAATCGGCGCCATCGACTTTGCTTTTCGTGGCAAGGATACCCAGGTGATGCCGGCGTTCAACAAAAATCTGGCCGATGTGGATTGTGTGAACTGTGGGCAGTGCGCCGCCGTCTGCCCGGTTGGGGCGATTACGGTGCGCTCCCAGATCGATGAGGTATTCAAAGCCCTCGACAACCCGCAAAAAACCGTGGTCGCCCAGATTGCTCCCGCAGTCAGGGTCGCACTTGGTGAAGAATTCGGCCTGACATCTGGAGAACTGGCGACCGGCAAGATTTCTGCGGCTCTCAAACGCATGGGTTTTGCCCGGGTTTTCGATACCTCTTTTTCCGCCGATCTTACTGTAATTGAGGAAGGAACCGAATTTCTCGAACGCCTGAGCTCAGGCGAAAAACTGCCCCAGTTTACCTCCTGCTGCCCGGGATGGGTCAAGTTTGCCGAGCAGTTCTACCCGGAAATTCTGCCCCGGCTTTCAACCTGTCGATCGCCCCAGCAGATGTTCGGCGCCCTGGCCAGAGAAGTTCTGCCCAAAACGCTGGGTGTC
>JBMOKV010000434.1:0-10467 GCA_049325495.1 Candidatus Rifleibacteriota bacterium | reverse complement strand
CACATCTTTCTTTTTCCATGCTTGAAATTGAAGTTCAGACTATGCTAAGATTTGGCCACCGGAGCCAATCATGGAAGATAAATGTCCCCTTTGCCTTAAAATTTTTGAATTTGAGCCAGATAAAACAACCTATCTGAAGTACCAAAACTCTGAGCGGCTTGTTTGCCCGAGATGCACGGAAGAAATCAGGGGGCATATGCGACCTACCTGGCAGATAATCTCCGGAAGAGTTTTTCCAAGAAGTACGAAATACGGTCTATAGAAAGAATTATGATGCATACTCGCTTCAGCCCGAATGAGCTTGAAGAATTCTGTTGCTACCTGAAACAGGAATATGGCCTGAGTTTTTCACCAGAAAAATACCAGCAGCTCGAAAATCGCATTTTTCCAATAATGCAGGAATTTTCGTGCCGCAGACTCAGTGACATCATCATTCAATCGAAAAGAGATATCAGATTACGCCAGGATCTGGTTAATTCGCTGACTACAAATGAAACATGGTTTTTCAGACACCCGGCTCATTTTCGAATTCTCAGTCGCCACATTCTTCCCCAGCTGGAAAAACGGGCTGCCCAGACCCACGACAATCGCATCAAAATCTGGTCGGCAGGCTGTTCTATCGGGGCTGAAACCTTTTCAATTCTGATTACCCTGCTGGAAAATCTTAAGAATCCCCAGGATTGGAATATCTCGCTGATTGGCAGTGATCTGGCTTCTGATGCCATCTCCAGAGCAAGAGCCGGAATTTACAACAAGTCGGAGCTCAAAGATATTGATAAATCCATTTTCGACCGATATTTTGCCAGCTATGGACCCGATTGCTATAGAATCAAAGATGATCTGCAGAAAATTGTTTCCTTTGAGACTCTTAATCTGCTCGACAACTGGCCCCCAAGGAAGTTTGACATTATCTTCTGCCGCAATGTGATGATTTACTTCAGCGAAGAGCACAAGCAGAAAGTTACCGACAAATTTCTTGCAGCCCTTGAAGACAATGGATTTTATCTGACCAGCGCAAATGAATCGATTCACTGGAAAACCGAAGCAGGATTGAAAAAGCTTTTTCTTGAAAATGAATATGTTTATCAAAAGGCAAATGTTAAAGAAAGTTTTCGTCTTTATCAGTTTGCAACGCCGTCAGATTTGCTTCGGGCATTGAACATTCTTAACCAGACCGGAGTTACTTACGGTCTTGAAAAAATCAATGCCTCTCACCATCTCGCTCCAAAGCGCGCAATTTTTATTTCACAAAGAGATTCAAGTCGTGCAGACGAGCTATTTTTGCTGAGCTCCATAAAAGTTTCCAGCAACCATCCCTACAAAAAAAATTAAACATTCAGCTGACCATTCACATCTGCCGATAATTTAAGGTGTGAAACAGGTTTCAGACAACCAGAAAACTCCGGAAATCCGGATAAGAATTACCGTTATCCTCAAAAGGGCTGACGGCAAAGTCTGTTTTGTGAGACATCGAAAAAAAGACAAAGTTTACTGGTTGTTGCCCGGCGGCGGTCAGGAACCCCTGGAGTCCGCATTAGAAGCGGCAAAAAGAGAGCTGATTGAAGAACTGAATCTGCCGGTAGAAAACTTTTGCCTGGCTTTTGTTCGTGAAAGTTTCGATTCAGAAGCAGGCAGACATATACAGTTTCTGGTCTTTGAAGGCCTTGAGGCCGATTTTTCCAGAATTGCAACTGGCGTAGATGAACGGGTCGAGGGCTTTGACTTTTTCGATGCATCGGAAGTCGCTGAAAAGCCAATTTATCCGGCAATGAAAGACGACCTGATCAGATTTATGAAAAACGAACGGGTTGAATCATTCAGAACGCTGGAATGGATTCCCTGACCACAGGAGGCAGGCATGGTTGAAAAGAAATACGAACAGATTATAAAAGATTGCAAAAAAAGAATAGCCGCGAACCCTCGCGACTTCTTTGCTTATTACCAGTTGGCCAGGGCTCTGGAAATGTCTGGCGAAACAGATCGGGCCATCAATGTATTCAAAGATGCGATAACTATCAATCCCAAAGATGCCTATGCCCACAATTTCATCGGTCTGGCATACCGCAACAAGGGCATGCTCAATGAAGCCATCACTGAGTTCAAAAAAGCCATCATGTTCAACAACAGTTATGCATACCCCTACGCCAATCTTGGTGTAATTTACAAACTGAAGGGAATGTATGATGAAGCCATTATCCGGTTCAAGAAAGCGATCTCCCTAAAACCGGATTATGCCTTTGCTCATCTTCAGCTCGGTCTGATTTATCGACTTAAAAAGCTTTATGACGAATCAATCGTTCGCTTGAAAAATGCCATAGATCTGAATCGAGACTACGCATACGCTCATTTTTCTCTCGGTGCCGTTTACCTGGAAATAGGCAAACCAAGAAAAGCCATAGTTGAATTCAAAAAAACTGTTTTGCTTAACCCTCAGGACGCCTACGCCCTTTGCCAGCTAGGTCGAAGCTTCATTCATCTGGAAAACTACGATGAAGCGATCAAGCATCTGCAAAATTCAATAAGAATCAACCCTGACAACGCATTTTCTTTTCTGAATCTGGGAATTTCATATTTCTGCTGTGGCGACTTTAACGAAGCAATTGAAGCATTCAAAAGGGTTATTTCAATCAACCCGATGCTGACCGAAGCTCAAGTTTATCTTGGTCAGGCCTTTCTGAAGAAAAACATGGATGATGCGGCACTGCTGGAATTCAAAAAAGCACTTAAAAATGAGCCACGCTACCCTCGCCTGCGCTTCTTTATCGGCCAGGTTCTCAGGAAGAAAGGCGAGACACAGAAAGCAATCGAGCAATTCAAGCTCGAAAACAATCTGAACCCCAATGATGGAGAACTTCATTTCAACCTTGCTCTTGCATATAAAGATCGGGGCATGCTCGACGATGCCACAGGCGAACTGAAACGCGCGCTGTTTTTAGACCAGAAACTAAGCCGGGCCCACGATGTTCTGGGTGAAATTTATGACGTTAAAGGTCAGTGCGACCAGGCGGTTTATCACTGGCGAAAAGCATCAGAGCTTCGAAAAAAGCAGACCTCTGAGACAAAAGCAACGGCTCCTGCGCTTAGAAGCAGATCTGAAATGGATATGCTGATCGAGCGATACAAAGCCGAAATCAATAAAAACCCTAACAATCCTGATGCCCATTACAAACTTGCCTCAGCCTACAAGAACAAAGAGATGTATGACGAAGCAATTATTGAATACCGCAAAGTAATTGCGCTGAACCCGTATGATACTTTCGCCAATTACAACCTCGAAGTTATCTATCGAATGAAGGGTATCGACGACCAGAACCTGACCAGATGGAAACGTTCAGTTACCGTTAACCCAGAAAATGCCGGTGCCCATTACCGCCTCGGACTTGCATACAGGGAAAAAGGCATGCTCGACGAAGCAATTAGAGAATGGGAAAAAGCCATCGCCCTTGATCCGGAATTTTCACATGCTCACCTGCAGCTTGGAATTGCTTATAAAAGCGTTGGTAAAGCTGATCAGGCCATCCAATCATGGCATAAAACCATCGAACTCGACCCAGATTTTCAGGAAGCCTTTTTCCATCTTGGAAAAGCCTACCTCAACCAGGGTCGTCTTGAAGAAGCAATCAGCGCGATCAAGCGCACAATCAGACTTAATCCGACCGATGTTGAAAGCCGGTATCTGCTTGGACTCATCTACAAGAACAACGGAATGATGGAAGAGGCTAAAGAAGCTTTTGAAGAACTGCTTAAATACCAGGAAGACAATCCTGCAGTTCTTTCAATTCTCGGCGCAGTTTACAAGAGCCTGAACCAGCTTGAAAATGCGCTGAACTGTGTGATGATGGCAATTCGAATAGACGATCAAAAATTTTACTCCCATTACCTTCTGGGAACAATTTACCGTGCCATGGGTGAGGGAGAAAAGGCCGAGGAATCTTTCAAACGGTCAATTGAATTGAATCCAGATGACGCTTTTTCGCAATACAGCCTCGGTGTTCTTTACAAAAATTCTGGTCGCCTGCCCCAGGCAATCAGGGCTTTTTCACATGCGATTGAGCTCGATTCCGACGATGCTTATTCCCATTCTCATCTGGGAATTTCATTTTATGAGCAGGGGCAGCTCGATGAAGCGATTGCTTCACTGCAACGCGCGGTTGAAATTAACCCCGAAGACACCTACGCACTTTACAATCTTGGTGTTGCATATCTCGACAGCCATTTTCACGACCTGGCAATAGATGCTCTGGTCAGGGTGGTCAATCTCTCGCCCAATGACCCTTACGCCTGTTTCAATCTGGGTCAGGCCTATGAAGCCAAGAGGTTTCTGAAGGAAGCCAAAGCCTGTTACCAGAAAGCCTTTGACAATGCTCCGAAGAATACCCAGATTTCCAAGTTTGCCAAAGAATCATTTTCAAGGTTATAAACATGAATAAACAAGCTGAAAGCCTCTCTGCACCAGCCATTGATCTGCGAGTCGCCGTCATAATGGTCATGGCAATCGTTATAATGGCCGTGGTCACCGGATGTTCCGGAGCAAGCGTTACCCCCAGAGAAGGCTCAGTCAGCGGAAAGATTCTGAACATTTCCGGAAAACCGGTTGAAAGCGCTCTGGTCACATGGGCTTACGACAATACGCGCTGGTGTCTTACCGATGAAAATGGCGCTTATTACATTGATGGAATAGGTTTTGGAGAACAGGTTTTTCAGATTGAGGCGTTCGGATACCGTACAATACAGTTTTCCGTTACCGTATATTCAGGCCAGACTTCTACGGCGGCAGACCAGAAAATAGAAGCCAAAAGCTTCGACTATTCTGAAATCAAAGTGGCCGAAACTTCTGCCACCCACGCCCTGATTACCTGGAAAACGACTGATTATACCAACGGTCTTATCGAATATGGCGAAACAGAAAGCCTCGGCCGAACGGTAAGAGAACCAACCGGAGAATATTCGACAACCCATTCTCTGAAAATTACCGGCCTGAGTTCGCAAAAGCAGTATTTTTTCAAAATTGTCGCATCCAGACAGGGGCGTGATGCAGAAACCTCAGACCGAGGCAGTTTTACCACAACCAACACCCTTGAAGACAAAACCGCTCCAGCAGCCCCGAACAACGTGCAGGCTGCCATTAACTCCAGCCCTAACCTGGCAACCATTTTCTGGGCACCAGTTTCTGAAACAGACCTCAAAGGCTATCGAGTCTATCGGGCAGAGAACATAAACTCTGCTTTTGCTGAAATCAGCAATGTTCTGGTAGCCAAGGGTCAGGAAAGATATACTGACGTTTCGGTTGTTCCTGGAAAGAAATATTTCTATCGGGTTACCTCGGTAGATCAGGCCAATAACGAAAGCGGATATAACAATATTACAGACATTGTCGTTCCTGGCGATATTTCAACGACGATAACCTGGACGAGGGCCAATAGTCCATATCTCATTACCGGCGACATAAAAATTCTTGAAACGGGCAGATTGAACATTGACGCCGGAGTGGAAGTTCTGGTGGCCGATTCAGACGCTTATCGCCGCAACGACCCGGACCGCATTGATTTCATCGTCTCCGGAGCACTGGTAGCTTCTGCAGGAAACCAGCTGCCGGTAGTTTTCGCTGCTGCTGCAGTAAATCCCCAGAACAATGTCTGGAACGGCCTAAAATTTGAAAATACCGAGAATCCGGCTAACACGCTGGTGAATGTACAGATAAGCGATTCGCTGAAAGCCCTTAGTTTCAAGAATTCTACCGGTATATTTTCTCAAGTAAAAATAGCCAATTCACAACTGGCAGTTGAAGCAATCGACAGCAATTCTCTGACTATTGATGGCATAGAAGTCAGAAGATGTACCAATGCAATTGTACTCACCGGCAACAAAAATATTGCCCTTACCAACAGCACTTTTTACCATCCATCTATCTGCGTCAATTCCACAGATAATGACGGCCTGACCATTTCTGGCTGCAATTTTCTCGAATTTACCAGCACGGGGCTTGTGTCAAATGAGGCCGGAGGGGTGATCAATATTACCAACAACCTGTTTGTGGCACCCAACGGCTGGGCAATGAAAATCCTGGCCCAGAGCCCCACCATTGAGTACAACACTTTCGACGTCCCCTACTGTATTCAAATGAATCAGGGCAGTCCGATTATCAGAAAAAACCTTATGATGGCCAAGAAAAGCGTTTTCTCAGTCGGCAAAACAGGTATGGAACATCTCAGCGGACTTATTCCTCTTCCGGTTTTTGGCCCAAACAATATCTTTGGGTTCGAATCAGGGAAAGATTATATTGGCTGTACGCCTACTTCAGACAGCACTTCATCAGAAGTCCTCATGATGAGAGACATCAATGGTGACGAATACGATTACCGGCTTCGCCAGCCCTATCCGACCAATGAAGACAGCTGGGGCATAAATCGAACGACTGTACCCTTTAAGCCATAAACGAGGTAAAATTACCTCTGTTTTGGGGCTTTTTTACCTGATCCATTTTTTCCCAAACTTTCCTGATTATGGTATAACCATGATCAATAAAGGACTTTAGCAATACTAAAATTTTCAACAGGAAATGATTGCATTTTGGCATCGCATTTGCAATAATACTAAAGTGGCGAAAGCCCAAATTACTCAGGAGGACTTTTATGGAACTCATTCGCAGATTTGTACGGGAAGAAGAAGGACAGGGCCTGGTAGAATACGCACTCATCATCGGCCTCATCGCTGTTGTAGCTATTGCTGCTCTTACCGCTTCAGGTACTCAGATCAGCTCGATCTTCGGCAACATCAGTGGTGAACTTTCTAAAGCCGCCTCTACTGGCGCAAGCAGCTGATCTTGAATTAACTGCGTAAGTGAGAGCGAGCCTTACGGCTCGCCTCTTGCTTTAGCGGGTTTTTCAGCAGTGCAGTTTTCAAGGAGGCTCCAGATGAGGATGATCAAAAAAAGAAAAGGTCAAGGCTTAGTCGAATACTCTTTGATTATAGCCCTGATAGCTCTGGTATGCATTGTAGCTATGGTAAACATATCAGGAACGATCGAAGATTCTTTTTACAAAAACATTTCTGGTGAGATCCAGAAAGTCAGTGATAACATGAGTGGTTCCTGAGTTCTCAAGGCTTAACTGCCACGAGAACTCAGCTTTTTTTCTTTTTCCAGACCATAAGATCGGTGTAAGAGGCAATTTTTTCGTAGCCGAGAGGTTCGCTGTTTGATCTATAAGCAGGCCTGCTGTCCTGTATGATTATCGAACAATCATAGGTATCAGCAATTTTTTCGGGCCTGACAGCTGTTTTTGCTGACCACATCACCCCCTTTAACCCCGTTTCATGCAAAACTCTAATAGGATCATTAGAGACAACTTTTTCGTTTCCAAATTTCGAAAATAAGCTTGCCAGCTCCCGGTAAGGGGCATTAATCCCATTTTGAAATCGACTGATATTTACTATGCTGTTGCAGGATAGAAAGACCTGCCAGACTAGAATCAATAACGCGATCAAATTAGCGCTTCGATTGCTTTTCATAGTTTTAAAGACCAGCAATCCCAGCCCATTGAGAATAGAAAATCCAGGGATGAAGAATGCGCTGATGTGCAGAGCAGTTCCTTTTTCACACTGAAAAGGAATTATGAGCCCACAAAACAGAACAAATACCCACAGCAAAATGATAAAAAGCATCCCTTCCCGCTTCCAGATTGAGACAAGGGCTCTGCGCCAGTATGGGTAAAAAACGATAAAAACACCTGGAATTGCGATAAGGTTTAAAAGAGCTAACCACACCCCCCTGACTCTCTGCAGAGTTATTTTTTTCCAACCCTGAGCCAGAAAGTTCTCCAAGGTACCGGAAAATTCAATGCAAAAGATATCAGAATAATCGGTCAGCATGAGAGCTTTGGAATTAGAGGTCCATGGTTTACCCAGAATGGCCTGATTGCGAATCACCCATGGCAATACTGTAAGAACTATCAATAAAATGGTTAAAGCTATGGGTCCCACCCGGCGAAAGCGCCAGCCAGAATAAACCAGAGAAAAAACAGCGATGATTATTCCCTCGATGCGGGTCAACACTGCTATTCCGGCAATCACCGGGTTCAACCAGAAAAACCTGTCTTCTCTGATGATTGAAGCAAGAAAGAAGAAACCCAGCGCCGCATAAAAAGCGATGTTATCAGTGGTCAAGAGAAAAAAGGTGTTGCGCCCCGAAAAAGTGAAAGTCAGGCCAGCGAAAAATGCAGATACCCAACAACCGGTAAGACGAAAAACCCGGTAGAACACCAAGCCGGCCAGCAAAGACCAGATTGCGATGTTCAAAGCGATTTCGCCTTGAATGCCGAAGGTTTTTCTCGCAAGAAAATACATGATTATTCCTCCGGGCATCCAATAATCCATGGGATGATCGATGGTTTTGTAATCGTTAAGAAAATTCCAGATTATGGGCTCGGTGAATCCCTCTCCGTTTTCGATCTGATCGACCATGAGATGGTAAAAGGCCGAATCAAAAGTAGATTGTGGGTCTATTTTTCCAGAACCCCAGAAAAGAAAAACGGAACTGACAATTACGATGGTCAGCGCCCCAAAAACGAGTCTATAACGAGTATCGCGCATTTGTTCAATATTCATCTGCTGGTATTTTAACAGATTCTGCTATTGACACCAGATTTTTATCGTACTACACTTGGGAAAAATAAATTGGGGGCCAGGATTTGAAAAAGGCAAAATTAATCTCGATCTTAGTAATAATGCTCTCAGTAATCGCTCTGGGCGTTTTTATGGGCAAGCAGATGTTTAAACTCATTGAATCTGGCACAGAAACCGCATCGAACACCAGCGCCACCGCCACCTCTTCCGTGCAGATTCTTTACAGCTCAGACTCAAGCCCCGATCTGGCAAACGTTCCAGCTCCAGAGGTTACCCCCGTGACCACAACTTCTGAAGCACAGGCGGCGGCGCAGAACAATATTTCTTCAAATACCGTCGCTACTGTGGAACCTAAACCGGTCGAAGGTGAAAAAAACGGCTTTTCACCCGATGGGCCCAAATGGTTTGCCTATGCATCGGGGAATGGCATAAATGTCAGAACCGGCCCTGACACATCAACAAAATTGATGTTCAAAGTTGCCAAGGGAACCAGAGGAACGGTTGTTGAGAAGAAGAACGGATGGACAAAAATCAAATGGGATTTTAATCGTCAATTGGGTTGGGTTCGCGATGATCTTCTGGTTCAAGGCCCCGCAGAAGTGGTCTCGACTCTCGTTGAAAAAACCGGTGATGTTGAAAAATTAGATGCAAAACAGATTAATAAAGCCTCTGCGGAAGAAATTCTGAAGGCCAGCAAGGTAATAGTTGCAGTAGCAAAAGAAGCGCCGGTTGCAGAAACAGTGAAATCATTCGTAGAGGGTGAAAAATTGCCTGAGCAGGCCAAAATTTCTGCTGATCCATTTGCCAATATCAGATCAGGTCCAGGGCCAAAACATAGCCGAGTAGCCAAACTTCCAAAGGGTGTGGTAGTAAAAATAAACAAAGTTCAGCGTGAAGAGAAATGGCTCTGGTTTGAAATAAGTTTTAACGAAGGCAAAAAAACAGGCTGGACCCGCGAAGACAATCTTTCGTTCTAGCATCTTTTTCTTCTCAAGCAAAAAATCAAACGTTGTAAACCCCTCAATTTCGCAGAACCTGATGCTGTTTTTTGAATATAACAAACCCTTATTGGCCCCCAAAATCTAGTAAAAGAAACAGCCCTGAAGCAGAATAATCAGCTTCAGGGCTGCTATTTTCAGTTTATCTGATTTCTAAAAATTACTTGTTATCGAAAACGAATTTAGCATAGGGCTGTCGGCTTCTGAAGTCTTTCGAGACTGCATCGCCCGTATCCTGAATCAGAGAAACGGATACCCGGCCGCTTTGAAATCTGAATTTATCGATACTCAACTGACCATCTTTTCCTTTTTCAATAAAGAATTTGCCTGAAAACTTCTTTTTATCATTTGATGAACAGCTAAGTTCATAGCTTTTTTTGGTTTCTTTGATTTTCAGATTAATGCTTCTCCCGGCCACGGTAACATCACCATTGAGTTTTGCAGGGTTTGCCAGGTTACGTCGAACCATATCCCACAGACAGACCAGCTGCTTGACTTCTTCTCGACGATCGTTTTCTACGCCTTCATATTCATCATATTGTTTGGCTTTTACAACCATATTGGTTGGATTATGATCAATCGTAAGGTTGGTTCTGAAAGCGAAGATATCTTTTTTCTTTTCAGGTGTTTCAACGCAGACATGGGCAATAACCTGACTTTGATTTGGTGCGATATCTTTGAAATAAGCCAAAGAACAGCCTATATTCGAAAAGCTTTTCTTAACCGTACCTCGATACTGAGCATTTATCCGGTAGTATTGCCAGATTTCAGCTGCCCCGGCAATTCCAACAGAAAGAACGAAAAAGAACACCATAAGAACCAGGCCATTTTTTAAACACTTGTTTGA
>JBMOKV010000433.1:0-10536 GCA_049325495.1 Candidatus Rifleibacteriota bacterium | reverse complement strand
TACCAGCCGGCAAACAGAACGGCAACGATGATAATCGCACCTTCGAGCATACCTTCAGCTCTGCCCGAAATGATGGTGCTGCTCTTGAGCACCAGAAAGCTCACGGCATAGGCAATGGCAAAGTAACTCAGAAGCGAAAGCAGGGTGAACCGGTTCGAGCCGCTTTCGCGCCAGATGACCCCGAGAGTGGCAATGCACGGTATGTAAAGCAGTGTAAACAGCATATATACGAAAGCGGTGACCTGGCTCATGCCTGATGATTGCATGGCATGACCCAGGTTCTCACCATATGGAAGATAGAGAACCGAAAGTGTTGAAACCGTAGATTCCTTGGCTAGAAAGCCCGGAATCAGCGAAACTGTTTCGCGCCAGCTGAAGCCCAATGGTTCCATGACCGGGTGGATAAATTTGCCGATTCTTGCCATATAGCGGCCTTCCATCAGTTCGATGTTCTTCTGGCGGGTAAGGGTGGCAATTCTTTCGGCAGTTTCATTGGATACTGGTTCTGCCCTGGCCTGACTGATAAGCAGGTCATAATTCTGAGTCAGAGGCACTTCACGGGGAAATGCCGACAAAACCCAGATAATTACCGACCCGGCCAGAATTACCGTTCCGGCTTTTTCGACAAAATGCTCAATTTTTTCAAAGAGTACATGGAAAACGCTGATCGGGGTCGGGGTGCGGTAAGGTGGCATTTCAAGCAGAAAAGGCGAGTTGCCTTCGGTTTTGAAAAGCAGACTGGTGAACTGTCCAAGAAAAATCAACACCATCAGGTTGACGAAAAACAGGTTGAACATCCAGAGACTGGGATTGTGATGAAAAAATGTGCCGCAAAGAATTACAAGAACCGGAAGGCGGGCGGCGCAGGTTACCAGCGGAATCAGAAACATGGTGAGCAGCCGCTGAAAGCGGTTGTCGATGATGCGGGTTGCCATTACGGCAGGCACATTGCAGCCCAGACCCATGATCATAGGTATGAAGGCGCGGCCGTGCAGCCCGATACTGTTCATCAGGCGATCCATCAGGAATGCGGCGCGGGACATGTAGCCTGAATCTTCCAGCAGCGCGATCCAGAAAAACAGGATCAGAATATTGGGAAGAAAGACCAGCACGCCGCCGACCCCGGCAATTATGCCTTCGATGATCAGGCTGCGCAGCAGGCCATCGTTCATGTTCGCTTCCACATAGCCCGAAAGCCAGGCGAAAAGGCTTTCA
This sequence comes from Candidatus Rifleibacteriota bacterium, assembly GCA_049325495.1. GTDB lineage: Bacteria > Muiribacteriota > Ozemobacteria > Ozemobacterales > Ozemobacteraceae > DYKG01. The sequence goes on along the minus strand of JBMOKV010000433.1, from coordinate 9,321 downwards.
AGCCAGCCCATCGGGTATTCGCCCAGTGAGAAAGTGGTCCAGAAGATCCAGGCCATGATCAGGGCAAAGATCGGCAGACCCAGAATTCGGTTGGTCAGCACCCGGTCAAGCTTTTCCTGCCATGCGGGAATATTTTTCGCCGGAACCGTGGCGCAGGCGGCGATCAGTTTTTCAATGCGCTGATAGCGATCAGAGGCCAGTTCACAGGCAAGATCCGCCGGCTTGATTTCTTTGCCCAGTTTCTGGGAAAGGGTATCAGCGAGAATCTTTCTGATTGCAAAGCTTTCATTGTCCGAAGAGGTTATCAGTGTCCGAACCGCATTGTATTTGTCCTGGGGCGCGGCGGTTTTCCAGGTTTTGTTATCATTTTTCAGCACCTCATCTGCCGCTTGAATCCACTCTTCCGGCAGGGCAAGCATCGGGCTGCAGCTGCTTTTGGCACCCGCTGAATTGCGGGTTTTCAACAGATGTTCACTCAGGGCGGTTACCCCTTCACCGGATCTGGCAATAGTGGGAAAAGCATTGGTTCCGGTGAGGTTGGAGAATTTGCTGAGGTTGATCGTTCCGCCGGCGCCGGTGAACGAGTCGTAGCAGTTGAGGCTGATAACCGGATAAATGCCCAGTTCGACGAGCTGGGTGGTCAGAAAAAGGTTGCGTTCAAAGTTCGCGATGTCTACAACGTTTAAAATTATGTTTTCTGAAGCCTCGTTCAGGCATTTCAGCACTATTTCCTCTTCAGGAGTTGCCGGGGTCAGGGAGTAGGTGCCGGGCAGGTCGGTCACTACAAGCTCTTCATTGCCGCTTTTGATCACCCCTTCGATGCGTTGAACCGTTACTCCCGGCCAGTTGCCGACCCGTTTTCGTTCGCCGGTAAGGGCGTTGAACAGACTGGTCTTGCCGGAATTGGGGTTGCCGATCAGAAACGCGCGATGCTCAATGGTTTTTTCACTTTTCATCTGGTTTAATCTCAATATTGATCAGTTCTGCTTCAGTTTTGCGCAGACCCACCTGGTAACCTCTGATCTGAAAAGTCGTAGGGTCTCCCAGCGGGGCTTTCTGAATGGCTCTGATCGGTGTTCCAGGAACGAAGCCCAGATCGAGCAGGCGCTGCGAAGTGGGGGACGATGTGTCGATGTCGCGAATTGTACCGCTGCTGCCTTCGGGCAGTTCGGCGAGATTGTAGGTTGTTTTGACCATTGCTGCTTCCTGAATTAGATTAAACTAACATTATTAGTATAATCTAATTTGTTCGGTGGGTCAAGTGATATATTTCACGAAAATCCGCTTCTGCCTGGCGAAAAATTTTAATAGAAGAACCGGCCTTTTTACAGGCTCAGGGCCCGGAGGACCAATGCCGGGCATGTTTTGACTGGATGAATGCCCTTGACGCCGCCCTCCAAAGCTCTAACTATGGCACAAAGAAGCAAAGACACCAAGAATTTCGAGAAAAGCAATTTTGTGGCTTAGCGCCCCTGGAGGCCAGGTGGATTCTCATCGGCCGTGCGAGTATGGAACAATTATTATGCTATAAGAGTTTTACCTTAAGAGCGTAAAAAGAAAACCCGGCCCTGAAAAGCTTTTTCGGGGCCGGGTCGGTTTATTTTAAAAACCTGAATCCATGTCTCAGGGCATCGGGGCGATGGTTACTTGCTGAAATTTCCATTCATCGTTTTCTTTCATCAGGTTGATGCTGAGTTTGATTTTGGCATTCTTTTCAAATTCGGCTTCATAAACCAGCAGTCCGTTGGGCACATCGGCCATTACAACGGTTTCGGCTTCGATGATTTTGCGGCTCTTGTAAGCGCCGAAATTCTTCATGTGGCCATCGACGAACATCATCTGGAAAACCTGGGGGGTGCAGATTGCCGCCATTGAAGAAGCCCATCCGGCATAAAAATCGGTGGCATTGCCTTCATTATAGGCCGCCATCAGACCGTCAACCTTTGCGTCCAGTGCTTTCATAACATCTTCAGAGGGCATGGCGCCAGCGAGAAGAACAGAAGCGGCAAAAACCATCAACACCAGAAAAAGAACTTTTTTCATAAAAACTCCTTGGTTAAAATCAATGGGGTACACGACGGGTATTTTATACCCGCCGGGAAATTTTTGTGAACAATTTTGTTGTAAATTGCATTGAGATTTATTGTGACGCTGAGTATTATCGGAATTTAGCTCATTGGATCGGAAAAACATGCAGAATCTGCGGCAGAAAATAGAAACTCCCGGCATTTCAATACGCAATGCCTTTTTTTTCTGGTTGCTGGTAGTGGCGGTGCCGCTGCTGGCTGGTCGCCTGATTTTTGCAATTTATCTGAAGAATGACCTGACATCGCTATTCAGTCGAAAAGCAGTGGTGCTGCAGAAGGATCTGGAAAATTTCGAGCGTTTTTCAAAAATCGAAGCGTTTCTTGAAGCAAAAATTCATCTTATTGAAAGCCGACTGGGATTTTACGAAAAAATTTCAACCGAGTTTACCGAGGTTTTGCATTCAACCGCTTCGCCCACGAAGATGATCAGCGAAGAAGATTTTCCTGCCGAATTCAATCGTTCATTTAAACATCATGTCGGGCTCGAGCCGCTGATAATGTTTACTGAATCTGATTTTGGGAAAAAGACCGGCAGATTTGCCAGTGCCGCGGGCAATGATTTTGTCGGCTATCTCGGCAATGCCGCGATGAGAATCATTATGAAAAACCTGAGAGAAATGGCGGAAAGCCCGGGCAAATCATCACGTCCCGCTATTTTCTGGCAGGTTTTTCAATCTCTGGCCGGTTCGGATTTCGCCAAAGCTTTAAACAATCGGCGGTTGAACTCAACTTTCTCGGTTAAGCTAGGCGGTCATCGGCTCTTTGTTTATTTCAATTTTTTCAGCCGCAATTCTTCTGATGCATCTGGCCTGACCGGTTTTTTCTGTGCCTTTCTTGAAGAGCAGGTTGATTTGCGGCTTCATGCTGCATGGGCGCGGGAGTTTCGACGGCCAGCAAAAATCCGCCGAGGGGCAGTGGTCAGACCTGCTTCATTCAACATGCTCGACAGCATTTCTCAGGGCTGGCTCAGGGTTTTTCAACCGGTTCCCATGCAGGTTCTGCGTGTCGGCTCTCACGGTGGAAATTCAGTTATCCAGAGAAATATCCGTAATGGGCTGCTGCTTCGCCGCCCGGCTCCATGTTTCTTTCTCAGCAGTGCCACCGATTTATCGGGCGAGATTATGGCCGGGCGCATGAATCTCTCGGTTTATTCGATAACGGCGCTGATTCTGGCTTTTTTGTCTGCCTTCGCCTTGAAAATAGTCTGTTTCGAAGGCAGAATCGCCTTTCGTATCAGAACCAAATTTCTGCTGGCGTTGTTTGCTGCCGCAATTCTTCCCATGCTGCTGTTTTATCTGCTGGCTGGCCAGTATTTCGACTTTTATCAGAAACTGCTGATAAGCAATACAAGAGAAGCAATGAAGCAGCACCTGCAGATGCTCGAACTCAATATCCGCAACAATGAGCAGCAGCGAAACAGTGAACTGGAAAAACTGAAAGACCAGATCAACCAGGCCGCCGGCGGCGCGGAAGAGAAAATTAAACAATTGCTTGAAACTGGTATGGGTACTCTTTATCAGGGCTATTTTCTGGTGCGCAGCGATGGCCTGGTCGTCGAGAGGATTCCAGCTGCAGATCTTTTGACTGATCTTGATCAACAGCGCCTGAAGATGATAAACAATCTTTTCAAAAGCCAGTGTTTCAGAATTTTCAAAGATGCGGGAATTCTTGCCGGACCATATTATGATGAATTTCGCCGGAAGCCGGCCGGGCGTCAGGTTCTTGGCATGGGCGAATTTTTTTCTACCATTGATCTTGATAATTTTTGTCTGCAGGATGGTCAGTATTTTCAAACGGAAAAGGCAGAGAAGGGGATTTTTCAATTCATAACCTTCAATCTTCTGCCGGGATCGCAAAGGGTCGATAAAAAATGGGCTTTTGTTGGATTCATGCAGAATCTCAGCCATACGACCTCCGATTATCTTTCCCGCCACCCGGATAACTGGAAGTTTTTTTCGGGGCGTGAGAATGGGCTACTGCTCAATACCGTTATTTTTCAGGCGGACCAGGACAGGAATGGACGATTCAGCCTTGGTCGTTCATGGCCTGACCGTTTGACCCGCGATCCGGGATTTGCGGACGCTGCCCGTCGCCTGGATCGCAATAATCAGGAATCGAGCTGGGTTGAATGGAAAGAAGTGCCGGAAATTTTTGCGGCGAGAAAGATTGCCAAAGTTCCATTCCTGGCAGTGTGCAAGGCCAATTTTTCGGGAACCGGGCAATTCTCGCTGACGGTTATGTTATTGTTTCTTCTGCTTTACTTTCTTTTGCTGATAATCATCATTTCCTACGCGGTTGCCGACGTTTTTCTCAATCCGCTGCAGAAGCTTCTGGCAGCCACTTCTCTTATCAATGCGGGGGAATACCGGCAGATCGATTACCGATCGAATCTTGAGCTGGCAAAAGTAATCGGTCGCTTCAATCAGATGACTGAGGGGCTTATCGAGAGACAGAGGCTTGAGAGATTCGTATCTTCCGAAGCAACGCGGACAATTGAGCGTGAAATTGAGCAGCAGCGGGAACACAATGGGGAACGACTTTCGGCGGCCATTCTTTTCAGTCATGTTCAGGGCTTTGATGAGCTTTGTGACAATCTCGCTCCGGAACAGCTGATCGAACTGTTAAACCTTTTCTTTGGGCAAATGGAGCCGATTATTCAGGCTAATCACGGGGTAATCGACAAATATATCGGCGATGCAATCATGGTGGTTTTTTCCGGCGGTACGGGTGCCGATGAAGCGGCGATCTGTATCGATGCATGTCGTGCCGGCCAGCAGATGCAGCTGGCGATGATCGAACTGAACCGGAAACTTGGTGAATCGAGCCTTCCTCAGATCAACATTGGAATTGGGATTGCCTGGGGTGAGGTTATCAGGGGTAAAATCGGTTCAAAATCAGGCCGAAAAGATTTTACCGTCATCGGCGATGTGGTTAATCTGGCTGCCAGGCTGGAAAGTCTGGCCAGAAAAGCATCGCAGATCATGGTTTCGGATCAGATTTTTATTCGCTGCCGGGGAGAGTTGAAAATTATTCCTGCCGGAGATACGGCAATCAAGGGGAAAAGCGGGAAACAGCAGATTTACCGGCTTCAGGAGTCGGGAAATGGCTGAAAAAGATTTGAAGGTCAGAATGAGCTACTGGTCTAAAGCTGCACCATGGCTGCTCTGGTTGCTTGCGTTCCTGTTTCCCACACTGCTGGGGCAGCAATTGCTGCTGAAGGCCATTGATGTGGATCGGCGCATCTGGAAATCGACGAATCGTCAGAAATTGATGAATGAAGCGCAAAAATATCGTTCGCTTCTCGATGTGAAATACTTTATCGACAAGGTTATGGAGAGCGGTTACCTGGGCCGGCTGCATCTCGATGCCCGCAGACTTGAGCTCAATCGGCTGACTCCCGATGAGATTGCAGATGCAGACAAAATCAGGGCGGCCCTGCGGGAACACAGTCTGATAAAGCACCTTCCCTGGGGCAGTAACAATGTGAAAGCCGATTCAAACAGGTTTATCGAAAAAGTGAAAGAGCGAATGGGAATCTGGCCAGTAGCGGTTTTTTGCCTGGGTCCTGAACCGCACAGCCGGTTTTTTTACACCCGTGAGCCTTTCAGCCTTCTGACCAGTCCTGAAGAATTCGACAAACTGCTGCAGAGGCTTTATGCCTTTTGGCTGAAATATCTTGAGCAGGGCTGGAATCCCGATAGATTTTTTGACTTTTTCAATACCTTTCCCGAACTGAATAATTGGCTTGGTTATTTTCAGCCCGCCCAGGTCGACATTTTTGCGATTCGTTCCCGATTTTCATGGCGGGCCAGAGATACAGCTTTTCAAATGGCTTTTAGATTCATCGATGGATCTGGAAAAAACGTTTGTTTGAATCTGTTATTTCTCAGACTGGCCATGGACTGGCGCAGCATGCTGCGAACCGTGTTTGCCGAAGCCAACCAGGGCAACGTTTCTCACAGTTTTGGTTACACCAGTCTGACAAGTCTTCCTCACATGGAGGAGACCGATGAATATCTGGCATTTTATTCTGAGCTTCCTTCTGAATTTAGGCTTCTATATCTCTCTGACCCAACCTCAAGGCGAACTCCAAAGCCGGTGATTCGTTTAAAAATTTTGATTAAATCAGGTGAAAACAAATGGTTGAATGAAAAGAATGTGGCTTTTATTACCCGACTTCTGCTGATGATTTCACTGTTGATTCCTGCGGGAATCGAGCTGGGCAGATTCGGCAGTTTGCGCTCTCTGTCGGTTTTGATGTCGGTTGCGTTTTTCGCCGGTTCGCTGGTTCCGGTTTCCGGTCTGACATGGCTGACTTTTTCCTATCTTAACAGTTACAAGTATCAGGTTTCAGAAAGGGTTTTTGAAAGTATTAAGAATTGTTTTCAGCAGCTGGAAAAGCGAATGAACCTGCAGATCGCACGCAATGAGGTTTATTTCAATCTGCTGGCTGATCGGGTAAATCGTTTAACTCCGGAAAAACGTACCCGGTTGCCCGAGATGTTCGAACGGGCAAATCGGGGCGGTGAGAATGCCGGGGGTGCTTTGCCAGGTCCGATAGTCGGTTATTTCATGCTCAACAAAGATGGTCGTGAAATGCTGGAAGTTGAAAACACCTATTTAAGTAATATTTTGCAGATCAAACCATTTTTTTCAGGGCATTACAATGAAATGCTGCTGCGAATGGGGTCTTACAACCATCTGTCGCAGAAACATCGCCAGGAAATCGAGCAAAAGGCTCAGTTGGCTCTGGGATTGACCGAAAACCTTGCCGATCCCCAGATGTTTCTTGAAATTCCGGAATTTGAAGGCATGCGCGTTGTATCAACCATTTCGCCCAAGCAGGAATTCTTTACCGGATTTCTGCTGGATAAGCATGGCACAGATCCTGGTGGAATTTTTGCCGTCTATTCAATTTCAGGTACCTGGATGTCGCAGTTCAATCGCATGCTCTACCGGGGAATCATTCCGATTACCTTTTTGACCGAAGATTTCAGGGTTTTTCTTGGTTTTTTCAGGCTCGATAAAATCAATCTTGCCACCATATCGAAAGTTTATACCCCCGGCGAATATATGAGCAGCGAAAAAAATGCGCTGGTCGAGCAGCTTGGTCAGGCGCTTTTCATCAATTCAGGTAACCATGAAATAAGCAATCTGGCAGAAAGACCGGCGAACCTGATTTATACCAGTGTCCTGGGGGAGAACAGTTATTTTGTGCTGGCGTATGCGGAAGAGAAGGGCGACTCGACCTACCGCATGCTTATCTGGACTGCGGCGGTTCTTATAGTTCTTGCTCTGGTTTTAAGTATCGTTCTGGCTGCCGGCACTTCGAAAATCATGCTGATGTCACTGCCGGTTTTCTCTGCTGCCATCGAGCATGTTCAGCAGCAGAATTACAACTGGGAACTGGTGGTAAAATCCGGTGATGAATTTGAAGATCTCGCCCGGTCATTCAATCAGATGGGGCGCAAGCTGCTCGAAAGGGAAAAAATGTCGCAGCTGGTTTCGCAAAACGTCATGGACGCAGTAGCTTCGAAGGATGCAACCATGTTGCAACCTGGTGGTGAACGGCGGCATGCTGCCATTCTTTTTTCGGACATTCGTGGCTTCACCACTCTGAGCGAACGTTATGCGGCCGAAGAGATCGTCGAAATGCTGAACATGTATTTCACTGAAATGGCTGAAGTAATCGCAGTAAATGAAGGAATAATCGATAAATTGATCGGCGACGCAATTCAGGCGGTTTTTTATGAGCGTGAGGGTCTCGATCCGGTCGAGATCAGAGCCACCAGAGCCGCGATTGAAATGCGGGCCCGCCTTGAAAAGTTCAATCTTGTGCGGCGTCGAAGCGGAAAATTCGAAATTCAGAACGGAATAGGAATTGCTTCTGGAATGGTTATTGCCGGCCGGGTGGGCAGCGAAACGGGAAAGCTGGATGCCACGGTTCTGGGCAAAACCCTGAAACTTGCCGAAAGTCTTGAGGCAAGAAGCAAGTTTGCGGTTAAATCAAACATTTTAATTGATGATTTGACCCTGAATGCATTGGACAAAAATGGGCAAAGGGCAGATATACTGCCATTTGCCAGTGAAACTTCGATTGAAAAAATTTATGAGCTGATCAGGCTCGATTGACTTATTCTTCTTTTTCAGAAGCAGATACGGCTCTTTCGCTGGCCCAGTTCTTGATGAATTTTATCTGCTCTGCCATGGTGCGTGACAATGGCACAGTGCTGCGAATGATGGTGTACAGGTCATCCTGTTTCAGCGGTTCATTGCGGTGAAAGGCTTCAACCATCGCGGCCTCGACTACATGTTCGATTTCAGCGCCGTTCCAGTATTCGGTGGCAACGCTCAGAAGCGACAGGTCAAAGTCTTCGATCCGGTTGCCGCGCCGGCCAAGATGCACTCTGAAAATCTGTTCCCGCTCTGAATCGTTGGGCAGGTCGATGAAGAATACCTGATCAAATCGGCCCTTTCTGATTATTTCAGCGGGAAGCAGGTCGATGCGGTTTGCGGTTGCAGCTACGAAAACATCTGCCGATTTTTCCTGCATCCAGGTCAGAAATGCGGAAAAAATGTGGGATCCGGTGCCGCCGTCTTTGGCGGTATTGCTGCTGATGCCCCCTTCGATTTCGTCGATCCAGAGAATGGCGGGCGAAACCGACTCGATGCTGCGTATGGCCCGGTGGAAAGTGCCTTCAGGGGTGCCGTATATGCCCGAATAAACTTTGTTCATGTCGAGCCGGAAAAGGGGCAGCCCCCACATGGCGCTGATAGCCTTCACGGACAGCGATTTTCCGCATCCTGAAATGCCCATCATCAGAAGGCCGCGTGGTGGTCTGATGCCTGCAGCTGCCGCTTCGGGCGAAAACAGCTTCTTTCGCTTGACCAGCCAGCTTTTCAGGTTTTCCAGCCCGCCCACGTCTTCAATCGATTCGGTGGTTCTCACATATTCGAGAACCCCGTCCTTGCGGGCAAGCTGTTCCTTTTCATCCTGCAGTGGCTCAAGCAGAGACTCGTCGACCTCTTTGCGGCCCCAGGTAACCTTGTTGAGGGTATATTTGATTTCAGCGGCGGTAAAACCCTTCAGCGAAACCGCCGCGCGCTGACGTTGATCTTCGTTGAGGCTGATTTTCGTTCCCCGTTTTTCGAGGCCCGCCAGATGCTCGTCGATGATGCTTCTGATTTCAGTCTCTTCGGGCATCGAATAACGGATAAGAAGCACATCTTTGCG
>JBMOKV010000432.1:0-10581 GCA_049325495.1 Candidatus Rifleibacteriota bacterium | reverse complement strand
CATTTCAAGCGGCGGCCCGGGCGCAGTATTCTGGATGTGGGTTACCGCAGTGATCGGCATGTGTACAAAGTTTACCTGCTGCCTGCTGGCGCAGAAATACCGCAATATCGATTCAGATGGCGAAGTGACCGGCGGGCCCATGTATTATCTTCGCGATGGCCTGGGCAAGCCATGGCTTGGCTTTCTGTTCGCTACCTTCGCCTTTATCGCATCTTTCGGCATCGGCAACATGGTTCAGGCCAATTCGGTTGCCGGCCCGTTGCATACCCATCTTTCAGAGGCGGGTCTGGCGGAAGTGGCAAGTGTTGACAGCTTCAACTGGGCAAGATTTTTAATCGGGGTGGTTATGGCCATTCTGGCGGGCAGCGTTATTCTAGGCGGAATCAAAAGAATCGCCAGCTTTTCGGATAAAATCGTGCCATTCATGGCGTTGGGTTATTTAATCAGTTCCCTTTATATTCTTTTCGTTCAGAGAGATCAGATTGTGCCGGCTTTGAAGATGATTTTTTCATCGGCATTCGGTCTTCAGGAGGCATTCGGTGGAGTTCTTGGTTTTTCGGTTGCCCAGGCGATGCGCTGGGGAATTGCCCGCGGTCTGTTTTCCAACGAAGCCGGCCTTGGTTCGGCACCAATTGCCCATGCTCCTGCAAAAACCGAAGAACCGGTTCGCGAGGGGCTGGTAGCCATGCTCGGGCCCTTCATCGATACGATTGTTGTGTGCTCGATGACGGCTCTGGTCATTCTTACCAGTGGCTACCTTGATCCTGAAAAAGCCTATCTTTTTGAGGGCCTGAAAGGGGCAGCATTAACCGCCGCTGCATTTAAAACCAATGTAAGTTGGGGTCACCATGTTGTGAGTTTCGGTCTGGTATTTTTTGCCTTCTCAACGATCATAGGCTGGTGCTATTACGGCGACCGCTCGGTTCGCTATCTATTCGATGCTAACCCTGAGCGGGCCCGCAAAGCCGTTCTGGTTTACCGGCTGGTTTACATTGCTCTTATCCCGGTGGGTGCGGCTTTTCCGATCGAACTGATCTGGAATCTTTCAGATATTGCCAACGGCCTGATGGCATTTCCCAACCTGATCGGCCTGCTCGGGCTTTCTGGGGTGGCTTATGGAATGATGAAAGATTACGAAGAGCGGCTTCCTCAGATGAAGCCTTACCGGTAATTCTATTGAAGAGGTTTTTCAATGATCTGGAATGAGCCTGATAGTTTCGGGGAAGTGGTTAACCGTGCCATGCGTCTGGTCGAAAGCCGGTACGCTGAAGCCGCCGCCGCATTTGTCTGTGGTTCAGTGATCCGTGGTGACGCGACCGCCGAATCAGATTACGATATGGTTATCGTATATTCCCATGTCGATAATGCCTGGCGTGAATCTTTTATATTTGAAAACCGCAAAATCGAAGCATTCGTGCATGACCCCGAAACCATGCGCTGGTTTTTCGAACGGGAGGATGCCGCTTCAGGCGTGCCTTCGCTGCCTAACATGGTTAACCAGGGGCTGATTCTTAAAAACATGGACGGACTTGCGGACCTGATTAAAGAACAGGCTCACAAACTTCTTCTGCGCGGCCCCAAGCCACTAAGTTCTGAGCAGATAGATAATTACCGCTATTTTATCAATGATTTATGTGACGATTTGAAATATCCAAGAAATTTCGAAGAATCTATCGCCGTCGCCAGCCGTCTTTATTCGCTTCTCGCCGAATTCTATCTGCGGGTAAATGGTCACTGGAGCGCTTCAGGCAAAAGCATCCCACGGGCTCTCAAGCAGATTTCCCCCGAATTAGCCTATCGTTTCAATGAAGCATTTAAATTGCTTTTTTCAAGCGAAATGACTTATCAGGTAATTGCACTTTCCGAAGAAATTCTTCGACCATGGGGCGGCATGCTCTACGATGGTTACCATCGCAATGCCCCGGCCAAATTCAGACTCAAGCGTCCGGGGCGCCGAAAAACACACAGTTAAACATTTTAAGCAATCACTTGATTGAAAATATTTTGACGACCCGGTCATTTCGACCAGGCTCAATGACCGATGTGAATGTCTCAGTAATTTAACTCGAGTTTCTTGATACATTCGGGGCAGAACATGCACCCAGAAACGAATTCAACCATTTTTTTCACCCTTTGGGGGTCGGTTTCCGGGCCTCGTCCCGGACCGATGTCGAGTTCGGCTAACGGATATTTGAGAAACAGCCATTCAAGCTTTTCAAGATCTTCAGTTTCAGTAATTTTCCAGGAAAAGTTTTTGCTGCAGCTTCCGCACTCTGTAAAGAAGCATAGTTTTGCCTCTGCATCTTTGCCGCAGAAATGGCAAAGGCTTTTTTCATCAATGGTTATTTTGGCAGGGAGGTTGGCAAATGATCGACGGATCGAAGTTATCTGCCTTGCCATGGCCCCACCCGGAGAATGGTATTTGTGAGATGTGATTTTGCCGCAATCGGGGCATGAATACTCAAAAGTATCGGGGCCAAGAGCCATCTTATAACACATGGCCGAATGAAATTTTATCGAATCGGGTTGGTTTTTCATTGCTTTAAGGGCGTCGATCAGCTTTTGTTGGCTCAATTCCTTGCCTGGTAGTGTAATTCCATCATCCAGTTGAATTGGTTTCGTGTCCTCAACGATGCATTCTCCCTCGGTTTCTGCCTTAACCTGAGTCTGGTTCATGGTTGTCATTGCCGCTAAAGCTATGCCGGCGATTTTCAATGATTTTTTCATGGCAATTTTTCCTTCTATTCCAGGCCATTTCTGCTCAGGCATTTTGGGCAGAACATGCGATGGGAAATATACTCGGACAGTTTTTCCGGTGAGATTTTCTGAGAGCCAAGATGCCCCTGGTCAACTTCAGTAATTGGAAAGCTCAAAGAAAGCAGACTCAGTTGTTCAAGCTCTTCTTCGTTGTTGATTTCCCAGGCGAAGGTTGCGCTGCAGTCGAGGCAGTGACTGGTGAATTTTAAACGGGCCGGCGATTCTTTTTCTTTATCGCATTTTGAGCAGAAATCGGAAAAATCAACATCGATTTTTACCCTCGACAGGTTGAGAAAGCGGTTGATAGAGGCCTGCCAGTCGGCGACTTTCCCTGCAAAGGATTCGCTTGGATAGCTGGTTGGTTCGCCGCAATAAGGGCAGGCAAAAGATGTGTCGGGCGGTGGAGCAACCATGTCATAACACATTGCACTGTGAAATTTGACGGTAGATGGATCTTTTTTGATAGCCTTCAAAGACTCGATGATTTTGGTTTTTTCAAGCTCTGAAACTTCAATGACACTGGCTGAAACTTTTTCACCGCTATTGGCAGGCTCAACTGGTTCGACTGGTTCCTGAGCCTTAACTGCAGGAGCAAGCCCGGCAAGGGCAGCGGCTAAGAAAATGGCCTTTTTTTTCATGGCGGGTTTCCTTTCTGGATAAAACCCTGAAACCAGAAGCATGAATAAAAGAATTACCGGTCCAGGTTTTTAACAGCATATATTCTACCCTGCCCGGTCAAAAAAGAAAAGAAACAGCCTTTAAATCAGGATGGTTTTCTTTTCATGCCGTGTTTCAGCAGAATTCTTTCAAGCTGCCATTTCTGGTCTTTTTCAAGCCAGTTCAGGCCGTAATCGGTTGCCTGGTCGAGGTGGCAGCGATAGTAGCGATAATAATACGGGTTGATCCGGCGCAGTTCTTCAACGGTTTCTTCGTTGGTGAATACCCCCAGGACTCTGCCATCGCCAAGGGCGTCCCAGAGCACGAAGACTTCCTGGTTTACGGGAAAAGAGGGAAGGGCTACAGGTGCTTCAACCTTTGAGTTGTTTAATTTTTCAGGATTTTTCTGGCGGGTACCGATGCCCAATAACATATTCAGCAGGCGGATTTTAAAAAAACTCAGCCATGAATTGATTGAATTGTTCTTCATTTTCAGCATTGCCTTGCCTTCATTTACCCGATTATTTTATCTGAAAAGCACAAAATTGTCGTGAAAATTTTGTTTAATCAAGAAATTTAGTGTCAGAATCTTTGCAAAATGATTTTATTACGGTAAAATAAAATCGGCATAGATAGAGTTTGTTCTGATGATATGATTCTAAGAGGGAATTACATTATGAGTTCGGGCATTTTAAAAGCCAATGATCTGAATGAAATTAAAGAGATTCTGGCCAGTGAGCAGGCATCGACGATGATCGAGAGGGATGTGTACTGGCCCAAATGGGATTCACCCTGGTGGTATTTTCTTCTGCTTGAAGAAACCGACCGTCTTGGCGATGTACCCGTTCCAACTTTCAAAGAACTGCTGGTCTGCGCTGACCGTCAGTATCTTCACGTCTTCCCTGTCCGTGAAGAGGACGCGCCTGAAAACGTCAATGGCTTCACCGAAGTTCTTTGCTTCTGTTTTCTTGGCTCACTGATGCGGCTTGCATCGAAAGTTGATTTCGATGTCTTCGCCTGGCTGCCATGGGCCAAAGACTGGATCAAGCGCTATCAGTTGCCAGATGGTGGCTATAATTGTGATGAAGCTGTTTATACCGGCAGCGGAAAAAGTTCGCTGATTTCAACCACGGTCATGCTCGAAGGCATGCTGGCTTATGTTAAATATACCGGCAATTATGATGAATTTGGCAAAAGCATCGAGAGGGCCGTCAGCTATCTGCTGAAACATCATATTTACATGTCAACCAAGGGCGAACCCATTCCGGGTTCTGACTTTGAAAAAATTCTTTTCCCAAGGTTCTACGAATTCGACTTTTCCCGTGGCCTTGAAGCGGTGCTCGATTTTGTTTTGCAGACCGGCAAAAAAGTCCGGCGCGCCAATATGGAAAAAGCAATTGCTCTTTTAAAACAAAAAATTGAATCTGGCACTGACCATTCTGAAAAACAGTGGCTAAGCGAAGAAAAAACCGTTTCTTACCTGATCGAGTCGCCGGTTCTTTTTAAAGAAATGGCGAATATTCCCCTGGTCATGAAGAAACTCAACTCTTCTGCCGCAAACCCCTTCGTGCTCGAAAGACTGAAAAATATTCAGAAAAAACTCGACCAGGCTATGGCAAATCAGCAGCTGGTATAAGCCATTTCAACAGTGATTAAAAAAGGGGCTGGAATTCCAGCCCCTTTTTCGTTGGAAAATTCCAGCTTATTCGTTCAGTGCGCCTTCGCCGGTCTTGTCTTCATTTTCAGTGGTGTCAACAACGGTTTCACCGGTGTTCAGGTCTGATCCGCTCAATTCTGAGCTTCCGGATGCTGTATCATCGCCTTCTCTCTTTTCAAGCAGCTCGAGAATACGTTTCATCATCTCCATCATCTGAGTGTTATCTCCACCACCCACGATAACGTTCTGGTTGTTGGCTGCGCCCTGTTGACCACCAGCACCGGGACCCATTCCGAAACCGCCAAAGAACGGCAATGGAATCGGGGGAAGCGGGAAGGGAAGGAATGCCATCCAACCACCCCAGCCAAAGCCCGGCTGTTGAGGCTGCTGTTGCTGAGTGGTGGCATTGTTGTTGTTAATGGTCTGTGAAATTCCGGCCACCTGATTAACAAGAATGATTACCAGTGCGAGACACATTAGCTGCAGATATCTTTTCATAAAACTCCTCCTGAATTTATAAATTTCCTCATGGATTTTCTGCTGCGATCTTTCGGTCTTTATCAACCACAGAGTCGATCCACAGGGAGAATTTCGGAAAATTGTTTTTGGACGCAATATTGAAGGTGATTTCATCTATCTGATTCGAATGAAGGGTGCCGATCAGCTTCCATTTGCAGGAAATCGCCGCCGCCAGATCATTTTTTCCTTCATAAATGAACTTTGCACGTCTTTGCAGATCATAAAGAAACGAGTACTGCAAAGCCTGAATCTCTTTTGCGGAAAGCACAGCTACCGGTTTGCCGGGCAGGCCAGAAGGAGTGCCCGAAGAAAGGGGTCTTTTTACCATCGGACTGATATTTTTTCCCTCGAAACTGTTGCGGGCAACCATGCAGTTGATTTTTTCATGGTGCTGCTCGCTGCTGCTCGTTCCCGATGAAGCCTGACTGGTTATATCGGCGCTGACCGGTTCGGCAGCTTCGGTTTTTGTCGGAGAGGGCTTTGCCGGTTCGGGCTCGGGTATGGGCCAGAGTGGTTCGCCTGAGGGAGAAAGGCCGAAGGGTGGGGTTCCGGCAGGCTTTCGATCCATGCCTGTGTTGATTACGGTTTCAATAATCTGAGTATTATTTTCTTCGCCTGGGCCAAAAAGTCCAAGAGGATCAGGGAATGGTAGCGGCGGCGGGGGCAGGGGGGGGAGCTGGGCAAATAGTCCGGATTTTCCGGAAATAAACAACAGAATTATCAGCCAGAAAAAGGCAACTGGCATTTTTTTCAAGCAAAGATGAAGATTTTTCATTTTATTCATTCAGCATCTGCTGGGCAGAGGCCGTTCCCTCCAATGTTTTGCTGTCGTTTATCATTGTTTCAGAATCCTGTTTGCTACCCGGTGCAACATTTTCCATTTTACCATCACTGGCAACCACAGTACTTTCCCCGGCTTTCAAAGTTGTTTTTTCTCCTGCAATATTTACCACCAAAACCACGCCCCTATCAACTTTCACTTCTGTGCTTTCAGATTTGTTTACCGAAACGGTAAATATGGTTCCCTTGACTGAGACAATGGCATTGAATGTTGATACCGCAAACTCAGTTCCTTTTTTGGTTACATTGACTCTGACCATTCCTGAATCAAGTTCAACTCCTGAAGGCATAAGTTTGAAACCAGCATTCTGAAAGGTTAGAATAACATCGTTATCTCTTTTCAATTCGGCCATTTCAGCAGAGAAGTGCGATGAATCGAGGGTTTTAAGATTTTTTTCCGCCTCCACGATGAAATTTCCCGGAAGGTTTCTGGGTGCTGCATTTTCATTCTGAGCGGGCTTAGCATTATTTTCTTTTTCAGGTTTCGAATAAACATGGAGCCAGCAAACTGCAGCAATAATTATTATGGCCAGGATAGTGATCTGCAATGGTCTGCCCTTGTTCATCGCAGGTCTGGCAACGTCTTCAAGAAGAATTGGTTTCGCCGAAATGTGTTTTATCACTTCACCCGGATAACTGTTTAATTCAGTTTCAAGCAGGTCAATTTTTGCTTTCATTTTCTGACAGGAATCGCAGCTCTCAAGGTGCAGCAATTCTTCTTCAGGACTCTCGGTCGGGTTGTCTCTGCCGATCATATTTTCAAACAGATTTTTGGTTTCAGGACATTTATTCATTTTCCGCATCCTGACCTAATAATTCAAGCAATCTTTTCCTGGCTGCCGTCAATCGACTTTTTACGGTACCCACGGGAGTTTTAAGGGTTTGCGAAATCTCGTCAAGTGATAAATCCCAGAAGTATTTCAGCTCGATTACTTCCTTCTGGTTTTCAGGAAGTTTGTCCACAGCGCTTTGAACTGTGTGCCTCGCCTCTGCAATTTGATCGGGCGACTGGCCAGGTGTGCCGGCCTGTTTCAGCAGAGTTCTTCTTTCACAGTTCTCCCGCCGCTGATAATCGATTAGAACATTGCGGCAAATGGTCCAGAACCAGGCTTTGAAGCCTTCAGGGCGATCAAGGCTGTTGATGTTCTGAAACACTTTGATGAAAACCTCCTGAGCCAGGTCTCTGGAAACTTCAAGATTGTTGTCACAACGCTGCCAGAAAAAAGTTCGACACCCTTTTTCATAGCGGTCGATGAGCTTCTGAAACTCACCTGACTGACCACTTTGAATTTTTTTTATCAGTAAGACTTCTTGGTCCATTTTTTTGTTTCTTGATTTATCTAAACATTTAAACGAATAACTACCTATTGGCGGATGAATTATTTTTTTAAAAATGAAAAATCCAGTTTCGGCAATCCTTTTCGTTTACCAGGCCATGGCAGAAAACCCGGTTGATCAGGGTTTTCTTTGATCGCCCCTCCATTTCCACTCTTACTTTAATCGTATCAGCCTTGTTCGATTCATCATTGATTATAAAGCTGGTTACAAAGCCTTCGGCAAACTTTTCACTGCGCAGCGTCTGACCGGCATTATCAACTTCTTCCCTGATTACAACGCGCTTTTTCGGGTCAAATGAGTATCTGATCTGCTGGACACCCGATTCGTTGACCGACCAGAAAAGAACGGAATCGGCGGCCGTGTTGACTGGAGAATATGAAATTGAGCCGGCAACCTTGCCCTTGTTTGTGTTAACCGGGAACGGAAGAATGTTGCTGAAATCTCTTTCCAGGGCCATGGCCATAATGTCACCCGACATCAGATGAATCGACGCTTCCTGCCCATGAATGGCCCCCTTTTGACTGGTGGCCAGAAGGCGGTATGCTACCGCGAGCAGCAGCGCAAAAACTATTGTGACTATTATTGCTTCAAGCAGGGTGAAGCCGAATTTTCTTCGATTAATCATGAGACACCAGGGTGGGAACGAAAAATTCAGTCGGGCCAGTGTCTTTTCTGGTCCAGGTAATTTTTAGAACAACCAGCCGATTATCTCTGGGAATGGCATCCAGCTTCCTGATCTGGTATTCAAGATTCAGCATGGCCGGGTTCCATTCGGGCAGGCTGACGTTGTTGATGGTCGATGGGCCGCCAAGATGGTATAGCCCGTTCTCGGCTGGAATAAGCTTGATGAATCCGCTGCCGACCGGCATCAGGTTGGGATCAAATCTTCTCACCTGGCCCGCAAAAGCGTAAGAAATGTTTTTTATCAGGGTCTGATTTTCGCCGATTACCACTCTTCGTGAAGACTGGTAATGAAGATGCCAGATCGGAAGCAGTGCCCCGCCCAGCACGGCAATCGCCACCAGCAGCTCAACCATCGATAAACCTGACCGCAAGCTTTTCATCGTCAGTAAATTTTCCTTGAAAGAGTTATGTTGGGCCCAATAAGAATAGTTACCGACCGAGCGGCGGTTTCGATACTGGTAATGTCAAGTCCATTATCCCAGGTAAGTTTGCCTCCATTTGCCATGGTGGTGGGGGCAATGCTCGATGCGCAAAGACTTCCGGTGATATCGATTTCTGAATTCCAGAAAATCTGACCATTGGCCGCTATCAAAGATACCCCTTCGAGTTTTTTTCCAGTGATCTTTATGTCGCCGTTCAAAGAAACCAGGGTGAGCTTCGAATCATTGGCCGATTTTCTTACATCAGAAATTTCCAGATCCCCGTCACATACTATAATTGAAGGAGCATTTACCTGAATCGGAGAAGTCATCTTCAAGGTTCCCGCAATCTTTGAAACGACCGGGTCATTGATCAGCAGCAGATCATTCTCTTTTTTGATTTCACCTGAACTGATGAAATCATTCCCGTTGGAATACAATCTGCCGAAAATTTCCAGATTGGAAAAAAAAGCGCCGGGATCGAATTTGTTCAGATCCCCTTTGAATTGATTTTCATTAACGGAAAAATCCAGGGGGATTTCAACGTCTTTGGCATCATGCGGGTATTGATTCTGTGGAAAAATGTGAGGTGCCGGAAAGCTTTTGCTGCCAGTGGTTGATGCTCCCTCGAAAATCTGGTCATATAGGGAGTTGTATGCCTCGATGCCGGTAGAAGGAGCAAAATCCTGCACCAGTTTGGTCATGAAAGAAACATAGTTCGTGTCGCCGCTGTCGTAAGAGTTGAAAATTTCTTCCATTTTTTCCGGAATGCCGTCCAGACCCTGGGCATCGAGAAAAAGGTCAAGGCCTTTGGTGGTAACGAAGCGGGGAAAAATGGGCGGCTTGAACAGGTCGTTATTATCGAGTCGCGGCAGCGGAAAAATTGCCCTTTGATCGATTCCCTGCGAAGAGGTAAGCAGATCGGCAATTGAGTCGTTGTTGCTGTCGAGAATCATGGTTGAATAAATTACGTATGAGGTCAGAACCTTGCCGAAAACCTTGGTTGGTGTTATCAGATCACGGTTCCCATAAAGCCTGAGAACGCTGGATTTCAGAACGGAAGGGATGATAACGCCGCCCAGAACATCTTTGAGCAACGAACTGCTTTGCCAGTCAGACATCGCTCCCGAGGGCGTGAAGCGGACTCTTAGCCGGGAAGCTCCCAGATAGCCTGAACACGAGTAGGGAAGAGCCTGGCTGAGACTGTCTGAATAAAGGCCCGGCCAGAACATGAAAGTGTCTGATTCTTTGCGGCAGGGGTGGGTGCCGTCAAGGTTGAGAGTGACCTCAGGCCCGCCAATGAAGATCCATCCTGACTTTTTCCAGGTGTCAACCGCTCCGGAAACAAAGGCTTTGTCACTGTTGAAAACCACGAAAGGTTTTTCCTGGCCCTGTTCATCCTGAAAGCTTTTAACGATGCGGTTAAACGACTGGCCTCCATTGTTGTTGCGCAAAAACAGACTGAACTTCGGTACAACCGGGGCAAGACAGCGAATAAGCTTGAATTCGCGAAAAAAATCAAACGAATATTCGATTTTATTCAGGTTGAACTCTATGTTCAGGCTAAGATCGCCATGGGCAAAGCTGTCTGAAGACTTTCTGATTTTGAAGCTCATTTTTGCCCGCGCTTTGGTTAATCCGGGAACCTGGGCCTCGATTTCTTTGAATGCTTTTTCTATTTCATCGGCCTTATTAAAATCTTTGCCGGTG
>JBMOKV010000431.1:0-10636 GCA_049325495.1 Candidatus Rifleibacteriota bacterium | reverse complement strand
TCTTTTATAGCGCACTTAAAAGCCTGCTGAGCTGCGGCATAATGCATGTGCCCGCTTGTTTTTTTGATGGTGGAAGCACTTCCGCGCTGGTTGGGAAACAGCATTTCCGGGTTTCGGTGGGTTTTCCGGAAATACGCAGAGCTTTGAGAGTTGCCGCCGGCAACGGAACCAGCCGGTCTTTGCGCCCTTTTCCGTTTCGAATATGAATTTGCATTCTTTCGCTGTCAATGTCGGAAACCTTCAGCAAAAGGCACTCTTTAAGCCTTAAACCCATGCTGTAAAGAGTAAACAGGAAAATTCGATAACGCAGTTCCCGAACAGCGTTGAGTACTTTTTCGGTTTCGGCAACCGTCAAAACATCAGGAATCGGCCGGATCTGCGGCGGCTTAACAATATTCACCCATTTCCAGCTTCTGTTTAGAACATGCTTCCAGAAAAACTGCATGGCACATCTGTCAGCCCTGACAGTGCTCCAGGAACGGGTGCCGATCAAATGATCTATTGACCATCTGGTCGAAAAGTCTTGCAAGTTTTTGCTCTTCCTGTGGTAACATTACTTTTTCTCCTCAAGTTGAATCACTGGGCAAACACCCGGCAACTGAGGAGTTTACACAACAAAAAGAACCGGAGGGGAAATTCAGATGCCACCGAACCTGCAGAAATCCGTCTTTTCCCCTTCAGCTGCCGAGCCAGCGGCGGAGTTCAACAATCGCGTCGAAGCGGAACGTCGAAGCGGCAAAAAAAATGAATGCAAAAGAACCGGTGCTTAAGAAAGCTTACTCAAAGGCGAAAATGTAATATGAATAGCAAAACCAATGAAGACCTCAATAGTTTGATCAATGATATTGCATTGAGTCACCCAGAGGGTATTTGGGCCACCGACAAAAACGACCGTATGGTGTTTTTCAATCAGGCAATGGAAAAAATTGCAGGCGTAAAGGCAGAAAATGTCCTGGGAAAGAAAATACCCGATGATTTTGAGCACAAAACAATAGAGCATTTCATAAATTTTTACCTTAGGGCAAAAGCAGCACTTGAACCCGTTGAATATACTGCAAAGGTGATTACACCGGCGGGCCGCGAAACCATGCAGAGCGGATGGTGTATCCCGAGAATACACAATGACCAATTTGATGGAATAACCTGCACAATCAAGGACATCACTGAGCTTGAGCTGACGAAAACGGAAATAAAGAAGCAGAAGCGAAAACTTTTTGCCATTCTTGACAAAGTGCCGGGCTTTGTCTATCTCCAGGCACGCGATTACACCATACCCTTTGCCAACGAAGGTTTTCATAAGTCTTTTGGAGATCCGACCGGCAGATTGTGCTACGAAATCATTCATGACCGGGGCACACCTTGTGAAAACTGCCCGACCTTTAAAGTCTTTGAGACAAATTCGCCCTTAACCTGGGAGTGGACAGATAAAACCGGAAGAACGTTTGTGATCCACGATGAACCGTTCCCGGGATTCGGAGATGAAGAATCACTGGTTCTTGAAACCGCTACCGAAATTTCAGAACAGAAACTGGTTGAGAATGCTTTACGAGAGAGTAAACACAGACTGGCTTTGGCTGCAACATCAGCCCAATTAGGCATCTGGGACTGGGACATTGTTAACAACAAGATGATCTGGGATGACCAGATGTTCCGGCTGTATGGGATTTCTGAAAAACCGACAGCATACGGGGTGGAAATCTGGAAAAGCGGACTCCATCCAAATGACATCAGTTATGCCTGGGAGGCATGTCAGGCAGCAATAAACGGTGATAAAAAATATGATATCCAATTCCGGGTAAAGCATCCAGACGGGTCTGTAAAGTTTATCAAGGCTTACGGAATCGTTTTACGTGATGAAAATGGCAAAGCCATTCGGATGTTAGGGGTTAATCGGGACATCACTGAATCCAGGTTGGCCGAACAAGCAATAGAAGCGAGTGAAAAAAGATATCGCGGTTTGTTGTCAAATATGGATGTAGGTGTTGTGGTGCATCGACCGGATACCACCATAGCCATGAATAACCCTCAAGCGGCCGCATTACTTGGTTTAACCGATGAACAGATGTTGGGAAAACTGGCTTTGGACCCGCACTGGAAGTTTCTGGATAGAAACAACAATCCGCTTCCATTGGATGAGTATCCGGTGAACCGGGTTCTGAAAAGCAGGCAACCAATAAAAAATCAATTTCTGGGTGTCGTTCGGCCACTTACCAATGATATTGTCTGGCTGGTTGTCAACGGATTTCCAGTAATGAACGACGCTGGCGCAATTGAAGAAATCCTTATAAATTTTATCGATGTAACTGAACACACGAAGATGGAAAACGAATTGCTTAAAATTCAGAAAATCGATGCTCTTGGTCTTCTCGCAGGCGGAATTGCCCATGACTTCAACAACCTTATGGGTGGCATTTTTGCCTATATTGATATGGCACGTGAAGAATCCAACGAAAGTAAAGTTACTTCATATCTCGAAAAAGCAATGAAAACGATGGAGAGAGCACGCGCCCTGACTCAGCAGCTACTGACTTTTGCCAAAGGCGGCGCTCCGGTGCAGGAAATTGGAAGCTTAATTCCGTTTATTCGCGAGACTGCACAATTTGCCCTTAGCGGAGCAAGCATTTCGTGTGATGTTGTTATTCAGGAAGACCTGTGGGCCTGCAATTTCGATAGAAACCAGATTTGTCAGGCTTTAGATAACATTCTAATAAATGCCAAACAGGCGATGTCTGACGGCGGTTCGATTGAATTATCAGCGCGTAACGTCACGCTTGCTGAAATGGAACACTCGACACTCACCAGTGGCAATTATGTAAAGATATCAATCAAAGATTGCGGCGTCGGAATTCCAAAAGAAATTCTTCCCCGCATTTTCGACCCATTTTATTCAACAAAAGCGGCAGGTCATGGACTCGGTCTTGCTACCTGCTATTCAATAATCAGGCGACATGGCGGTTGTATTGAAGTGGAATCGATGCCCGGTAAAGGGAGCACCTTTCATGTCTATCTGCCAGCCATAAAAGATTCTGTTTCTTCTCTTACCGAATCTTCCACCGAAAAACACAAAGGCAACGGAACCATTCTGGTAATGGACGACGAAGAAATAATTCAGAATACTTTCCAGGAGATGTTTAAAATTCTTGGATATACTGTTGTTTGCAGAAAAGATGGAAAAGAAGCAATTGAATTCGTTTCATCAGAAATCAAGGCCGGAAGAGAAATCGCCGGAATGGTTTTTGACCTTACGATTCCCGGTGGCATGGGAGGCAAGGAAGCAATTGCTGAAATCAGAAATTTGGGTCTGAAGACACCGGCTTTTGTTACCAGTGGCTATGCAGAAGACCCCATAATGGCAAACCCTGAAGAATACGGCTTTACCGCAAGCATCTGTAAACCATTCAGAATGGCTGAGCTTTCGAAAATGCTTAACAAACATTTGAAGCAGAAGAAATTATAATTCTCCCTGAAGATGAGACAGAAAATTTTCCGGGCTGTGTATCTTGAAATAAATTCTGCAAAATTAAGAGTGGAGAAAGCATGATGCCTGAGGCAAAAAAGAGTCGGCTTCAAATTATTGAAACAATTTATATGAATATGAAGGAAGCGGTGTGTGTTCATAAAATTGTTTTAAACGATGCGGGAAATGCAATTGATTATAAAATTACCGATGTTAATCCTGCATTTGAAGAGATTACAAATATTTCAAAAAATAAAGCGATTGGGAAACTTGCTTCTGACCTATACGGAACCGGCGAACCACCATTCCTGGAGATATTCGCCAGAGTTGCAGATACTGGTCAGGCTGAAATTCTTGAAGTCTTCTGGCCCCCAATGAACAAGCATTTTAATGTTTCAGTAATTTCCCCACAGAAAGGCTTTTTTGCAACTATTTTTTTTGATATAAGTGAGTTCAAAAAAGCCACAGAAGCATTGAAGAATAGTGAAAATCGCTTTCGTTCAATTACAGAAAACGCTGTTGACTATATCTTCATTAAAGATAAAGAAAGAAAATATACATTTGTTAACAATGCAATGATGAAACTGCTTGGGCTTCCTGAAAATGAAATTATCGGGAAAACACCGGAAGAAATTTATGGCCCGCATGAAGGAAAAATTGTCAGGGAAGTTGACGACCGAACATTCTCGGGCGAAACGGTTAATGAAACAAGAGAGCTGCTGATTGGAAACGAACAACGTGCCTACAACACCATACAAACTGCACTTACCGTCGAGGAAGGCATAATCTCTTCCATAATGGGAATAGTCAGAGACGTTACTGATAGCAAGCGCCTGGAAGAACAACTGAAGCAATCTGACAAAATGAGAGCTATTGGACAGCTTGCCGGCGGTATTGCGCATGACTTCAACAATCAACTTGCCGGAATCGTTGGTTATTCCGAACTTCTGCGAAAGAAGATTTCAAAAAACCCAAAACTCGCATTTTATGTAGACAATATTCTGCTGGCAACGAAAAGGGCCTCAGAATTAACATCGCAGCTGCTTGCCTTTGCCAGGAAAGGAAAATACCTTTCTGTCCCGGTAGATATCCATTCAATTGTCGTGGAAGTTGTAAATATTCTTAAACGAACGATTGATAAACGAATTATTATCAAACAGCATCTGGATGCCCAGCAAACAATTACACTCGGCGATCCCACACAAATTCAGAATGCTGTTTTAAATGTTGCATTGAATTCAAGAGACGCGATGCAGAATGGCGGAGAAGTTCTTTTTTCAACCTCTGTGGTGGCATTTGGGGCAGAACTTTGCAGGAAACATCCATACGAGATTTTGCCAGGGGATTACATTCAGTTATGTGTAACCGACAATGGCACCGGGATGGATGAAACAACAAAGATGAGAATTTTCGAGCCATTTTTTTCCACAAAAGAACCGGGGAAAGGCACAGGAATGGGACTTGCTTCTGTTTATGGAACCATGAAAAATCACGGCGGGGCGGTTTTTGTTTATAGCGAACCTGGTCATGGAACGACAATGAAATTGCTTTTTCCCTTGAATTCTCATGGAAAAGAAAATGTCGACCAACCAGAAAAGGAAGAATCTGCTGTTCCAGGAAACGCGCACATCTTGCTTGTTGATGATGAAGAATTTGCGCTTGACGCCGCAAACAGAATGCTTGAAGATGCAGGATTCAAGGTATCAATGTGCAGGAATGGTAAAGAAGCCATTGAATTTTATGAAAACAACTGGAAAAGCATTGATATGGTGATTCTTGATATGGTAATGCCCGAGATCAACGGGAAAGACACATTTATCGCGTTGAGAAAGATCAATCCTGAAGTCATTGTTTTTTTAAGCTCTGGTTACAGCTTAAATGGCGAGGCGCAGAAGATTCTGGATGAAGGCATCAAAGCATTCATTCAAAAGCCCTACAGATGGATTGAGCTTTCAAAACTGATTAATGAAACTTTGAAAAATATACCGGAAAAGAAAAAACGGAAAGCAGCCAAAGAGAAGAAAAAAAGCAGATAAATGAGGAATCTATTGCCACGGTCGGCAGATGAATTCAAGAATCTGCGGAAGACGTCGGGCCCATGCTGCTTCGTTGTGAACCGCTCCCTCGTCGAGCATGAGTTCGACCCGGGAAGGATCGTAACCTCTTGCCAGCAGCAGATCACGCATTTCCTGCACATCGTCGATCAGATCAGAGATTCCGTTGCCGTTACGATCGACGGCGTCTTCCGCCGTTCCCATGTCGAGCCAGATCCGCAGGCTTTCTGGCAAGGCATGAAGATGGCGAACATAGTTGGTCAGCCAGCGATTACCCCACGACAGCGTTGGCGAAACGGCACCGACCGCCCCGAAAACCCCGGGGTGCCGAATGCCGAGATAGAGGGAAACGAGCCCGCCGTGTGATGAGCCGATAACGGCCGTGTGCGATGCATCAACCAGCGTGCGGTAGGTCGAGTCGATAAAGGGCTTCACTTCATCGATCAGAAAGGAAGCATAGAGATCGGCTTTGCCGCCGATGCGGGTTCGGCGGTCGCCGCGCAGGGCTTTTACCATTGTGTATTCATCGACGCGGGCGGCAGTGTTGGCAATACCGACCACGATCACTGCCGGAAGCGCACCACTGGCGATGCCTTCCTCAAAGGTTTCATCGACCTTCCATTCCTGGCCATTGAAAGAAGTGGCCGCGTCAAAGCAGTTGTTGCCATCCTGCATGTAGATAACCGGGTAGCGGCGCGCCGCCTCCTGATCATATCCCGGCGGCAGATATACCCACAGGGTTCGGGCTGCGAGATTTCGGCCGGGAAAATCCCTGTGGACGTGCACATTGCCGACAATGGTCGAGGGCCACTGTTCTGGCGACCCGGGAGATTTGAAACCGGATACGGCCACCCGCAGCGTCGTATGGCCGCGCGGAACCGGCAAAACCCGATTTTCGATTTCTGAACCATCGACGGCCGCTTCCACATGACCCCAGTCGCCGAGAGTGAACTTGAACTGAAGCACGTAATCAGGGGGCAGGGAAACGGACCACCTGGCCCGGTTGCCAACGCGCGGCACTTCGATCAAACCGGGGTCCCAATCGCCAAGCGCGTGATGATTTCCGGTGATGAACAGTTTTGCTGACGACGAAAGGTTATCGGGCAGACGAATTTCAAAATTCAGCTGCGTATCGGCCGGGGCTCCATCGAGGCGGATTCCCGGCACAAGGCCTGCGATCAGAAGGCATAAAACGAAAAGAATCGGAAAAAAGATCCTCGACCGAAGGCCTGAGTTAATCATGGCGGCTCTCCTTCAATACCTGCAGATGATGAACATACAGTATTATATAGCTCTGCCTAATCTTTGGAAAGTCTTCAGAACAAAACGGGTCCATCCGTTGTATAATGCTTCACGGAAATCAGACGGAAGACTGCATTAATAAAGGATCAGATAAGATGCAGACATTTGCGCAGACTCGGAAATTCTGGGCGGGAAGAAAATCAAATGAGCAGTGAATATATAAAACATATTCGAATGAAAATCGGACATTCTTGTTTAATGATTTCTGGAGTAGCCGCGGTTATTCTAAATGAAAAAAATGAACTCCTTCTCCAGGAAAAACATGGAGAGCCCTGGAGTTTACCAGCCGGAATGATTGAACCGGGAGAATCGCCTAAACAAGCTGTTATTCGTGAGGTAATGGAGGAAACCGGGCTGTTGATTGAACCGGTAAAAATACTTGGTGTTTTTGGCGGCAAAGAATTTCGCTACACCTACCCAAATGGCGATCAGGTCGAATACACAGTAATACTGATTTATTGTTCGGTTCGAAATGATAGTGGTTTCATCAGCGACTCGGAAACAAAATCGTTAAAGTACTTTGATAAGGAATCTTTTCCAGGATTGGCATTGCCATATCCGAAGGAAGCTTTGTTTAATGAAACAGAAGAAGCGATTATTCAATAAAACAAAACCTTACAGCAAATCGCCAGGCAGGTCAAAAAAATGTTTATTTTAATTAACTGGCACTCAAAAAAAACACTTAGACAGAAGATTTTCCGGTGCCGGCAACTTAGATAAGCAAAATAGAGTCCCTGCCGAACGACTTTTACCTTCAGGCTCTTAAATGGGTCTATAGGCTCTTGAAAAACCGCCTTGTCGGAATTCCAGATCATTTATGGGCGAAAGGATTAATTCAATCGTATGTTTTAATTCAATTCCCGGCACATTCAAAGCAGCTTTAACTTTTTCGAACTCATCTGGTTTATAAACAAATTCCAGCGACAGCTTTCTATCATTCGCTTCTGAAATAACCGCCTTCACTTCGAAGCGACCGTCAGAACTTTTGACAAAGCCGCCATTAAGCGGGACCGTTATATAATCTGACCATGCAGGAGAAAACCTTAAATCGATTTCCCTGCCATTATTGTACACTTCTATAAATCTTGGGGAACCAGACTCATCTGTATCCCGCCATATACCATTAAAGCCAATCTCAGGATATCGCCCCGTAAAAGAATCGTCTTTCCATGGCACCTGTTTTACTCCGTTGATGGTGTAATGAAGTTCATATTTCAAAACCCCCGGAGGCGTGAATTTGAAAAGATGTTTTGTGCAATCAAATTGTTTAAGCCCTTCAGGAACATCATGCTTTTGCTTATATTCTTCAAAGCTATGAGCGCTTATCCATTTGGTGCGCCACCAGCTGTTTTTTTCTTCGGCATCAACCAGAACTTTATTGTTGTCAGGGTTGATCAACTGAAAAGAAATTTTCAAATTCGGGTCAACCAGAGGTTCCCATTCACCCGACCCCAAAGGTGTCTCTGTAGTGGCCGCAAGGAACATAAGATGCCGGATGTCGGCTTTTGTGCCTTTAGGAACGATTGGTCGGTAAACTCCAACTTCCGCACCGATTCCACCGGGAAATTTTTCTCCCAGATTTATAAGATTGACCAGATTTTCAAAGTTATAATCTTTCGAAGTTTCACCAAGATTCGGGCAAAAACCTTTCCATAACTGAATAATAACTGGGCCAACTTTGGGAATATGAGCGTTGAACCTGTGGGTTTCGCTGTAACCCTGAAACTGAACCCATGGTCCGCAGGCAATACCAGAACAGATACCCGCCCAGATGTCGGAAACCTCAAAATACTCATACCCGTCTTTTTTGCTGGTGACAATCAGGCCGGAGTCGGGAATCTTGAAGAAATCCTGATTCCAGGAGTTTTTCTCGGTGCGCACCGGAAAGGTTTTTGGGATAGGTGAAATAATGTAGCCACTTGAACGAACCTTGTTCTTATCGAAGTCGGCAACGATCTTGTAATGAACCTTTATGTTGCCAATAACCGATTTGTAAAATTCATTAAACGTCTCGCTGTGAGACGGTTTTCTTCGGGTTATGACAAAGTCGTCGATTTTTTCCCAGGAGTTGTCATTGCCTTCCCAGTCTTTGTTTTTGTAGACTTCAAATTTAAATTCTTTATTTTCTGAAATCAGATACTTGATTTTCAAAATACCGTTTTTGCCCCTGATTTTATCGCGCCAGGTCTTCCATTCGCCGTCTTTGGCTGCAATAAGATGAGTTGTGGATAAAACCATGAGAAATAGTATTAACGACACACACAGGTTGATTCTTTTCATTTTTCCTCAATTCTTTTAAAACTGCATAACATTATCTTAGCAAACCCTGAAAAAGATTTCAGAAAAGTTTTGATGAAAATTCTTTTTGAAGACGCATAAGGGCAATCAAACAAAAAAATCGATAGAAATTCTGCAATTCCAAATCACCCGACAGTCTTAACTGCCGGGAGAAAAAGTCAGTTCAGGGATTTCACCAGGAAGATCCCTACTCTTTCGCCTTCTGGCCGAAGGGCATGAAAACCAGGTCGTCAGCGGTATCGGCGCGGCCATCCCGCCCAATACTGGCGATATACGGTGGTTCTCCCGCCTTGAACTGCAAAGGAATTCCACGGATCAGATCTTCGGGCAGCGACTGTTCAAACCACTGTTCGAGGTCTGAAAGCGAAGCTGGCCATTTGCCGGTCTCTTTTTTGAAAACATTGCAGATAAGAACTGCCCGCACGCCATTAAAAAGCTGACGGGTTTTGACATCGTTGAGAATGAAAAAAGGCAGGTTGCGGGAAAAGTTTTCAAGAAGCGACTGCTGCAGAAAATAATCGGGAAACAGGATTATTTTACATATCCCAAAAGTGCTTTCAGCAGACATGTCGGAAAATGCTTTTTCGAAGCTGGAATTCCACGGATTGAAAGCCCGCTGGCATTTAACATATGGCAGAGACGCCGCTTCTATCATCGGGTTGTAAAGAGGATCAAGAACCCGTTGCATCTCAGCTTTGTCGCCGAAAATTCGGGCAAGAGAATCAATTGAATGTTTAAATGTGGTGGACGCACGCCCCGAAGTGAGTTCCGCATTGAGCACCCCGCCAAAAGCGACCGGAATCATCTTGTCAAAAGCAAGAACCTGAGAAATCGAAACAAAGCTTGAATCGCGTTTTTTAATTGCCTCTATGGCTTCGGTCAATTGCGCTTTCGTTTGCAAAAGCTGATGCGCTGATTCAATTATGCCAACCGCTGCTATTTCGCGAATTATACACGACTGCAGCCGGCGTTGTTTGTCAGGATGGCAAAGCCTTAAATTTTCCCAGGCATCCGCCAGATCAATGATGCCTAGAAAAACCTTAAAAGCTGCAGCGCCATTTCCCTTTTCGGCCAGATAGCGGCCGGCGAGATACCACAAAAAGGCCTCACCATGAATTTGCGAAAAAGAAACTGATATCTCAGCAAAAAGCACCGTATCAGAAGCGGGAAATTTACCCGCCAAACCGGATTCTGGAAAGCTCTGAACATGGCTGACCAGCTTTTCACAAAACTGATCAGGGTCAGGAATATTTTTAAATAGAACATTTAATTTTTCATTGGTCATCGAGGCTGGCGCATAGCTTTCATCAAGGCATGCTTCTCCAATCATATACGGCGAAAAAAAAGAACTTCGCATTCCCGCAAGCTTGTCTTCTGCAATGGTCGATTCGACAAGTGCCTTTACGATCTGCTCATCTTTAAACCCGCCGCCAATTCCCTGAAGATTATCAAGGCCGAGTTCCTTCTCACCAGCAAAGACCGCTTCCATTGCCAGTTTCGACTGATTAAACGCGGTTTTGAGCCT
>JBMOKV010000430.1:0-10654 GCA_049325495.1 Candidatus Rifleibacteriota bacterium | reverse complement strand
CTTCGCCATCGGTTCAGCGGCCCTTACTGCAATGGCTCTGCTTGGCGCTTACGTTGAAGAATTGCGCATTGGTCTGGCCCGCGCTGCCAAATTCAGCGAAAACCAGCTCGACCAGTATGTTTTCCCGAGTGCCGAAAAGGCCGTTCCGATTGCCAAAGCCTCGATGAATGATTTCATGGGCTTTTACAATGTTAACCTGATGAACCCACTGGTTCTGGTAGGTATTTTCCTTGGCGCAATGCTGGTATTCGTTTTCTGCGCCATGACCATGAAAGCAGTTGGTCGCGCCGCCCACAGTATGGTCGAAGAAGTTCGCCGCCAGTTCAAAGAAATCCCCGGCCTGCTCAAGGGTGAAGCCGGCGCCAAAGCCGACTATGCCGCCTGCGTCGAAATTTCGACCAAAGGCGCTCAGCGTGAAATGGTTGCCCCCAGCCTTCTGGCCATCATCATT
Organism: Candidatus Rifleibacteriota bacterium; assembly: GCA_049325495.1. Lineage (GTDB taxonomy): Bacteria > Muiribacteriota > Ozemobacteria > Ozemobacterales > Ozemobacteraceae > DYKG01. The sequence continues at coordinate 10,203 of JBMOKV010000430.1, read as the reverse complement.
CCGATCGTTGTCGGTCTGTTTCTCGGCGTGGCTGGTATTATGGGCATGCTTATCGGCGGGCTGGCCTGCGGTTTCGCAGTTGCAATCATGATGTCAAACTCAGGCGGCGCCTGGGATAACGCCAAGAAATACGTTGAATCAGGTCAGATGGGTGGTAAAGGCTCAGACAACCACAAGGCCACCGTTGTTGGCGATACCGTCGGCGACCCGTTCAAAGATACGTCAGGCCCGTCACTCAACATTCTGATCAAACTGATGAGCATGGTTGCCATCGTGGTTTCAGGTCTTACTGTATCCTATTCTCCGAAGGTAATGTTCTATTTCGGCTTCAATCCAAGCGAACTGAGCTACAAAGAAGAATACAACAAGCTTCTGAGCGCCGGCGAAGTAACTCTTCCCAGCCTGACCGAAGAAGCCAAATCAAGCAAAACTTCTTCGATTTTTGAAGAAGACCCCCTGATGGGAACCGAAGACATCATTCTTCCCGAAAATGAAGATGAAAACGTCAGCAATCCTCCGGTCAAACAGCCCGAAATCAAGGGCGGCGAAGTCAAACCGGTAACTCCTCCTGCCGATAACAAGCCCGAAGAAAAGAAACCGGAAGAAAAACCGGCTACCGATTCAGGAAGTTTCGGCGGCGGCTTTGATGCAATCGAAGAAAAACCTGCAGCTGACACCAAACCGGCCGCCGGCGGCTTCGATTCACTTGAAGGCGACACCAGTGCACCAGCTGAACCCGCAAAAACCGAAGGCGGTTTCGATTCCATCGATACACCGGCTCCGGCAGCTGACGCTCCTGCTGCAGACAAACCGGCTGAACCGGCGCCCGCAGCTGATGCCCCGGCAACCGATGCACCAGCGGCTGACAAACCGGCTGAACCAGCTCCGGCCAACAACTCCGGCAGCTCAGGTGGTTTTGAAGGACTCTGATCCGGTCGTAATAAAACAGGCTGTCCCAATGGGGCAGCCTGTTTTTTTATAGTATCTTTCTATTAAATATTTGCTTAAATTATTCTGATGGCGAAAGCAGGGCATTTTGGGGCGCAATAACCGCAGAGAATGCAAAGCGTATGATCGATCTTCGGAGATTTTTCTCCGGGCTTCAGAGCGCTCTGCTGGCAGGCTTCAATGCAGGCCCCGCAATTGCGGCAGATCATTTCGTTGATAAACAGACGCCGATCCTGACCGGCAACTTTTCTGGCAAAAGCTGCATCTATTTCTAAACCAGCTGTAATTGCCACATTCATGTCAACTTCATCGAAACTGGTCATACCAACCGCCGCGCAATCGACAAGATTTGAATCAAACAACCATTTTAATGCAGCCGCGGCTTCGTGGCGAAGATGACCACCACCAAGGGGTTTCATGGCATAGATTCCTTTGCCGTTTTCTCTGGCTTTGCGAAGAAAAGAAATCATCTCTTCGAGTGAAGCATCGAGAATTCCGATTCCATCACGATTGATCATCGGATGCAAAACGTCGATGCGCTCATCTTCAGCCAGAAGAGCAATAGTTTTGGCAGAATGGGAACTGGCTCCGGTCGCTTTGATCAGACCATTCCGTTTTGCTTCGAGCAGGGCATTCAAAGCCCCTTCGCGAGACAGCAGATCGGCGGTGTCGCGCACTGCATGCAGCAGAAATATATCGATCGTTTTGCGATGCAGTGATTTGCAGCAGTCTTCGATCGCCTGCTTCATTCCATCATAGGTCTTGATTGCAGACTTTGAAGCTATGACCGGGTCTGGCCCCAGCCATTTATGTAAAGCAGCCCCAACCTGCGGATAGGAGCCATACATCTGGGCAGTGTCAATAAAATTGATTCCTTTGCTCAGGGCATGCAAAATAACCGCCGCTCCATCATCAACACTCAATCCTCGCTGCATCGGGCTCATGGTAAGAGTCCCCAGGGCCAGTTTCGATACTTCGATGCCGGTATTCCCCAACCCGTTTTTTTTCATACTAATCCTTCTGAATCAAGCAGTTTCAAACAGAATGCCACAAAACAAAATTTCAATCAATTCAAGAGACTGAGAAACTGCAAAATTACGAGTCGATCTGGGGATTATAAGTTTATTGACAGGCATCTGGCCGCAAATTATAATGGCCGGGTGAAAGAAATACGAAACCTAAAAGCCTTTATTGGTGCTGCAATTCTACTTATCTTTTCACTGGTATTTTTTGAATCTACCACTGAACACTTCTTTCACGATGTTTTACCGGAAAAGGCAGACGGCTACTTTTTACTTAAAGCATCGCGGACTTCTGTTGGTGCAATCTGTAAAGCTACAAAACTTTTTAAATCAGGGCAATGCCACTACAGCAACTTTCTAACTGCCCTGGAAAAAGTTTCCTGTAACAGTTATCATTTTTTTTCCAGAACATCGAATAACTTCAGCCTTTTAACACAGGCTGCAATATCTCCGGTTGGGAATTGCCTTTTTCGGCAGTTGATTGCTCGCAGTCCCCCCGTTCAAGATTAATTTTTCTCATCCAGCCTTTTTTACCATTCATCTCAGTTTAATCTGAATCTTCGACGCTCATTCCAACCGGGGACTATTGATGACAAGAAAAACTTCTTTTTTTCTGGGAACAATTAGTTTTCTATTTCTGGCAGGACAAGCAGGTTTAACCTCGATGCATCTTCTTCTGCTTGCCCTTTTGCCATTTCTGGTCAGCGAAATCATGGAAAAGTTCATGTTTTTTTCAACTGGACCATTTTTATTGGACAGCTTTCCCAGGCAGGTTCAATGGCTGATTCGCTTTCACCTTGAGAAGCGGGCTCCTGACGAACTAGACGAAAAGGACATTTTTCAGGCGAAAAAGCTGCTTTTCGTCTTCACGGTCATCGCTTTGCTGATTCTATTTGCCTATTCTTTTATCACGCTTTATGGAGCACTGAATGGTTCAATTAAAGCTAATCCTGAAACGCCTGGCCTTTTCATTTTCAATCTGGCAATCAATATTGTTTTGCTTGCAATAATCAGATATGAACGCCGGTTGATTCAACAATCAGAAGTCGGCCAAAGCGAAGAAAAATTACTGTGCCGTTTGCGCTTCATGAATTTCTTCATTCTGGCAAACATGCTTAATCTGGTTATGCAACAAGGATTAAACTATCTCGGCGAAGAGCTTTACAACAATTTGCGGATTTTTCAAATTTACGATGGAATTTTCATCGGGTTGACCATTTCGGTTTTATTTATTTCTATCGAAACATTGATCGGTCTGTTCAGGCGTATTCGCTCCATGGCCAATTTTTCAGACAATTTCGAGCCAATGGAAGAATCATATCTGATCAGAGCTTTTTTCGCCGAAGAATCTTTTGGCGCCAGCCTTTCCAGATTCTCTCAGGATTTACTTGGTCTGGATCTTAAACAATCCCGGGTTGTGGTTTTTCTCTTCAGCGTATTCGAACCGGCCATCATTTTTTCCACAATTTTGGCATGGCTGCTTACCTCATTTTTAATCGTGGGTCCCGACGAAGCGGGAATCATTTATCAATTTGGCAATATCACCCCCGGGAATTATGCTGAACCTGGTATTACAATGAAGCTGCCCTGGCCTTTCGGTGAATACCGACTGATAAAAAAAGAAGAAGTTCGCATTGCCAATATAGGGTTTGAGCCAGTCAAGGGGACCAATAACATAATCTGGACAAAATCCCATGCCAAGGAAAACTTCAATCTGGTTGCCGGCGATGGCCTTGAGCTGATTTCCATTGACTGTCAGATAATGTATAAAATAGATCAGGTGCGGGATTATCTGATGAATTTTCAGAATCCCGACGAAGTTTTAACCGCCATTGCCTATCGTTATCTTACCAGAGAAACGGTGTGCAGCAGCTTTGATTCGATCATGAGTCGCGACCGCCGTGAATTTGCTGAAACCTTAAAAGATCATATACAGAAAGAGCTGGATGAGAAAAAAACCGGAGTTCGCATAGTAAAAATAGTTTTTCTCGCCATGCACCCTCCAATTGAGGTTGCCCCGGTATTCGAAGACGTTATCAGTTCTCAGATCGACAAAAATACTTCAGAGCTTGCCGCTTTAACTGAATCAATTCACAACCGTCACATGCACAAAGCTTTCGCTGCAGGAGAAATTTTTGCTGCTAAGGGACAGGCATTGACTTCAATTGCAGAAGCCACCGGTCAAGGTCAGGCTTTTATCAGCCAGTCAATAGGCTTCAATGCGGCCCCGGATTTGTCAAAATTTCGTTTAAAACTTGAAAGCCTGCAAAAGCTGGTGGAAAACAAAAAGCTTTTTGTGGTCGATCGTAGCCTTTTTCGGCCTTCTGACCGCCTGATTTTAAGAATCGCAGAATAGGAGAAACGAATGAATTACCTTTTAAGAATAGGTCTTGGCCTGATGATACTTTCTCTGCTTGTTTTCAAGGCTATTATTCTGCCGGTTCAACAGGGGTATTTCGCTGTTACCACCTGTCTTGGCAAACCGGATAAAATAATTCGCGAACCGGGCCCCCATTTTGTCTGGCCTTGGCCAATCGGCAAAAGCTACATTTTCGATGCAAGAAAAAGAGTTTATAATACGAGATTTACCCAGACCCTGACCAGAGATAAAAAATCAATTATTCTTTTAACTTATATTGTCTGGCAGATCGAAGATCCATTGGCATACCTTCAGGCTTTGGGAAATGCCAGAAATGCTGAAGAAAAGCTCGACAGCCTCATTTCGAGTTCAAAAAATAACGTTATCGGCGGATACGAACTGGTAAACCTGGTTTCCACCGACACCCAACAGCTGAAGCTTGAGCAGATCGAAGCCCAGATCAAAGAAGATATTTTTGAAAGTGCGAAGAAAGATTTTGGCATAAAAATTTCTGAACTGGGAATCAAAAGGCTTGCCTATCCGGAAAAAAATGTCGAGGCAATTTTTGGGCAGATGAGGGCAGAGCGCAATCAGGTTGCTTCAAAATACCGGGCAGAAGGCCGAATGAAAGCCGCTATCATTCTTTCTGAAACTGATCTTGAAATCGCGAAAATCAAGGCAGAAGCAACCAGAAAAGCGGCTGAAATAAAGGGACAGGCTGACCGTGAATCGGCAGAAATTCTTGCCAAAGCTCATCTTGAAAGCAAAGATTTTTTCAAGTTCGTGAAATCACTTGAAGCAGCGGAAAAAGTTTCAGGAGCCGGATCTATTTTCGTTCTGCGCAGTGATCAACAGCCTTTCAAAACCCTGTTTGACGAAGAAGAGGCAGGGACAAAATGAAGCCAGGTCGAGCTTTTTACGAAACTTTTGATGATCTGATGAACCTGGTCAAGGTTCTGATCGTTCTTATCTTCGTCGCCTACACATTGTCTGGTATTTCTCTCATCAAGCCTGGGGAGGTGGGTATGATTCTGAGGGTCGGGCGCCTGGCGGGTACAAACCCTGCTGAACAACTTCATCGTGCGGGCTGGCTTTTCGCTTTTCCCTACCCTTTTGACGAAGTTATCAGAATTTCTGAAAAAGGAATCAGAGAAGTTAAAATCCTTGAACTTTCCGGAATCGAGAAGCCGGATGCAAACGAACGCCAATCAATCGATGCAACCAACGAGGGGTATTGCATAAGTGCCGACAGCAATATTTTCCAGGTTAAAGCCATCGCCAAGTTTCAGATTTCTGATCCGGTCAAAGCCATCTTTCATTTTCACAATGATTTTTTCACCCTGGATAAACTGCTTCATGACATCGCAGTACAGAAGCTTTCTCAGATTTCTGCAGGTTTCGGGATCGATGGAATTTTGACCGAAAGCAAGGAGAAAGTTGCAGTACTTGCAAGAAATCAGATCCAGCTGCAACTTGATTCACTGGAAACCGGAATAAGTCTGATTTCTTTTGAGCTGACCGAAGTAACTCCTCCGGCACCTCTGAAAGAAGATTTTGAAGAGGTCAATACCGCATTCATTCAAAGCAAAAAATTTGTCGCTGAAGCAAACGGTCGAAAGGAAGAATTGTTACCAAAAGCAGTGGCTTCGAAAGACCGCATTCTCAATGAAGCCCATTCTTACAGTCAAAACGTTACTGCCGATGCTCAATCCAAGGCTACTTCATTTGCCGAACTGGCAGAAGCCTATAAAAGTAACCCTGAACAGATTCGCCGGGACCTCCTGGAAAAGACACGCAAAAAGGTTTTTGCCTCAATAAGCAGCCTGGTATTGATTCCTGACGCCCAAGACTGCCCTTCTTACATTACAACCGTTCTTGACAACGGCAGAGGATCGTCACTTCCGCAGGTAGATATGGAACAGCTTTATTCGGAAGACCAGGAGCAGGAGCAATGAACAGTATCATTTCATCAAATGTTAATGCACCTGCAAGTCCAGTCGATTCTTACGAATACACCGGCGGCCTGGGCAAAATAGTTCAGCTGAAGATCGTCAATGCTTTGCTCGCCATTGTTTTTCTCGCCGCCGGTTTTATTTTCAAACTGGCTTTTCCTGACCAGACTCAGGTAGGTGATCTGCTGATCTTCATTGCGGCAATATCGGTTTTCATTCCTATTTTAATCAATGGTTTGAAAGGTTTTTTTGAAAAAAGCAACCGCTTCATGACCGAGCAGCTTGTAATGTTCGCCACTCTGGCTTTAATGGTCAGTGGAGAAATGATTGCTGCAACCATTATCCCGATCATTATGGTCATCGGCCACATTCTGGAAGAAAAAAGCATAATCGGAATTGAAGAAGCGATAAATTCGCTGAAAAACCTTGCATCAAAACTTGCGCATCGGCTTTCAGATGGAAAAGAAACCGATGTTGCCATAAATGAACTGAAAGTCAACGATCATGTTGTAATTTACCCGGGTGAAACCGTTCCGATCGACGGAAGGATTATTAAAGGGCAGTCAATGGTCAACCAGGCGCATCTTACCGGCGAATCATCCCCGTTGGAGGTAGCCAAAGATTCGGAACTTTTTGCCGGAACCATCAATTTAAACGGAAAATTGATTGTTGAAGTTGGCCGCACTTCTGAAAACACCCTTCTTCACAACATAGCCTCTCTGCTTGACGAAGCAGGAAGAACTAAGATTCCCGCAATCAAGATGATAGAAAAATATCTCGATCTATATTTTCCGACGGTTATCATGGTGGCGGCTTCAGCACTTTTTCTCACCCATGAAATTTCAAGACTGGTAACCGTTCTGGTTATCAGTTGCCCATGCTCTTTTGTGCTGGCTAGCCCCACGGCCATGATTGCCGCTCTGGTTGTCGCTTCCAGGAAGGGAATCATGATTCGCAATTCAACTTTCCTCGAATCCATCTCAGAAGTCGATACCATGATTTTCGATAAAACCGGCACCATTACTTCCGGCATTTTCCAGGTGATCGATGTTTTTCCGGAGAAAATGAATGAAAAAGATGAAGTCATCGCCGCTGCTGCCGTTTGTGCCACCGGTTCGATGCACCCGGTTTCCCAGGCAATCGTAAGACTCTGCGAAGAAAAGAATCTTGGCTACCTCAAAGCAGAACGCCAGATAGAACTGCACGGCAAAGGCGTGCTGGCCGAAAGCGGCGAAATTCAATTCCGACTTGGCAAAGCTCAATGGATCTTCCCTGAGCTTGGTCTGAAGCCTCCTCACGAAGTCCCTGAAGACAGCTCTAGCGCGGTCTGGGTTTCATCAGGAAACAGAATTCTGGGCAAAATAACACTGGCCGACCTTCCGCGCAATGAACTACAGACGGTTCTTCAGGAAAGTCGGGAAAAAGGCGTTAAAGAAATGGTTCTGCTCACCGGCGACAAAAGCAATGTGGCCGAAAAGATCGGCAGATTGTTCGATTTTGATCTGGTAAAAGCAGAATGTCTGCCGCAGGATAAACTTGATTTCGTTCAGGCCTGCAAAAAACAGGGCAAAAAAGTTATGTTCATCGGAGATGGAATCAACGATGCCCTGGCCCTCAAGGCCAGCGACATCGGGATTGCCTTCGGTCCGTGCGGTGCTGACATTGCGATTCAAAGCTCTGATGTAACCCTGCGCGACGACAGCCTGATTCAAATTCCCTTCATGTTCAGCCTTTCGCGAAGAATTCTCAGAACAATTCATCAGAACGTCATCATCGGAGCGGGCTTCAGTCTGCTCATGATTATTCTGGCATCCACTGGAATGATAACCCCGATCTGGGGAGCCATCGCCCATAATTTTGGCACCCTGTTCGTAATCGTTAACAGCGCAAGAATTCTCAACCGAATGTAGTTTTTTTCAATTGAAATGGTTTTCGCCGGCTGCTTCGACCTCTTGTAGAGGCTCAGCAACCGTAAAGATGCAGTCACTTGGCCTGCCTGGCCCAGTCTGTCATTGATCCCCGCGCAGCTTCGGTGAAGCGTGGTCGAAATGACCGATGAAACTTATGATCCGTGATTTGAAGATTGAAAGCAAACCGGTTCTTTTTCGGGAATTGCGGCAATCAAACCATATCTATGGACATAACCGGCTGAATACTGCTAGAATTCGGTTCAATCGATCGTTCGACAAAAATGTCCGGAGGAAAGAATGAGCCTTGCAACACTGGAAAACACCCTTAAACTCGACATCAAGGCAGCGCTCGGCTGCACTGAACCCATAGCCATCGCCCTGGCAACCTGCAAGGCCAGACGTCTGGTCGGCAAAGATATTGAAAAAATTGAGCTGAAGCTCTCGACCAATCTACTTAAGAATGCAATGGAAGTCGGCATTCCCGGAACCAGGGGCGATCGTGGCATTCCTCTGGCTGCGGCGCTTGGTTGCTTTACCACCATGGAAGAACCAAACCTGACACTTCTCGAAGGAGTTGATGAAAAATGGCTGGAAAAGGCCGGCAAACTTGTATCCCGCGATGCAGTCAGTATTGATCTGGCATCGGGCAAGCATGGTCTTTTCGTTGAAGCAAAAGTAATCGATAAAAAGGGCAACACAGGCATTGCAGTCATTTCAGGCAGCCATGAAAACCTTACCCATCTGCAAAAGAATGACGAAGTTCTTTTTACCTCAAAAAAGACCGGCCTGGAAGGTTCGGACAAACTTTTGAAACAGCGGCAGAAACTTGCTGAAACCTCTTTCGCGAAGATCTGGAACAGTGTGAAGGATCTGTCGAAGGAAACCCGCGCCCTGCTTTTGAAGGGCATAGAAATGAACCTCAAGGTCGCTCAAGCCGGCATGAGTAAAGACGGCTTTCTCAACATCGGAAACATCTACAACAACCTCATCGCCGACGGCTGGTTGGGCAACGACGTGATCAACAAAGCCAAGGCCCTTACCTCGGCAGCGGTTGATGCCAGAATGTCAGGCTGCAACCTGGCTGTAATGACGTCTGCCGGATCCGGGAATCAGGGCCTGACCATAAGTCTGCCGTTATATGTGCTTGCAGAGCATCTTAAAGCTGATCAGGACAAACTTGCCGAAGCACTGGCAATAGCCCATGGAATAACCAGCATTCTCAAGCACCATACCGGCACCCTTTCAGCGATGTGCGGTTGCGTGGTCTGCTCGGGCACAGGCCTGACCGCCGGAGCAGTATATCTTCTCGGCGGCACTCTTGAAGTAGCTACAGCAGCGGTAAACAACATGGTCGGCAGCATTACCGGCATTATCTGTGATGGTGCCAAAGTCGGCTGTTCGATAAAGCTCGTCTGTGCGGTGGATTCAGCATTTCAAGCCGCTCTGATGGCGATGCGTGGTTTAAAACTGCCGACAACCAACGGTGTTCTGGGCGAAAATCTTGAATCGAGCCTGGCCAACATAGGCCTGATAGCTGCCCCCGGCATGGTTGAAACCGATGACCAGATTCTGGCCATCATGCTCGGCAAACCGTTAAAACGGCAATGAAGCTATTCGGGCCCGGTCGAGGCTGGCAAGGCGCCATCAGTCCGGGTGGTGACAAATCAGTTTCCCATCGCCTGGTTCTGTTCGCCATACTTCATCGCGGGCGGTTCTTCATCGAAAATCTGTCGCAATGTGATGACGTAAAAACCAGCCTGGCAATTTTCATACAGGCGGGGGGGCACATCGAAACATTGCCCGACAATCGTCTGTGCCTGGAAAGCCCCGATGAACTAGGTGGTTTGAGCAATTCGGAAATTTTCTGCGGCAACTCAGGCACTACTGCCCGGCTTCTCATCGGCATTCTGGCCGGAATTCCCGGTTCTTTCAGGCTTACCGGCGATGAATCATTGAGCCGGCGGCCAATGCGCCGGGTAATCGAACCCCTTGAAAAAATGGGGGCGAGCTTT
>JBMOKV010000429.1:0-10674 GCA_049325495.1 Candidatus Rifleibacteriota bacterium | reverse complement strand
AGAAAAATCTTCAATATCGTTATTGCTCTGCGATATACCTATGGTTGATGAACCCGGGTAAAAGGCAGTATCGCTGGCCAGCGCGTTCAATTCAATCAGGAATTCAGAATTTGAAGCGGTAAAACTTGCCAGGGTATTAAAAACTGTAACAGACACATCGGGCGAGAACCACAAATCACCGGTATTCGAAGCATTGGTAAAAGTCAAATTGGTTCTGACCGTTTCTTTAAGAATTCGTGAAAATTCCAACCGGAGAAAATCACCGTTACTAACATGCCGGTCTTTGTTTCCATCGACCCAGACCGCCTTCTGCAAAGCCAATGGCGGCTTGTAAAAGGTCACGATATCATCGGTGGTTTTAACCGAATCGGGGCCAAATGAATAAACCTTGCCCGATACATAGTCGAGCTGATAATCACGCCCCCATGGGTCACGTGGAAGATCCTGCAGGTATCTGCCCAGCAGTATCCGCATGTCGTTGTTTTCGAATGGCCGGTCTTCCATCGTATCGTATTTGATCAGCGCTTCTTTGAGAATATCAAGTTCGTGCTTGGCCTTGGTCAGTTTCGTTTCCTTGACGTAATCCTGATAATAGGGCATCGCTACCCCGACCAGCACCGCGATGATCGCGACAACAATCAACAGTTCAATCAATGAAAATGCACGTTTATTCATGGTAGGAAATGATAACACAGCCGTTCTACCCCCACAAGCTAAAATAATGAACTCTTCATCACTTGCCTCTTTCGGTGTTTTGGCCGATGCCTGCGGTCATTGAGTCCTGCAAATTTCTCTAGCCCTCCTTTGCTTCAGCGAAGCAGGGCCGGACGCGCAGTGGGCGCTAATGCAGAGTCGTCTGAGGATGCAGCGCGACTCGCAAAATGACCTTGGGAGACCCCGAAATTGACAAAGCAACAAATCAAAACAGATATCGAACCCAGTCTGAATTTTCTGAACCCTAACGCCCGGTGTTTTTATTTAAAATTGCTTCTTATGAAGAAATGTTCAGGCAGTTGCTTTCGTGACGACTTCACTGACAACTTTGATGGTATCGCTTATGTTGGCTTGTGTAAGAGTGTTATGACAAAGCAGCATCAGACTGGTTTCTTCAAGCTCTCTGGCAACCGGGAACCTCTCTGCAGGCCGCAACGGCCGACCATCTATGCTTATGTCGAAAGCCTTTTCACGATAAATCTCACCGCAGCTCCCGGTAAAGCAGGGCACCCCAGCCGCGCTGATTTCTTCCATGATACGGTCACGCGACCAGCCCGACTTAAGCTTTTCCGGCCTAACGAACACATAATACTTGTAATATGAATGATAAACTTCTCTTGGGGGAAGCGTGACCCTCAGTGCCGGCAGCTCAGCAAAAGCTTTATTGAAGCGCTCGGCCGTCGATCTTCTGATTTTTACCCATTCATTATATTTGCGAAGCTGTAGTCGCCCGATAACCGCCTGTAGTTCGACCATTCGCCAGTTAGTCCCGAAAGATTCGTGAACCCAGCGGTATCCAAGCGGATGGTGCTTGTGATAATAAGCATCGAAGTCTTTGCCGTGATCTTTGTATGACCAGCATTTTTTAAAGATTTTTTCGTCGTCAGTCACAACCAGCCCGCCTTCGCCGCCGGTCGAAATTATCTTGTCCTGGCAGAAGGAAAACGCCGCAATGTCTCCAATTGAGCCAACCGCCCTGCCCCTGTAGTAAGACCCGTGCGACTGCGCACAATCTTCAATTACCAGCAGATTATGCTTTTTCGCCAGATCCATGATCGACTGCATATCGCAGGGCCAGCCCGCCAGATGAACGCAGATAATTGCTCTGGTGCGGGGGGTGATTTTTGCAGCTATGGTCTCGGCGGTCATGTTCTGACTGTTAATATCAACGTCGCACACAACCGGGGTCGCCCCCCGCATTACCGCGCAACTTGCCGTGGCAATAAAAGTGCGGCAAGGCACTATCACTTCATCTCCAGGGCCGATATCATAAGCTATCAGTGCCAATTCTAGGGCCAGCGTGCCATTTGCAACAGCGACAGCGTGCTTCCTGCCCAGATGCGCCGCATATTCTTTTTCAAAGTAGCGGCATTCTTCGCCAGTCCAGTAATTTACCCGGCCACCGGCCAGCATTTCGTTGACAGCCTGCCTTTCATCTTCATCAAAAAAAGGCCAGGGCGAAAATTTCTCTATCATTAAAAATTAGATGCACAGAAAATCTGACCGAAAAACCAACCATAATCGGCCAAACAATATCTAAAGCAATTCCTTTCGCGGCAATTAACTCGCTCTGCCCGGCAGTATAGAACAGTTCAAGCAAAAATTCAAAGAAAAGATTTTATTTTTTTGATTTCCGCAGAACGATTAAACTTTGAGGATGCCTTTGCTGCTATACAGAAGCTCATTGAATTTTTTCGACGTCTCTCTGTGGCTTCGACCCGTTTAACGGTTTCAGCAACCGCCAAAGGCAACCATTGAGCTTTTATAAACCCCTCATTTTTTCAAGATTCTAGCCGGAACCCCAACCACAGTAACATTTTCCGGAACGTTTTTTACAACCACTGCTCCTGCGCCAACCGTAGCCCAGGCCCCAACTTTTTTGAGCGGAATAACTGAAGCCCCCGTACCGACAAAACAGCCCTCTTCGAGCTCGACTGCTCCGGCAAGGTTACAACCGGGGCAAACATGAACAAAATCGCCGACACCGCATTCATGATCTATGTTTGCTCCGGTATTTATTATCACCTGACAGCCGATATCAGCCTCAACCATTATTCTGGCACCAGCGCAAATGATAGTCCCATCCCCAATTCTTGCGGTAGCGCAAACAAACGCCGTGGGATGAATCAAACTAACCCAGACGGCTTTTCGAAGCCTTTGGAAGATTTTCTTTCTCACCAGATTGCTGCCAATCGCAATAAATGATGCCTTGTCAAAATCATCCGGCAGATCAACTATTCTGCCAACCACCGGAACTCCGGCAAATTCAAGCCCCTTCTTGCTTTCGTCATCATCATAAATTGCATCCGGTTCATAGCCGCAAAGTCTTGCCGTAGTTATCACGACCTTTGCCTGCCCACCCGCACCTAGTATTACCAGATTTTTTGCGCTGCTCATTCAATTCTTTCCATTAAATGGTTCGACCGTCGCCCGGCCTTCCTGGCTTATTCCACGCCTTGATAGAACCAGCCAGAAAGTCATCCAGAGAATTTTCAAATCAAGCCAGAATGACTGATTTTCAACATACCACAGATCAAGCTCAAATTTCTGCTGCCACGAAATGGCATTTCTGCCATTAACCTGCGCCCAGCCCGTTATTCCCGGCAAAACATCATGCCGCCGCATCTGCTCTTCACTATAAAGCGGCAAATACTCCATCAGAAGCGGTCGCGGACCCACCAGCGACATCTCGCCCCGGAGCACATTGATCAATTCAGGCAACTCATCAAGGCTGGTCGACCGCAAAAATCTCCCGAATCTCGTCATTCTCTCTTCATCTGGCAACGGCTTCCCATCAGCCCCAAACGCATTTTTCATCGTCCGAAACTTGATCATCTCAAACGGCCGCCCCCTCAATCCGGGGCGACTTTGCTTGAAAAATACCGGGCTTCCCAGACTTTTTCTTACTAAAAATGCAATCAAAGCAATAAGAGGGAAAAACAGCAGAATTGTTACAATCGAAAAAATTAAATCCAGCAACGTTTTAGTTGATAGCTTCCCCTGAGAATATCTGAACATGGTTCTGATCCTTCAAGACCTATGAAATTCTTCAAGAACTTCCTGGAAAACGGTCTCAAGCTCTTCCGCCTGCTTGTCCCTGGAAAATTTTTCCATACCAAGACGTCGACTGGCAATTCCAGCAGATTTTAACCAAGATTCATTTTTCAATGCATCGAAAATTCTTAATGCTGCTGATTTTGGATCATCAGGAGGAATGAACAATGCTCCCCCTTTTTCTTCAAGTAATTTTACCGACCAGCCCTGATGCTCAAAAACCACAGGCTTTCCGGCCGAAAGAGCATCAAAAAATTTGTTTTGCACAGAATTTTGCGTTGCGCAATCTGGAGCTTTATAAAACACTGAAATCATATCAGCACGAAGATACCAGAAAACAATCTCTTTTTTGGAAACCTGGTCAAGAAGGAAAAAATTAAAACCGAACACTTCTTTTCTTATTGCTTTATCCTTCACTTCTTGTTTCCTTTTCCCTTTTCCGATCACGACAAACAAAACATCTGGGGCAATAGATTTCATTTCTGCTGCTATGTCTACAAGATATTCGACATTGTTAACATCGCCTATTGTCCCAGCATACAAAACCATTTTCTTGTTACCCAACCAGGATTGTTTTTCATCGATTCCATTAAATTGTTTATTTGAAATAAAATAGTCTGAATCACACCCGTTGGGAATAACGGAAATCCTTACTTTTGGCTGGAAATTTTGTATCGAAGTTTTCATTCCGGGAGCAAGCGCAATAACATGCACCGCACTCTTATAGGCAATCGTTGCCAAAGTCCTTGCTGCCAAAATTAGAAATCGATTTTTTATAATTCCCAGAGCAATCGGCACTTCTGGCCATAAATCTCTGACCTCAAACACAAAAGGAACTCTTTTAAATTTGGAGGATACTATCCCTGGAATAACAATTGTTAAAGGCGTGGAAGTTGCAAACACCAGATCTCCCTGCAGTCGGACAGCCTTCATTGTGGCACCCAACATAAATTTAATAAATGCAAAAATTCTCTGATAAAATCCCATTTCATTTGAGTATGAGACCGGTAACCAATAAACACAAATGCCTGATTCTATGGTAGAAAACCACTTCTTACCTTTATTACCATCACGCCATGAAGTTATGATGCTAACCTCGTGACCTGCCTTCACCAGCCTTTTTGCAAGTTCAAATGACCTTGTGCTTCCACCCATATCTGGAGTATTGAAGTATTGATGAAGGTATATAATTTTCATATTGGAATTTAAAAACCATTCAAGACATTTTTATAAATTGAGAGAAGCTTTTCTTCCTCATTCTGCCAATTATATCGCATTTCTATTGCCGTTCTGCCATTATCGCCCATTTCTCTGGCCATTTCAGGGCTTTCCATTAACGTATTTATTGCGACAGCAATTTCTTTAGGATTTAAGGGGTCTACGCACAATCCACATTGGTTTCCCTCAACAATGTCTTTCCATATCGGGAAATCTGAAGCAATAACTGGCAACCCAGCAGCCATATACTCAAACAATTTTACTGGCAGGGCTTCAATATAATTTTCAACGGGATGTAAAACAACCAAACCCGCCGAAGAATTTTCAAAAAGATCTTTAACACCATCTCGATCTAGAAATCCTAAAAATTCAAATTTTTCACTACAATTCTTCAAAAACTCCTCTTCAAGGTTTGAATCAAAAAATTTCCCGGCGAAGCGTATTTTAACTCCTGGCAGGAGAAAGTTGCCTGATTCAATCATCTCTTTTAAACCCCTGATCTCGCACATTCCACCAACATAGCAAGCTGATTTTTGTCTTTCATTTCTAAACGAACAGGGTGTCAATTCATCCTTTAGCGGAAAATTACATACATCTTCGACTTTGCTTGAAATCTTCGCCAGTTTTTCTTTAATTCGAGGGGTTGCGGCTATCAAAAAACTGAATTTTCGCAATACAATTTTCTGGAAAATAGAATACAAAAAAGAAACACCTCTCATAAAAGTTTTATTGAGATAAACTTTTTGCCGCAATTGAGTGGGCACATCTTCATGGGAATCAAAAATTACTTTTTTTCCAAGTCTCAGCAATCTGAAGCCAACAGGTATAAGTTCAGGATCATGGATGTGGTAAAGATCACAGTCAAGCTGCTGAGCCTTAAAAAAAATGCGCCTGGTTGCCATTAAAATCCTGCTTAACCTTCCGGATGAAACACCGACGTCAAAAATCTCGATTCCTTGTCGCGACTCATTTCCCAGACCATCTGCTACAATTAATTTAACCCTATAGCCAAATCGCAAAAGCGATAAACACTCTTTCGAAAAAATCCGGTGATCAAACCTTGGGTGAGCAGAAGTTAAATGGGCGACGGTTAAAGACATCTCAAACTCGCTTTAAGGTTCAAAATAAAAAATTACAATGTTAATGGCAAAGAAATTTTTCTGCCTTCTCGTGCTGACAAATAGATAGCATGAATAATCTCTAGGCTTTTTCTGGCAGACCTTCCATCTGCTTCAGCGATCATATTTTTTTCAAGGGCATCAAAAACATTCTTGTAAAATGCAAAGTGACCAAAGCCATAAACGGAGGGTGGATTGTAAGAAGCATCAAAAATATTTTTGTCATCATCATCATAGTCAGCGAATTCCCATTTTTCAATCTTGTTGATTGCGACCCCGCCAATTCGTACGGTACCCTTCTCACCCAGAATAGTTATTGAACCTTCAAAATTTTTCGGGTAAGTAAGCATTGTAACATTTATGTTTCCAAGAGCACCGTTTCTAAATTTTATTATCGCAGAGCCAGTATCTTCCGTTTCAATTCTTCTCGCCATTGTTGCAGTGCTTGCCATCACATATTCAGCCTCTCCAATCAACCAGAAAAGCATGTCAACATAATGGCTCGCCTGATTCATGAAGGCTCCCCCATCCAGTTCCCATGTGCCCCGCCATTTTTCACAATCGTAATAGTCCTGGGGTCTTTGCCAGAAGACATTACTCTGAACCAGAAAAATTTTGCCAAATCTTCCTTTGCAGATGGCTTTTTTCAGTAACTGCATCGTACCATTCAGCCTGTTTTGCTTAACCACAAAAAGACGAACACCTTGCGAATCGCAAACTCTAATCAGCTCATCCACTTCTTCTAAGCTAACGCCAACAGGTTTTTCTGTTAAAACATTTATTCCATATTTTGCGGCCATCACCCCATGTTTTGGATGCAATCCACTGGGAGTGCATATTGAAACAAGGTCCAATTGCTCATTGCTCAGCATGGCTTCCAAAGATGTGTAAAATTTACAGGAATTTTCACTTGCTGCTGTGGAGGCTCTATCCGAGGCAACGTCACATACAGCAACCAGTTTGCATCGGTCTTTGTGGTCTTCCAGCGCTTTAAAATGTGTTTTCGAAATTCGTCCGCATCCGACGAGACCTAATTTTATCATAAATTATCCCTGATGAATTTTGGGGATCAGTATAACCACATAAAATCTTTAATGCAATTTACTTCCAAAATGTTAGAATAGTGAATTGTTATATTGGCAATAGCCTTTATCTATTCCGGAGTTGGTTGATCCTATGGAAAAAAATTTTTTTGTGCACGAATCCTCATACATTGATGATGATGTTGAAATTGGCGAAAACACTAAAATTTGGCACTTCTGTCATATTTTAAGCCATTCTCGAATTGGAAAAGATTGTGTCTTCGGGCAAAATTCTGTTGTTGGCCCAAGGGTAAAAATTGGCAACAATGTTAAGGTTCAGAATAACGTTTCAATTTACGAAGGAGTCGAGATTGAAGACGACGTTTTCTGTGGCCCATCAATGGTTTTTACAAACGTCATTAACCCAAGAAGCCACATCAACAGAAAAAATGAGTTCAAAACGACTATCCTAAGACGTGGGGCTACTGTTGGTGCCAATGCCACCATTGTTTGCGGCAACACTCTTGGTAAATACTGTTTTATTGGCGCAGGCTCCGTTGTAACCAAAAGCATTCCAGACTATGCAATTGTTTATGGAAATCCAGCAAAAATTATGGGCTGGGTCTGTGAATGCGGTATAAAACTTGATTTTCCAATTAATCTTAGGACAAACGAAAAAGCGCAATGCGAATCATGTGGAAAACAATATTTCATCCAGGACCAAAAAGTCCAGACTTTTGATTGAAGTGCACGGCACAAGGAAAGAATTTTGATAACAATCGTGAATTATGGCCTGGGAAATCTGAAATCAATTGAAAACATTATTAATCACATTGGTGGCAAATGTTTGATTTCATCTTCTCCAGAAATGATAAGTCATGCTGAAAAATTAATCCTTCCAGGCGTTGGAGCTTTTGATTCCGGAATGAAACTTCTAAAAGAAAAGGGTTTAATCGAACCCCTAAATTATGCCGTAAATCAAAACAAAACGCCAACCCTTGGAATCTGCCTGGGAATGCAGCTGATGCTTGAAAGGAGCGAAGAAGGCAACCTTCCCGGACTGGGATGGATTAAAGGGGAAGTAAAAAAGTTCAACTTTGATTGCATGGATGTTGATTTGAAAATTCCCCACATGGGATGGAACAAGATTCAGGTTGTCAGGCCAAACCCAATTATTGAATCCAACAAAAGTTACAGATTCTACTTTACTCATTCATATCATGTGGAATGTGAGCCTGAAATAGTTGTTGCGACAACCAATTATGGAAAGGATTTTGTGTCGATTTTTGCTGATCAAAACATTTGGGGCGTACAGTTTCATCCTGAAAAAAGCCATAAATTTGGTATGGATTTATTTAAGAATTTTTTGAAATACAATGCTTAGTAACAGAGTAATCCCTTGCCTTCTGTTGAGAAATGGAGGACTGGTAAAAACCAGAAAATTTTCCAACCCCAAATACGTTGGTGACCCGCTTAACGCAATTAAGATCTTTAACGAAAAAGAAGTTGATGAATTAATGGTGCTGGACATTCTTGCTTCTCAAGACAAGCGCTCTCCAGATTTTGAACTTATCGAAAAGATAGCAGGAGAATGCTTTATGCCTCTATGCTACGGTGGGGGAATTTCCTGTTATGGGGATGCAAAAAAAATATTCTCGTTAGGCGTAGAAAAAATCTGCATTCAAAGCGCTGCAATTTTTAACCCGGATCTAATTCGGTTGATCACAAAAGATTTTGGCAATCAGAGCGTTGTTGTTTCCGTGGATGTAAAACGAAATTGGTTCGGAACTCCAAAGCTTTTTTCCAGCCTGTTGCGAAAATCCTTGAATACTCCCTTGCTAAATCACATTCAAAATTGTATTGAATTAGGGGCAGGTGAAATCCTTTTAAATTCTGTCGATAAAGACGGAATGATGAACGGTATGGATAATGAGTTGATTTCAGAAATTTCAAGAAAGATCAGCATTCCCCTCACCGCAGCTGGAGGAGCATCAAGCCTTTTGGACCTGAAAAAAGCAGTGGAATCTGGTGCGAGTGCAGTTGCGGCAGGCTCAATGTTTGTTTTTCATGGCCCCCATCAAGCTGTTCTAATTACCTACCCTGATTATGAGAACCTTGAGAGTCTTTTTGAAAAGAGCTATGAAGAATGACTTTTAACCGTGTTTGCAGCAGATGTGTATTAGATGATACGGCCAAAGACATATGTTTTGATGAAAATGGCTTTTGCAACTATTGCAATGACTTTTTAAGAAAATATTCAACCGCCATTTTTAAAGACCAGAAGAAGAAAGAAAGGGAATTAGAAAACCTTTTAACTCAGATAAAATCTTCTGGAAAAGGGAAACAATACGACTGCATTATCGGCGTTTCAGGCGGTGTCGACAGTTCCTGGGCTCTTGTAAAAGCCGTTGAATTTGGACTTAGACCGCTTGCGGTCCACATGGACAATGGCTGGAACTCAGAATTGGCTCAGAATAATATTGAAAATCTTGTTAAAAGGCTTGGTGTAGAGCTTTTTACTTATGTCATAGACTGGGAAGAGTATAAGCTTTTCATGCAGGCTTTTTTTGAAGCCAATGTTATTGATATTGAAATTCTTTATGACAATGCCATGCTTTCTGTGAACTATGAACAGGCGGCTAATTTTGGATGCCGGTTCATCCTCGCTGGAACAAACAAAGCTACAGAAGGCGTAAAGATTCCACCAAACTGGAACTGGCTAAAACTGGATGGAAAAAACATTAGAGCCATAGGTGAAACTTTTGCAAAAATTTCACCCAAAACTTACCCATGTTTCAGCACTTTGAAGCTCGTTTGGTACAAATTTTTCAGAAGGATTAAATGGACCTCCATTCTTGATTACGTTGATTATAATAAGAACCAAGCAATGGATATCCTCCAAAAAAAGTTTTCTTTTAAACCATATCCCTACAAGCATTATGAATCTATTTTCACCAGGTTTTATCAAGGTTTTATTCTTCCAAAGAAATTTAAGGTTGATAAAAGAAAGGTTCACTTTTCAACCCTGATACTGAGTAATCAAATGTCTAGGGAAAAAGCCCTCGAAGAATTGGCCAAAGATCCTTACCCTTCTATTGAAGAACTTGAAAAAGACAAAAGGTTTTTTTTAAAGAAAATGGGCTGGTCAGATCAACAGCTAATCAATTATTTAAACAGACCAGAGGTTCCCCACAATTTCTTCCCTTCAGAAAAGCCATTTTGGGAAACTTGCAATAAGTTTTATGAAGCCATCTTTAAAAAGCCTTGATTAATTCTATTTTTCAGCAAAAATCTAGAGTCAATCCCCAGCAAAAAGAATCATAACATCGCGATTTTTTTTCGCTAAACAAAATGAAGAAATGGCAAGCTTCAAAGTTAAAGAAATGATAAAATCACTTGGCAGAAGTTTTATTCGATTTGATATAATGCTCCCCGAAGATGAGACAGAAAATTTGAGAAAAATAGGTTAGAATTTAACCATTATGAATAAGCGAAATCATTACACACCAGAATTTAAAGCCAAAATTATCATGGAAGTCCTTAAAGAG
>JBMOKV010000428.1:0-10712 GCA_049325495.1 Candidatus Rifleibacteriota bacterium | reverse complement strand
CGGGCAGGAGCATATCTCAAAATGGGCGTTGGCGCCAGAGCCCTCGGCATGGGCAGCGCTTTCACCGCACTGGCTGACGATTCAACCGCAGCCTTCTGGAACCCGGCCGGCCTTGCCAAGCTGAAAAAAGCTGAAGGCTCATTCATGCATGCCGACCTGAGCATGGACCGGGAATACAACTTCTTCAACTACGCCCACCCGCTTAAAGGCAAAGATGGAAAAGACAACGGTGTCGTTGCCCTTTCACACATCAGGTTCGGTGTCGACGGCATTCCTGAAACCAGACTTGCCACCAACGACCCGACCCAGACCCTTCCGGCAACCAACCCGGACGGCACTTACACTGCCGGCAAATCAGTTTATATTTTCAGCTATTTCGATGATTCAGAAAAAGCGACTTTCGGGTCATACGCCCGCAAACTGGCTGATCGCTGGTATGGCGGCATCAACCTCAAATATCTGAGTCAGGATCTGTTCACCAACTCGGCCGATTCGTTCGGATTCGATCTCGGTTTCCTCTATGAAGCAAACGAGAAAACCACTCTTGGCCTGTCGGTTCGCGACATTGGCGAATCTCTTGAGTGGAATACCGCATCTGGTCATTCGGACAGTGTACCCACCACTCTACAGGTTGGTGTTGCCCACAAAGCCAGCGACAAACTGACTCTGGCAGCCGATATCAACAAAGTGGAAGATATGGATGCTAAGCTTTTTGCCGGAGCCGAATGGTGGGTTCAGGATTATGCCGCGCTCAGACTCGGCGCCAATGACGGCGACCTGACCCTAGGCGCAAGCTTCAAACTCGATACCTGGCGCTTTGACTATTCGTACGCCGATGAAACTCTGGGAGACGCCCATAGAATATCGGCTTCAAAACAATTCTAAGCTGAAAGCTTTTGTAAATCCCCTTTACAATAAACCTCGTCTTTCTCTTGCATTCAAGAGAAAGATGAGGTAATTTTATTTGTGCTAACTGGCAGAAGCAACTGGGAGGAAACTCGTAATGGAAATAAGAATAGACGTTCGTCCTAAAGGTAATGATATTACTCTGGTAGTGCTGCGCGGCGAAATCGGTACCGAAACGGTCAACCAGTTCAAAGACCGAATCGATCAGATCGTTGCCGATGGCAAAAACAAGCTGATCATGGACTTCCAGGAAGTGAATTATCTCAACAGTATGGGTCTTGGCGTTGTTGCCGCGACCCTGAAAAAAGTAAAAAAAGTCAAAGGCGACCTTAAACTGATCAACCTTTCACCGGCGGTACAGGAACTTTTTGAACTGACAAGACTGACCAAGGTTTTCGAGATTTTCGATTCAGAAGAAAGCGCTTTAAAGAGCTTTTCCTGATTGGTTCTGTCTTCTGCCAGAAGACTGATTCACCGTGAATAAAAATGTTTTTCGGATTGCCCCGGATGTCGACCATTTTTTTGGTCTGATCGGTGATCCGGTAGCTCACTCATTCAGCCCCCTGATATGGAATAAGGCTTTCACGGCCCTTTCATATCCGGCGGTTTATCATGCTTTCAAAGTTACTGCGGGAAACCTGAAAAATGCCGTTTCAGGTTTGATCGCCCTAGGCTTCACAGGCATCAACGTTACCCGGCCCCACAAAACTGCAGTCGCCAGTCTGTGCAATCATCTGCATGGTGCGGCAAAGATTCTGCAGACGGTTAATACGATAAAATTTGTCGAGGGTCAGGCCCATGGCTATAACACCGATGCAATCGCCCTTGAAAAAATACTGCGAAATTTTTCCAGCAGGCAGAATGCCCTGATTCTTGGCAATGGCGGGGCTGCCACTGCGGTTCTTTATGCGCTGCAACGATGTTCGTTAAAAAAAATCGTTCAGGTTTCCAGACAGCCACGCGAAAAACCCGATTTTGCAGGTTCCCAATTAACTGCCAGAACCTGGAATAAAGCCAATCTGGAACAGGGAATCGAAGAATCCGAAATCGTCATCAACACAACCCCTCTTGGGTGGAACGACGAAGATCGTTTACCCGAACTTGAAACAAAGCTAAACAAACAGCACGTTTTTATCGATGTTAATTATAATCTGAATTCGAAATTACTGATTGCCGCAAGGGAAAATGGCAGCACAGTGATCGATGGGCGCGAACCCCTGCTGATTCAGGCGCTTGAATCTTTTCGAATTTTGACCGGTCTTGAACCACCGGAAAAAATTATGAGAAGCTGTATATTCTGAATTAGTGGAAATTCAGTGAAACTTGGTATATCATGACAGTCTAATGGAATTGTTTCTGTAAAGAAATAAGGAAGGAACTGCAGTAATGAATCAATCTATTCCTGCACAGCCCGGCCAGGGACCAGAAGGCGCGATGCCTCCAGGGCCACCTAAGCCAGGAGCTTCTACAGCTGCGCTCAAGAAAATGCGTCTTGGCGATGCGCTGATTCACGAAGGCCTGATTAATGAAGAGCAGCTGCAACAGGCTTTGGCTCTGCAGAAGAAAAGCGGCAAACGTCTTGGTGCCGTACTGGTCGAAATGCATCTGGTTACCGAACAGGATATCGTTCAGATCCTGTCCAAACAGCTGCGCATTCCCTTCATTGACCTGTCGAACTACCTGATTGATCCGGTTATTGCGAAACTCGTTCCCGAGCATATCGCCAAGCGGCACATGCTGATTCCGATCAACAAGGTGGGAAACAAACTCACCGTCGCCATGGTCGATCCACTGAACATCATCGCAATCGACGATATTCAGCTGATGAGCGGCCTGATGGTCAAGCCGGTCGTCGCCACCCATACCGATATCAACAAAGCCCTCCAGGATGCCTACGGCGCTGTTGCCCAGCAGGACAAACTGATGGATGACCTGGAAGATATCGGCCATACCGACGATGAAGACCTCGATCAGCTTGGTGAACTCGGCGAAAATGACGCGCCGATCATCAGATTGTGTAACCTTGTTATTTCTCAGGCCGTTCAAAACGGCGTTTCAGATATTCATATCGAACCTTTCGAAAAAGAACTGCGCGTCCGCTATCGACAGGACGGCATGATGTTCACCGCGATGAGCCCGCCCAAAAAGGCTACGGCCGCCATTACTTCACGTATCAAGATCATGTCTTCGCTCAACATCGCAGAAAAGCGTCTGCCACAGGACGGTCGTATCAAAATCAAAGTGGCCAACCGCATGATCGACCTGCGCGTTTCGGTTCTGCCGGTTATCTGGGGCGAAAAAATCGTTATGCGAATTCTCGACCAGAGCTCTTTGAAGGTTAACCTCGAAGATCTGGGTTTCGAGCCGAAAACTCTTGAAAGATTCAAGGGCGGCATCGCCTCACCATACGGCATCATTCTGGTTACCGGCCCCACCGGGTCCGGAAAAACCACAACCCTGTATTCTGCGCTTACTTCGCTGAACGCCATCGACACCAACGTAATGACCGCCGAAGACCCGGTAGAATACATGCTGCACGGGGTTAATCAGGTTCAGTGTAAGCCTGAAATCGGCCTGACTTTCGCCGCCGCCCTGCGCTCTTTCCTGCGCCAGGATCCGGACGTAATCATGGTCGGTGAGATTCGCGACTTTGAAACCGCAGAAATCGCGATCAAAGCATCGATGACCGGACATCTGGTTCTATCGACCCTGCATACCAACGACGCCCCGGGCACCATCGGCCGTATCGTGAACATGGGCATCGAGCCCTTCATGGTTACCACATCGGTCGTTATCGTACAGGCACAGCGTCTGGTGCGAAAAATCTGCAAAGACTGTAAATTTGAAATCAAACCGAGGGCTGAACAGATCAGCCAGTTCGGTATTACCCCTGAATTGCTGCGCCGTCTTGACCTGCCACACATCAATGAAAAGAACATGATGTTTTACAAGGGC
The DNA here is from genome assembly GCA_049325495.1 of Candidatus Rifleibacteriota bacterium. GTDB lineage: Bacteria > Muiribacteriota > Ozemobacteria > Ozemobacterales > Ozemobacteraceae > DYKG01. Next base: position 6,851 of record JBMOKV010000428.1, on the reverse strand, counting down.
AAAGGCTGTGAAACCTGTAATAACTCAGGCTCCAAGGGTCGTATTGGCGTTTACGAAGTTATGCTTATGACCGAGCGCCTAAGAGATATCATTCTCAACGGCGGTTCAACCGATGACATCAGACGCCAGGCAATTGAAGAAGGTATGTTGTCTCTGCGCGAATCGGCACTGCGAAAATCCCTGACCGGCATGACCTCTCTCGAAGAAGTAGTCCGCGTCACCATGGGCGAGCACTGATATTTATAAATAAGATAATTCTAAGGAGTGCGGGCAAATGTTTGTACTTAACGATCTGTTAAACCTGGTCATTGAAAACGGTGCTTCAGATCTTCATATCACCGTGGGTACCCCTCCGGTTATCCGCGTTGACGGAGAATTGATCCAAACCGACCTGGATGTTCTGACGCCAATGGACACCAGATCGCTGATTTACAACATGTTGACCGCTGAACAGCAGAAAGAATTCGAAGAATGTAAAGAACTCGACCTTTCTTACTCAGTTCATGGCTTTGGCCGATTCCGCGTCAATGTTTACAAGCAGAGAGGCTGTATCGGTGCCGCATTCCGAATTATTCCCACCCGCATTCCAACTCTCGAAGAGTTGCGCCTGCCTGAAAAATTGCGCGATTTCACCAGACTGCGCAAAGGTCTCGTGCTGTTTACCGGCCCCACCGGTTCGGGAAAATCCACTTCTCTTGCCTGCCTGATCAACATCGTCAACGAAACCCGACGCTGCCACATCATGACCATTGAAGATCCGATCGAATATCTGCACTATCACAAAAAATCTGTGGTCAACCAGCGCGAGCTTCACATCGACACCAGCTCCTTCAGTGAAGCACTCAGACGTGTTCTTCGCGAAGATCCCGATGTAATTCTCGTCGGCGAAATGCGCGACCTTGAAACCGTAGGGGCGGCTTGTACAATGGCAGAAACCGGCCACCTTGTCTTCGGCACCCTGCACACCACCGACGCAGCCCAGACAATCAACCGTATCATCGACATTTTCCCGCCGCATCAGCAGAGCCAGATCCGTTCACAGCTGTCTTTCGTTCTGCGTGCAGTTATCGCCCAGCAGCTGATTCCAATGGCAAGCGGAAAAGGCCGCGTGGTTTGCAATGAAATTCTGATCGGCAACCCCGCCGTTGCCAACTGTATCCGCGAACAGAAAATTTCCGGCCTTTACACGGTAATGCAGACCAGCCACGACGAAGGCATGATGACTTTCGAAATGTGTCTGCGCGACCTGTATCTGCGCGGTGATATCACTCTCGAAGAAGCCATGTCACACACCATGCATCCGAAAGAGCTTGAACGCATGTTGAAGAGCGCCTGATGGGCCGATGAATCTGATCAGTTTTCTGAGCAGGAGCTACAGCCGGCTGGGTCGAACTGCCGCTGCAGCTCTTGTTCTTTTATACGCCATTCGCACCTTTGCAGTTTTAATCAATACTCCAGGCAATCTGGGCGAATTGTTCCGGCCCGACCTTTTTTTTCCTGAATATGGCAACTGGTTTATGGCCGCGGTTTTTCTGCTGCTTTTTGCGCTGCATTATCAATCAGTAAGAAAGTTGCCCGAAGATTTTCAATATCGCAATGCTCTTGTTTACCCGCTCAGTTTCATGATTTTGTCTTTCTTTTCAATCAGGATAGCAGGAAAACCGGTAATTTTCAGGATTTTTGACAGCCAGGTTATTTTTGCCGATCTTCAGGCAGTTTTCACCATGGATCTGTTTTTTCAAAGTCCATTCATCTTCTGGGTCGCCCTATGGTTTGGTGCAGTATTTTACTTTTTTAGAAAACGACCCCGTTTGATCGACATTTTTTGCCTTCCCCCCTTCTTTCTTCCAACTTATTTTGTCAGTAACTTTTCCATGGTTTTTTACGCGATTATCCTGATGGTTGTCATTCTTGGCCCCAGGTTTTTTCAGGCTGCTTCAACAAAATTCCTTTACCGTTTCTGGGGTTTGAGCTTTGCGGCTTCAGCCATCTATTTAAGCTCATATTCGATCATTTACCGCACCACTTTCATTACAGCAGCGATGACTTTTCCGTTTATCTGGGCGGTCGGCTCGCTTTTCATCTATAATTGCAGCCATAATGCCAGTTTCGAAAAGCATGCATGGCATTCACTGACTTTTTACTCCCTGCTTCTAACCCAATTGATTCCCATAATTCCCATGGGTCCAGGACTTTTCAATTTCTGGTTATTGATTTTTACATTCAGTTACGGTTTTCTTTCCGTAATTCCAGTGCTGGCGATTTTTGTAAGTGGATTTTTAATTGGAATTTTTAATCGATCGATTGAAAAATTTGCAGTAATATTTACCCTTGCGTTGTTTTCAGCATATTACGTTCTGGATGCTTTCGTTTTTTTAAAAAATGGGCAACGCCTCGATTATCATGCAATCAACTGGGTCATCGGGCTCAACAGTTTTTCGAGCATTTTTGAAACTGCCCTGACCTTGCTAACCTGGCAGAATTTTGCCGGCCTGATGCTGGCACCCTTTGTCGCATATTTGATCTTTCGATTTTCCAATGGCGAATTTGGCCGCAGGTGCGCTGGGAGAACCGGGTATTCAAGCACCCTGCTTCTTCTGATTTCGATGGTCGCTTTCGTTGGTTTAAGAATAGCAACGATGCCGATCAACATTCTCGGCGACCCGATCAGAAATCTCATCGCATCGGTTCCACATTTCCAAAGTTTATTTGAATCAAAACCAGAGCCGAAGGTTCTTCACGATGAGCTTGCCGAGGCTGGTTTCGACATGAGCTTGTCTACCACCAGATTTCTTTCTTCGCCAATGAAATCGAAAAAACCGGCGAATCTGATTTTCATCTTACTTGAATCGACCGGAAACCAGTATCTATCGCTTTTTGGCGCAAAAGACACAACCATGCCTCTGCTGGAAAAGCACAAAGACCGCATCGAAACTTTTCCCTGCTATTTTTCGACCTTTCCCGAATCGGCCAATGCAGATTTCTCCATTTTCACCAGTCTCATGACTTCAACCCTGCACATACTCAGACATAAACCCTGGTACCGGGGCAATACTCTGATCGAGGTATTGAAATCCGCAGGATACGACTGTTCATTATTCTTTTCAGAACATCTGGGAGACACTGGAAAAGTGTCGTTTTTCATGCCGCGGGGCGCGGACCGGGTCTATGACGCGGGCACCATGCCTGGAATGAAAAAAGAAGATGGGTGGATATGGGGGGTAAAAGAACGTTTTGTCGTTGATCGAATTATTGACCAGCTCAACCAGCAGCGCAGCATCGAAAAACCCTTTTTCATTTTCTACCGCACCATTTTTCCCCATGCCCCATTCGACCGTATCGATGCCAATGCCCCCAAAGTCTTTTCTGAAAACGATTTTCTTGAAGGCAAATCGGTGGGACGTTTTAAAAACAGCCTTCTTTACATGGATCAACAACTCGACCGACTTATCAGAGCATTAGATGAAACAGGCTTGAGAGAAAACACCTATATTGTCGTTTCATCTGACCACGCAACCATGCTTGGCGAACACGGCATGCACGGGCATGGCTGGAACCTCGCCCCTTATCTGACCAACGTACCTTTTTTCATCATTCACCCTGAAGCCCAGGGCTTCAAAGTGAACGAAACCCCCGGCTCTCACATCGATCTGCTGCCAACCATGCTGAACCTGATAAACGTTAAGCCCGCTGTACCTTTACTTATTCAGGGACGCGACCTGCTGGCACCAGAAAACCAAAAGAATCCCCCCAGAATTTTCTTATCATCTTTCGAGCATCTGGTGCTGATCGAAAATGGTTTATATTACTGGCACCTTGCACCGATAAGGCAAAACCAGGTCTATAAAATTTCGATAAACGATGGCCGCGCCCGTTTTTCAAAGGTACCCGCAAATTCTGAGCTTAAAATCGACGAAAAGGTCAAAGAAATGAAGAAAATAGCACATCTTCAACGATTTCTGCTAATGAACTACGAATTCTATGCCGAAACTCTTATGAAACTGGTTAATCAGGAAAAATAGTGTGGTTTGACAAAAACCGGTTTTGTGGTTAGTATTAAATTGACGGTAGTACCGTTAATTATTTTTATTGGAAGGAGTTTTATTATGAAACGCAGAGGCTTCACGTTGATTGAACTTATGATCGTTATTGCTATTATTGGTATTCTGGCCGCTATCGCGATTCCGAACTTCCGTAAGGCTCGTGAACAGGCCCGTGAAAAAGCCTGCTACGCAAACATGCGCGTTATCCTTGGTGCAGTTGAAATGTACAACATGGATCACACCGAAATGATGAAGAGCGTAGCCCTGGACAGCCTGGTATCTGGTAAGTATCTCAAGAGCGAGATCACCAAACCCGAAACCGGATGCAGCTACTCAGCTACTGGTGACCTTGATGGTACTGGTCTGGTAACTTGCGAAGTCCATGGAACTGTTGAAGGCGAAGATTCCTGATACGGTTACTTGAAAAAATTGAGCGACTTTAAGTCGCTCTTTTTTTTTGCCTTATTTCGGCAAATCAATTATTCTGATTAGAGCGTTGAAATGATACAAAAGCGCATTTATTTATTTCAAAGACGGGCATTTTACGAGTCGCGCTGAATCCTCAGGCGACTCTGCATTAGCGAGTCCTTCGCGTCCGACAAGCTCAATGACCGTCTTTTTTTGGTCACTGAGCCAATTTTACGGATGATTGGTGAACCTGTCAGACCATCGAAGTAAAAATAGGGATCGGCAAATTTAAATACGCTTATAAAGAAAGAGATTTATGCCTCACAACGAGTTACTGCAAAATCTTCTGACCGTATTTTTCGCTGTTTTTGGCAGTCTGCTTGGCAGTTTCTGCAATGTGGTCATTCTTCGCATGTCAAGCGGCACTTCGGTTATTTTTCCGCCATCTTCATGCCCCAAATGCAGTCATCAGCTCCACGCCGGCGATTTAATACCGGTTTTCAGCTGGTTACTACTTCGCGGCAAATGCCGATACTGTCAAGCGCCGATTTCATGGCAATACCCGGTTGTGGAGGCATCGATAGCCACAATTCTTGCCCTGAGTTTTTTAAAAACCGGTTTGAATCTGACATTCATTGCACTGGCCAGTAAGGCGGTAATCTGGTATGTAGCCACGGTTATTTTTATTCGCCGCGAAGTTCTCGAACCGGGCCCCTATATCTGGCCGGCCATTATTTTTGTTCTGTTCAATTTCCCGATCAATGGCTGCCCATTTTTATCTTTGCCGGTTAAAGCCGCACCATTGATAGCATTTATAGTTGGCGGAATCGCAACTTTTAAACAAAAATATGAAATATTTCCGGCCTGGGCGGGCTTGAGTTTTCTGACAATTTTCGCTCTGGCCCCGCGAATGGGCTTCTACTCTGCCATAATTTTACTGGCACCGGCCATTTTGAGCATTTTCAAACCAAACGTTGCCGAAAAAATATTTGCCGCCATGCAGATGGCGGCAATGCTGGCAATGCTGACGGTAATCTGATCAGGCGGCCTGGTGTTTGAGGTAATATTCAGCTTCCTGAGCAGAGATTGAATGTGGGTCAAGCTCAGTAACCCGACGGAACCGATCGAGGAAAGCTGGCATCTTCAAACGTTTTTCAAGCTGACCAAGTTTGAGCAGTATTTCTACTTTCTCAACTCCCAGTTCAACCGCCTTTTTCAGTGACTCATATTCATTCTGCGCATCGTTCATCGCAGCATAGACCCTTGCCAGATCAAGATAGACGGCAGAATAATTTTCGTTGATCATGAGAGTTCGGGTGAACTCTTCGACGGCGGTCTTGTAAAGGCCTTTCTGCAGATAGATTTCCCCCAGCACCCGATGGCCTTCCACATGCCCGGGATGCATTCGGAAAAGGGTGTCGAGAACTTTTTCAGCCCGGTCAAAGTCTTTAAGCAACACCAGAGTCTGGGCATGTTTTACCATGAATTCCGGACGGTCAGGAGCAATCCGGCTCAGCTGTTTCCAGGCATCTTTTGCCAGATCATGCTCGCCGGCTGTGGAATAAATTTCTGCCAGACTCTTTTGATAAGAAATATTGTTTTCATCGTAGGTTACCAGTTGTTCCATCGCCACGATCGCCCGATCAAAGTCCTTCATATGAAGGTAGCATTGAGCTGAAAGATACAAAGAGCGCTCGAGCAGCTGCCGATTGCGGCTGGCAAAACGGAAATGAGTAATCGCCATCTGGTATTTTTTCTGGCGGAACAGGCAGTTCGCCAGATTGAAATGAGCATCAAAAGCGCCGGGATTGATATTGAGAATGCGCCTGAAGCAAAGCATCGCATCATTGAGTTCATTGCGATTCATCAGCAATGTGCCAAGGGCAAAGAGAGCCGGTTCAAGTTTTGGATGTTCGTCGATCAGAGCCTGGTATTGAGCGATTGCGCCGGTTACATCACCAAAGCGCTTGAGCAGGTCGGCCAGACTTAATCTGATTTCAGTCTTTTCCGGTGCAGCATTGGCTGCAAGCATCATGAAACTGACCTGCTTTTCGGCATTTTTCATCGCCTCATAGAGTCGGGCGAATGTCAGAAAAACTGCATAAAACCCAGGTTTAATTTCCTGGGCCCGTTCGAGAAGAAAGATAGCTTCTTCGAACAATCGCTGGCGAATGCGGCAGTTGGCCAGTTCGACCATAATGACCGCATTTTCCGGTTCAATTTTGAGAATTTTCTGAAAAACCCTTACTGCATCGTCTTCTGCACCATTTTTGAGATACAGGCGTGCCAGTCTCAGCATCAGCTGAATATCATCGGGGTTTTCTCTGGATTCCTGTTCGAGCTGAACCAGGAGCCCAATCATATTTCTTGGAGCTTCGAGCATTTTGTTCGCCTCTGTAT
>JBMOKV010000427.1:0-10721 GCA_049325495.1 Candidatus Rifleibacteriota bacterium | reverse complement strand
AGATCTGCGTGAATGAGCATGCCTTTGGTGGTTTCAGACAGCATCAGCTTACCGGTTTCCGCGTCTTTCTCGCTGATCGCCTTACATGGGCAGATTTCGCGACAAAGGCCGCACCCCTCACACAACAACGGGTTGACCACAAATTTTCCGTTTTCGGGATTCTGGCTGATTGCATGAAACCTGCATTGCTCTGCACATCGGGCACATTTCGAACATCTGAACGGATCGATGATCGCCTCATGCCCAAGCCTGATGTCTTTCGCATAAAGGGTTCGCCCGTTGAACAAAAGGCGAAGATTCGCCGCATCAACATCGCAGTCGGCAAAAATTCTATTTTCTGCCAGTGCTGAAAAAGCTGCGGCAACCGTGGTTTTCCCCGTTCCGCCTTTGCCGCTGAGAATGGTAACTTCGGTATAGTTTCCCACCCGGCTAACCTCATCGCTTCTGACTTTGTATGACTCGTCGGCCTCGATGGATAACGGTTCAACTCTGACCGGTATTCGTGCATTGCTTACAAGTGCCGAAAAACTGGCGATTATCGACTCACGCAGGCCGGGATGCTCGGCAGCAAGAATGCCACCTTCTGAGCAGACCCTGGCATATTCACGTTTGAATGGAATTCTTCCCACGATTTCAATCTGGTGTTGAGCTGCCAGTCTTGCGATCAGGTCGTCGTTTTCGTCAGAACGGTTAATGATGATAGAGCATGGTTTTTTTAATTCGGCACACAAGTTCAATGCCAGGCTTAGATCATGGGCTCCGAAGGGAGTGGGCTCGGTAACCAGAAAAACTTTATCTGCACCTGAGATAGTTTTCACGGTTGGACAGGCCGTTCCGGGAGGCCCGTCGATTATGGTTACACCATTTTCAAGTGAAAGTTTGAGCAATTCATTGATAACCAGCGGGCTTTGCGATTCTCCTATGTTTAACAGCCCGTAGGCAAACTCGAAAGGCCGGTGTTCCCTGTCTTCAAAAACCTGACCTATTGGCTGCCCGGTAAGGACGATGGCATCGTGCGGACAGATGACTGCGCAAACGCCACAGGAGTGACACAAATCGCTGAATACAAGCGGCTTGCCCTTCACCACGGCAATGGCGTTGTAGCGGCACTTACGCGCACATTTGCCGCAGCCGATACATTTTTCCAGATCAAAGACGGGCTTTTCTGCCAGAACCCTGTCGTTGCTACAGTCAGAGCGCAGGAAAAGATGACAGTTCGGCTCTTCAACATCACAGTCAAGAAGCTTAACCGGAAGTGAAAACTCTGCCGCCTTGCCGAGAGTCCAGGCCAGACTCAACGCAAATGTCGTTTTACCTGTTCCCCCCTTGCCGCTGCAGATTGCAATTTTAAAAGAGTCAGACCCAGTGTCCTTCAACGTCGGCTCCTTCTGACGGCTTGATTGTGCCGTTCTCGATCATTTTGACCGCTTCTTTTGCAGTCATGTTCCCGCTGACCATGAAAACTTCGACTCCCGCAGCCTTCAATACCTGCCAGGCCTTAGGACCGCAATGGCCTGAAATTACACCTTCCGCACCAAGATTCACCACATTCTGGGCAGTCTGAATTCCTGCTCCCTGAGCTGCCTGCAGGTTCTGAGAATTGCTGTGCCAGGTGGTTTCACCACTCTGACTGTCGTATAGCGCGAACATCTGTGCTCTGCCGAATCTTGTGTCGATGGCGGCATTCAAATCTTTTTCTCTTACCGAGATTGCATATTTCATTTTTTCTCTCCTGCCGAAATTTTAATTTCTGTAAGCAAAACAAAACCGCAGAACAAGGGCTTTAAGGCTTCTGGTCTTTGTGGGCAACCGATTCAATTTTGCTGCTCTTACATTCGGGGCAGTTTTCGGCGGTTTCGCCCCCCGAAAAAGTCTTCTCACATTCCGGGCAGTAAAACTTGTTGCGAACGTATTCGATTACTCCACCTTCAATCCTGATGGCTTTTCCCTGAATCAAGGCCTCGGCGATTTTTTTATGTGCCGATTTAAGAATGTTACCTAGCGTCTGGCGGGAAACATTCATTTTTTCTGCCGCATCTGCCTGATAAAGCTCTTCAAGATCGGTCAATCGAACTGCTTCAAGCTCATCAACCGTCAGATTGATTGTTTGCAGTTCCCGAACCGGTATTCCCGCCGGTTTGAAATAGGTCGCATTGAATTCTCCGCTGACTTTGCGCTGCAGTCTTGGTCTGACCATAAAAACACCTTTCTGGCATATGCTAAAAACATCCTAACTGGCATATGCCAGAAAGTCAAACCCTTTTTCGGAAATCTTATTCGGGTGCTCCAGGCTGAAGATAAGGAAATGGCAAGCCCAGCGATGGTGTCTGAGAACCAGAATGGGATTTGAAACAATGCGGATCAGCAGATATTCCTATTTCTTGCGACAAAAACTACAGGGTATTGTGGGGTTGGCAAGTTATCATTATAATTATCGAAAACAACTGAAAGGCAAAAGGAATGCTGTCTAACCGGTTCTTTGCTCCGGGCAGAGCTATTGTGGCTGCTATGCTGGTCTGCGGCGGAATTTTTATCGCCATGGCCCAGGATGCCAGTGAAGAAGCCGACGTTTTGATTTCTGAGCATTATCGGCTCGGTTCGGCAAGATTCAAGCAGCAAGCGCGAGAGCTTGCTGAAAAATTCCAACGGGAAACAGTTGCCGAAGCATTCTTGCGACGAAACCCGGGTATGACTCTTGCCGATCAGCCCGAACCCGAACTGGGCATGCAGACAGAATTTTTCGTTGACCGCAATGGTGGCGATAAACGCGTTAAAGTTCCGGCCACCTTGAAGATTATCGGAGTTCATTGCCTGGTCTATCTCGAAAAAGGGCGTCGGGTTGATGAAAATAAGCTTAAACGCATGGCGCAGATTTTCGACCGCACGGTTTACCCGAAAACAACTTCGAATTTCGGCAGTGAATGGAAACCTGGAATTGACGGCGACCCGCGAATCACCTTGCTTTTATTGAGTGGCATGGAAGATTGCGATGGCTATTTTTATCCCGGCGATGAGTTCACTGAAGATAAGCACCCTGGAAGCAATCAGCGTGAAATGCTCTATCTTTCAATCAATCGTTTGAAAGATGTGGATGATTTTATGGAGCACCTTGTTGCCCACGAGCTGCAGCACATGATTCACTGGTTTCACGACGATAAAGAGACTTACTGGGTTGAAGAAGGTCTTTCGGAATATGCTGCAACCCTGTTCAACCGCGTCCCCTGGACTGCTGAGCAGTACTTTGCCCGGCCTGACCGCAACCTTCTCGACTGGGAAGACGACCAGGATTCAGAAAACTACGGCCATTCGTTTCTTTTCACCGATTATCTTTTCAATCGACCTGAACTCAGTGAAACTGCTCGCCAAAAGTTGTCCCGGGAATTGGTTAAAAGCAAGGCGACAGGCATCAGGGGAATTGATGCCGCATTGAGCAAGGTTACCCGGAAAATTGATTTTTTGGCGGTTTTTCGTGATTTCTGTGTTGCAACCCACCTTCATCACTGTGCCGGTGGAAAGCACCCATATAGTTTCAGCCCGGTAGTTAAACGAGCATTTAAAAAATACAAGCAGAATCGCGTGCTGCCCAGAAAAAACTTTTCTGGGCAGAAAGGCACGGTTAAAGGTAAAGTCAGTATGTGGTCGAGTGCCGCATTCGAATTTGCTCTGCCCGCATCAAAAAGCCAATTGCAGCTTCAGTTCAGTGGCCAGACCGTTGCGTCGGCTAAAAACAGCTTCTGGATCGCCATGGTTTTGACCGACGCCGCCGGCAGACAGGTTCCTGAAGTGCGCTGGCGCAAAACTCAGGCCAATTCCCTTAAAACAGCAATCGATATTCCAGCCGGTTCACACGATCGGTTGCTGATTCTCGTCTGCAATCAGGGCCCCGAAAATTATAAAGACGGCGATGGCCGGCTTCCCAAAGCTGAATTCGCTTTTTCAGTCAATCCGGCCAATTTTGCCGAAGTGCATGGTGAAGGCCGCTGACGTAAGCATATAAAGGCTTTTCAGAAAAGCGTAATCATTTCATCGGCAGTTTGATCTCCGGCTCCTCTTTTTTTTGTCGATGCAGCCTTTTTGCCCCCACGCTGTGCAGCGATTGATTCTACCGTTCCAACAACCCAGCCGGCAGCATTGCCTATTGCGCCTCCCAGGGTTCCAATCGCTCCTCCGGCAAAATGCCCCACGATAGAGTAGGGGTCCGGTTTTAAGCCCATTTCGCCGATTGCCGTATCATAGGCATAATCTCTTATCTGCTGGACGATGTTGTAAGATGTTTTTTCTGCCGCCATTTTTCCAAATGTATCGCGGATTCCGGAAGCCATTCCAATGAATTCACCGCATTTCTGTCCGTATTGTGTGCCTTTGTCAAAGTTGGATTGAAGCTGGTCACCCATGTCACCCCACATATGATTCCAGCATTCAGACCAGTAATTGGTCGATAGTTTGCTTTTCTCACCCTTATTGTCATTGTTCGAGTTTGACCACCAGCCCCGCTTGTTTGAGGATCTGTTGATCTGGAAAAGTTCGGACATGGGTTTTGGGTTTCCGCCAGTGGTAATGTTGGTAACGGTTCCGGTCTGCCAGGAAGACCATTTCGCGTCCAGGCTCTTTTGAAAACTTGCTTTTGCCTTTGGCATGCTTTCGATTGCCACTGCAAAATCCCAGTCGATGGCTTTGGCAGCAACTTTGGATTCGTTCTGAAGAACGGGAATCAGCTCTTTCAGTTTCTGAATCGATTGTTCTTTCTCAAATTCAGAAAAGCCGGCAACCATAGAGGCCACTCCGGCAAAATACCAGCGTGAGCTCTTGTTTTCCTTTTTGTTCAGCAATTCATAAAACTTGATTCGCGCTGCGGCTTCGCCACGTTTGACCAGCTGGTTAAACATATCCACACATTTGTCGCGGAATTGAACTGAATCCGAATCAAGGTTTGCCGGGTTGGCAGATGTCTGGTGCGTTGAGACTAATATTTCGTTGATCAGCTTCTCATCAGGGAAAAACTTAGCGATGAGATTCTTGTCATTTCGTTTAATTTTCTGCTGAGGTTGTGGTGAAGATACTGGAACTTTACCAGGAGTCTTTCTTTTCTGAGAAATCAGCTTTTCAAGAGCTTCGGTGTTGAAATTGTTGGGCTTTGGCATATACTCCCCGAACTTGTCGAGCTGCATTTCACTGACGAGAAGCTCAACTTTGTCTTTGTCCTCTGTAGTGAGCTGTTGTTGAACAATGCTTACCTGCCCTGCGCTTATGCTTGATGTTGGTTCACCATCTTCCACGAGCGTTTCACTTAAAACACGACTGGCTTTAATTGAAGATTTATAAACCCGGTTGCCAAGTTCAATTATCTTTTTGAAATCCTTTTCCAGTTCCATGGTGTCATAGGCAAAACCTGCTGCTGATGATGAAACGAGATAGATTACCAGAGCCAGCAAAATCGATCTTCTTTTCAAAACTTTTCCCTCCAGAATTTGTGTCTAAAGTTTTATAGCAGATAATACTTGTCAGTACAACCCTTTATCTGAAAAACATAAGCTGCCCTGAAGTTTGCTTTCAGAGCAGCTTAAAAAATTCAGAGGGTGACAATGAATTTAATGAAATGATTGAAATTAATCTCGCAATGAAGCCTGGTTATTATTGCCGACCAGCAATCCAGTAGCTGAAACCAAGAATTACCGCGCCGCCGACCAGATTTCCCAGGCCCACGATCCCAAGATTGTAAAAATAGCCTCCTGCGGTGACACCAGGGCCGGTAACCAGCATGCCGATCGTCAGCAGGGTCATATTAGCGATGCTATGCTCAAATCCGCTGGTAATGAAAGCGAACAAACACCACCAGATCATTACCAGCTTAGCCGTTTCTTCTTTCATTTTGATGCCGCATAAAACTGCGAGGCAGACCAGAACATTGCACAATAATGCCCTGAAAAACAGCTCGATTGCTGGCGCGGCCATTTTTGCCGCGGAAGCTTTTGCGACGAATTCGCCGGTCGCACCGGCTGTCAGGCCGCTGAGAAAGAAAAGACCGGCAACCAGAATGCTTCCTGCCCAGTTGCCAAACCAGGACCACAGCCAGATTCGACCCGTGTCCACCCAGGTGGTTTTGCGATCGAGTGTGCCCGCAGTCATGATCATATTGTTGCCGGTAAACAGCTCGGAACCGGCCATTATCACCAGGCTGAGGGCAATTCCGAAGCTTACGCCCATTATCATTTTTTTCCCGGGGTCATCACCCAAAGCGCCGCCAATGGTAAATATCAAAATTATTCCAAGGCCGACATAAAAGCCTGCCAGCATTGAAAGTATGAAGTAACGCAGGCGGCTGCGATTTAACAAAGCAACCTTGCCGGTTGCCAGAGTTCCAATTTTTTCAAGGGTTTCCTGATACATGCTTACTCCTTCCAATAATCTGCTGAACGCATGTTGGCGTCGTTCAACGTGTCGTAACCCGGCCATTGCATGGTTCTCGCAATTTTTGCCTCGGGGTTTAATTTCACATTTTCGAGTATTTCGCGCCGATAAACATCATACCCGGTTCGATCAACGATGTAGCCAATATGTTCCTTTGGCAGACAGCGCAGAATATAGCGGTCGATGTAGGGTATCGTGTTCTTTATTACCTGAATCACCACTTCTTCAGTGACCCAGTTCAGAAAAGGCATGGCTATTCGTGGGTTGCGTTTGCCGGTTCGCCCCATAATCAGCAACCGATAGAACTTCTGAGGGTTTCTGGTCCAGGCCCCGGTTGGGCAGGCGAGAACGCATTCGCCACAGCCGATACAGCGTCTGGGGTCACGAATCACTTTGCCGTTTTTCATGCTCAGAGCTCCGGTGACCTTGCGTTTGCAGGCTTTTTCGCATGCTTCGCAGCCGATGCATGCGTTATAATCGTATTGTGGTTCACAGATTGCGATTATGCCGAAATCCTGCATGTGCGCTTTTATGCAATCGTTAGGGCACCCGGTAACTGCTATTTTTACATGAAAATCATGGGGAAACAGTTGTCCCTCCAGTTTCTGGGCGAGCGCCGTCGTATCGGCATTGGCAAAGGGGCAGACGCGATTGCCGATACATGCTGAAATGTTTCGCATGCCCGCCGCCGGGTATCCGCTGTCTGAAGCGGTAAATGATACACCGTTGGCAATCTGCAGTTGTTCAATCAAAGGCTTGATTGCCACGTTGACTTCGGCCATCTTTTCAAATGGAATGTTGGGAATCTCAAATCCCTGCCTGGTGGTTATATGCATGCTTCCATCACCGAAACGCCTGGCGATATCCGCTGCAATCCCAATCTGTTCGGCGGTTATATGACCGCCGGGAACACGCACCCGCAAGGCCGTGTGGTTCCGTTTTTTCGTTATTCTGAAGGCATTTTTTGTTACTTTTTTTCGATTCAAATCAGCTGACATGCCTTTTCTCCTTAATCAATAAGCCTTGCGGCGTGAGAATAATTCAAGACCGGACCATCGACGCAGACATAAGTGTAGTCAATCTTGCAGTGTCCGCATTTGCCAATGCCGCATGACATCAGGCGTTCAAAAGACACCCAGATCTGTTCGTCTTTAAGGCCCAGCAGCACCAGCTCGGCAGTGCTGAATTTCATCATCATCGTTGGCCCGACCACCACCGCTTCAAGATTTTTCAGGCTGTCTTTCGGCAATTTTTTGATGTGTTCGGTCACCAGGCCGGTTTTTCCGATCCAGCCAGACTCAGGTTTGTCGATCGTCAGAAGAAGATCTGATTCTTTTGCCCATTCTTCAATCTGCTGAGAAAAAAGAATACCCTCTGAATTTTTAAAACCAATGATTAATTTAAGTGAACGAATCCCCAGTTCTCCAGACAGTGACTTTTGAATCAAAGGTCTTACCGGTGCCAGTCCAGATCCACCAGCAACGATCAACAGGTCCTTGTCGCGAAACTTCTCGACAGGAAAGCCTCGACCGTATGGCCCCCTGATAAAAATTCGGTCCCCGACGCGGTAGTCATGCAGAACATTGGTTAAAGTTCCTACTGCACGAATCGTGAATTCTATATAATCAGGTCCGAAACTGCTCACTGAAATAGGTGCTTCGCCGATTTTCGGCAGGGAAACCTGAAAAAACTGCCCGGGACAAATTTCAGCTTCAGCTTTGACTTTTATCGTGAACTCAGCCGAAGTTTCTCTCCTTAATTCAATTATCTCAGCAGCAAGGGGACGATATGGATTTTCTTTCATGCCTTTTCTCCTTTTAGTGTGCTGCTAAGCTTGTTTATGCAACTTGAAAAGGAAATATACTCCGGGCACACGTCGTCACAGCGTCCGCAGCCCACGCACATATCGAAACCGAACCTTTTGCGGAAATCGTAAATTTTGTGCAGGGTTTTGAATCGCATGCGATCACCCTTGTTCTTTCGAAAAGAATGCCCGCCGGCCATTTCTGTGAAGCCATCCAGATGGCAGCCATCCCAGACCCGTCTTCGCTCTCCGCAGGTGCGGCTGTCGGGATAAAAAATGTCAACCGTCGAAAAACAGGTGCAGGTTACGCAGGATGTATTGCAACGCCCGCAGGCGATGCAGCGCTGATCATATTCAGACCACATCTGGTGATTGAAAATTTCTGCGGACATTTCATCTGCTGTCGGAAGTTCAACTTTAACTGCGTCTTTTTCAATGAATTCAGGCTTAAAATCAGACCTGGTTCCCACTAATTCAAAAAAATGATTGAAACAGTCATTTTTAATTTGAATTTCGATGCTATCATCGCCAAAACGCAGGGCGGCCGCGAAATTGTCGGTGCGGTTAGATTGCATGGCCACACAGAAACAATTTTCAAAGCTGTTGCGGCATTCAATCATGAAAAAGTGAATCTTCTGTCTGCGCCTTTGATAGTATGGGTCAACCCGATCACCGTTCTCAAGGAAAATTTTGTCAAGCCTGGCAAACCCGTTTATGTCACAGGGTCGCAAAAACACGATGATTTCGCGTTGATCCCGCATCACTGGTTCTTTGAACTCTTCATCGTTGAATACGAAAGTGGTTTCATCCGCAGGAAAAACCACGGACTTTGGCGAAAGGGAACTCTTTTCTTCGAATTCAAGCTCGTCGAAGTCAGTAAGAAAATCACAGGTTATCAGGTCTGTGTCAGAAAACCTGCCACGACCCGCCAGTCTTTTCGGCCCAAAAAGCCGGTATTCTGCCACCAGGACTTTGAAAATATCTTTGAAATCAGTTCTGGAAATATTGTATGAGTTCATGGTTTTCACCAGTCACTTGCCGTTAGAGGCAATTGTCAGCTCGTTGAGAGCCTGACTCAGCATTCGGTAATGCTTTACCTCTTCGTTGATCAACTGATCGACCGCTTCAATTTTCATGCTCTTGAGAAGTGTGTCTTTGAGGGCAGTGTAAAAGAAGACTGAATTCTTCTCGAGCTGCATGGCTTTTCTGATCACCGTTTCAAGAGAATCGCCCCGTTTGTATGCGCATTCTTCGGTAATAATGCGGTCATCGGTAAGACAGCTCAGAAAAGCTTTCTCTTCGTCAGTATCTTTGCCCACATCATTTCTGGTGGTTTCTTCAAGTGCTTTAACCATTGTGGAAAAGTTCCTGGCATGCATTTTTTCCATGGCCGCAAGTTGTCGTAAAAGCTTCTCAGCTTTGTTGTCTGCTTCTTTCGCCGCATCCAGGTAAAATTTCTCGCCCTTTTCTTCAAGAATCACAGCGGCGCGAAGAACGTCGAGAGAATTCAGTTTCAGGTTCATAATTCAATCCTTTCTGATTCCGGGCATCTTAAAATTTCTGGAGTCGACCTGGTTTTGCTCAACTATCTGTTTAAGTGAAATTGATTTTAGAAAATCACAATAATCCCTGTGTATTCCTGCCCATCTTTCATGAAATCTGCATGGTTCTGGGCCACAGCAGAGCCGGTTCATGAAACATCTGGACTGGCGACTCACATGCTCGATCGGTTCGACAATGTCATAAAGGCTTATCTGGTCGGCTTCCCGGGCCAGCTTGACTCCACCGCCTAGCCCACGTTGAGAATTCAGCAGCCCGTTGAGGGTTAAAATCTGCAGGGTTTTGCCCAGATAATTTGCCGGCGCTTCGATGGCGGTGGCAATTAATGCCGCACCAATGGGCTGATTCTCTTTTTGTGCGGCGAGATACATCATGGCTCTGATTGCATGAATGCTGGTCTGGCTGATCATCGATTTGTCCTTGACTAAAAATCGTATATTCTCATGCGATTATATATGTTTGTGAAAAAAATGTCAATGTTTTGTTGCCATGCTTCTGGAAAAACACGCCGAATTGGGTATAATAGGCGGAACTGAAATCAGGAGGCCTAAATGAAACTGGAACTCGACAAAAAAGAACTGGAATGCCTGGTGGAAATGGCGATGATGGCCGAATGGGTGATGACTGCCCATGATGAAGAAGACGACCCGCGTAAGGCCAAATATCTTGCCTTAACCCAAAAGTTGTATCGATTTGCCCATGAAAATGGAATGAAAAAAGAATTCAGCATTGAAGAAGACGATATTTGTGAACCTGACCCGGACTGGGAAGAGGCAAGCATTTCCAGAGTTTTCATCGATGAATATGAAGATCAGACTTTCTGGTCTGAACTGGTTGGCCGCCTTGCCGATCGGGAAATGCAGAAAAAATTCGGTGGGAAAAAGCCCAAGAGTTTTGAAGAGCAGATGGAAGTATATGAAGAATGTGCTGAAAAATTCATCGAAGAATT
>JBMOKV010000426.1:0-10860 GCA_049325495.1 Candidatus Rifleibacteriota bacterium | reverse complement strand
AACGGTTGTGGAAAAGTGCCGCAAACGTGGTATTAAAGCAGGCCTGCTGCGCCCCAAAGTTCTCTGGCCCTTCCCGACTAAAGTTATTCAGCGTCTGGCTGAAAAGGCCACAAACTTTCTTTGCGTCGAAATGTCATGCGGTCAGATGGTCGAAGATGTCAAGCTTGCAGTAAATGGCAAAAAACCTGTATATTTCTTCGGCCGCACCGGCGGAACCATTCCTTCTGACTTTGAAATTCTCAACGAAGTTGATAAAATAGTAAGACCCGACTGAAAGGAGCCAGGCATAAAATGAAACAGGTTTTTAAAAGACCCGAAAGCTTAAGCAAAACTCCGTTCCACTATTGCCCCGGCTGCGATCACGGGGTAATTCATCGCCTGATCGGCGAAGCAATCGATGAACTCGAAATCAAAAGCCGTGCTATTGGTGTAGCTCCGGTTGGTTGTTCGGTATTCGCTTATGATTACTATGATTTTGATTTCAACCAGGCCCCCCATGGCCGCGCCCCGGCAGTTGCGACTGGTATCAAGCGCACCCGCCCCGATGCAATCGTTTTCACCTATCAGGGTGACGGCGACCTGGCTGCCATCGGAACTGCAGAAATCATTCATGCTGCAAACCGCGGTGAAAACATTACGGTAATCTTCGTTAATAATGCAATTTACGGTATGACTGGCGGTCAGATGGCTCCAACCACTCTGATCGGCATGAAGACCGCTACTTCGCCCTATGGCCGCGATGCTGCAACAGCCGGTAATCCGATCAAGATGAGCGAAATGATTGCAACTCTTGAAAGTCCGGCTTATGTTACCCGTGTTACCATAAATAACACCGCTAACCTGATGAAGGCGAAAAAGGCCATTTACAATGCTTTCAAGCTTCAGAAAGATGGCAAAGGCTTTTCTTTCGTTGAAGTGGTTGCCATCTGCCCGACCAACTGGGGCAAGAAACCAGCGGATTCGCATAAATGGCTGACCGAAAACATGTTGCCGGTATTCCCCCCGGGAACTTTCAAAGACGTTCACGGCGTTGAAAAAGCGTAAAAATCTGCGTGGCTTTCCCGGTGAAAGCCGCGCCTATTTAATAAATTCCGAGGAGGCATTTTATGTCGTCAAAAGTTGAAAGAATTATTCTCGCTGGATTCGGTGGCCAGGGCATTCTCTTTCTGGGAAAGGTGCTGGCAGAAACCGGAATGCGAGCGGGCAAGAACGTTTCCTGGATTCCCTCATACGGGCCGGAAATGCGTGGCGGAACAGCAAACTGCACCGTAATTCTTTCGGAAAATGAAATTGCGTCACCGATGGTGACCGTTCCTGATACGGTTATTGCCATGAATCGCCCCTCGGTAGCCAAGTTCAACCTGAAAATCAAGGCCGGCGGCATGTTGATGTACAATTCGTCGCTGATTGAACGCCAGGAATTTCGCGATGATATCAGACTGGTTGAAATTCCGGCCAGTGATATTGCTGAAGAATTGGGCAACGGCAAGGTTGCCAACCTGGTCATGGCCGGGGCTTACGCCAAGTTCAGCAAGCTGTTTACCGTTGAAGATCTGTTCAAGGCCCTTCCAGATCTTATGCCCGGCAGCAAAAAAGAACTCCTCGAAATTAACCGGGCTGCCATTGAAAAAGGCTATAGCTACGTTGAAGAAAAGAAATACATGTTCGGTCGTTACGTGTATTCTGTCTTCAAAGGCATTTAACTGTTTGTTTAAAAAAATGTTTGAACATCGGGGCGCATTGTGCGCCCCGCTCTTTTAAGGTTCGGAGGTGGAAATTGGCTGCCAAAAAAAAGATTCCTGAATTGATGAAAATTATCGTCGATTCATTACGTGAAAAAAAGATCGAAAATCTCAGGGTTCTCGATGTTACCAAACTCGTAAGTTACACAGATTATCTGGTAATCGGCACTGGAAACAATGGTCCCCATATTCAGGCATTGGCCGATGCGGCCGCTGGTCTGATTAAAGTGCCCAATCAGCCCGGTGTGCGCATGGAAAAAGATGCGGTTTCGAGCTGGGTTCTCATCGATGCCGATGATTTCATCGTTCATCTTTTTCAGCCCGAAGCAAGAAAGTTTTACAAGCTTGAACAACTCTGGGAAGACGCTGCTGACGTTGAGGTCTGATTTTGTCTTTCAAGGTTCGAATTTTTGAGACTGAGCTTAACGGCAGTCTGAACAAAGATAACCGGCATCGCCTGGAGCGGGTCATGCGCCTGCGGCCTGGCGATGTTTTCGTTGTTACCGATGGTTGTGGGCATGAGGCCCAGGCGGTGCTCGGCGAGGGGGGGAGATATTCGGCTTCCGAATGGCTTAACCCCGGTCGCGAACCTGCCAGAAAAATTTCTCTTTATGCAGGCCTGACCAAGGGTGAAAAATTTGACTGGCTGGTTGAAAAAGCTGTTGAGCTTGGCGTAGCGCAAATCGTGCCCGTAATCTCGCAGAACTGTGTGGTCAAAAAAACTTCTGAAGCAAAAACCGATCGCTGGCAGAAAATAGCTCTGAGTGCGATGTTGCAGTGTGGTGGCTGCGTTTTGCCAGAAGTGTCGCCGCCGGTTTATTTAAAAGACCTGCCTGAAATCGTTGATGGGTCTGCGCTGGTTCTTTATGAGCAGGGTCAGAGTGTCGAACCTGGTTCGTTTTCAAAATTTGCCGCTGAAAAAAACTGTCGGGTTCTTACTGGCCCCGAAGGCGGGTTTTCGCCCGAAGAAATCTCCATGTTACAGAAGCGCGGCTGGCAGACAGTCTGGCTGGGTCCTAGAATTTTCCGGGCTGAAACTACACCTCTGATTGTTCTCTCTGTTCTTCTTTGCGGCAGCTGGGGCCAGGTTGAGTCATGAGAACCTTGAAATTTGCCCTGAAGTCTCTTGGTTGTAAAGTCAGCCAATATGACGGTGAGCGTCTTGCTGAAAAGTTGCAGATTCTCGGGTTGAAACCAGATGAAGAACAACCTGATATATTTATTTTAAATGGTTGTTCAGTTACCGGGCGCGCATCGCAGAAAGTTCGTCAAACCCTGCGCGCCGCCAGAAAACGATGGCCTGAAGTGAAAATTGTACTGGCCGGTTGTGAGGCCAGATTGCGCCAACAGCGTGAAGAGGAAAGCCTGGAGGCTGACTATGCGCTGCCTTTTTTTGATGAATTCTCTGCGGTTCTGGCAATGGTTCAGCATCTTTTTGCTGATTTTGTTTATGATCCGCATCGGGCTGCCTCTGAAGATCAGATTTTAACCGCGAAAACCCGGGCATTTCTTAAGATTCAGGATGGCTGCAATCAGTTCTGTTCTTATTGCATCGTTTCACATCTGCGTGGCCAGGAGTGGTCGCGGCCAATTGACGAAGCGGTTGAAGAAGCGCGCCGACTGGCAGCAGAAGGGCACAAGGAAATCGTTCTTACCGGCATTCATCTTGGCCATTTCCGCCCTTCATTACTCGATCTGCTCCAGCAACTTGAAAAAATTCCAGAACTGGCAAGAATAAGGCTCAGCTCGATCGAGCCGATTGAGGTCGATGAAAACTTGATCAACTGGGTTGCTTCATCAGAAAAAGCATGCCCTCATTTTCATCTGCCCCTTCAATCAGGTAGCGATACTATCTTGAAAAAAATGCGCCGACCCTATTCCACAGAAGATTTCAGAAGAGTGGTCGAGCGAATTCGCAAGCAAATGCCGCTGGCAGCAATAACTACCGATCTGATTGTGGGTTTTCCGGGTGAAACCGATGATCTTTTTGCAGAGACCTTAAAGTTTATTGAAGAACTGCAGTTTTCGCGCATTCATATTTTTAAATTTTCACCCCGCGATGGCACTCCAGCCGCCACGATGCCTGATCAAATCGGAAACCAGGTAAAATCGATGCGATCAGATGAAGTTGAAAAAGTCTGGCATCAGAGCGCTGCTGCTTTTTACCGAAGTTTCGTCGGCAAGAGAATTGAGGTTTTGTGGGAGACTTTTGAAGAAAATAGTTTACATGGGTTTTCCCGGGAATATGTGCCTTGTTTTTGCGATGGTAAATCAGGAATTCTGGTAAATTCTGTTGCCATGGCAACCGGAATTTCCAGTGATTTCAAGGGGTTAAAAGTCTCTTTCGATTAATTTTTGGGTTTAATTTTACCTGTGTTGGCTGGGCTTATGCTAAAATTAAAAGTAAGATTGGTGATAGGGTGAAATTAATGCTGAAAAATCGCGGTACCACGCTTATTGAAATAATGATTGCATTGTTCATTCTTGCCACCGCCATGATCCCGATAGCATCGATAATGGGATACGGTGGCCGCGCAACCAGTAAAGATGCGCGACGCATTCTTGCAATTCAACTGCTCGATAAAACTCTGCGACAGATGTTGCAGACCGATTATGACAAGATACCCACAGGAAAGAATATTCAAAAAGGGTTTGAAGGCATTGCTCTGGGCGATGTTACCTCAGGCCAGGATCAGGGATACCCATTCAACATTTCATTGGATAGTGAGTATGTTAATCCGGCAAATTTCAAATACCGGGGAGTTGATGTAAATCGACCGACTTTTAAGGCAGACAGCCCGGTTGGTGATGATTTTTTACCAGAAGAAACACTTTCGCTCAACAATGTAGTAATCAGATTGACGGTTACGGTTACCTGGAATGAACAGCAGAATCTGCCAGTTTCAGTTTCAGCAATGACTTTTCGGGCAGATTTCCAGAGGAGGACCGGTTGATGCAGGGTTTAACTGATAAAAGGTCTGGAATGGCTCTGATAATTGTATTGACTCTGGCAACCGGAATTCTTATTCTGGGCGTTTCCTACATTAATACGATCAGAAATCAGTCTGGGCGCAATACTATTGAACTTGGGGCAATTCAGGCCGACCTTCTGGCTGAAGGAATAACCCAGATTGCCATGTTGAAATTCAAAGAAATTCCCGGGCCTCTTTATTACGCTTATATTGCCCATGTTAAAGGAACCACCTCTCAACCCTATACAGCCTACCACAACGACAACATTCTCTCTGGCAAGTTTGCCAGTCCATTTGACGCAGAGTATCGCACCACGTTTCAGTTGCTGTCTTCGAAGATGTATCAGGATATGAATTTAAAAATATCAGTTGAGGTTGAAGTTAGTCGAGCTGATGGCGAAAAATACCAGCGTTTGATTGAAAGAGTCGTTTCCGGTTCACGCCGGCCAGCTTTCTAACCAGTTCAGGAGCTTGAGATTGAATAGTAAAAATAGAAACTGCAGAGGTTTCACATTAATTGAAATTCTTATTGCCGCCGGTGTTCTTTCACTTTTTATGACCGGCGTATTCTCGCTTTACCGCTCTGGGGCAAAAGGCTTTGTGGCCGGAACCTGGCGTGCTGAAGAACAGAAACGTGCACAGCTTTTTCTTTCGGCGCTTTCACGTGATCTGAGCATGGCAAACCCTGCCTTGCTGAGGATTGAGGATGACGGATCGCAGACAGTGGTTCAAAATACCCCTATCTATGTTAATAACAATATGTTCAGATTAAATACCACTCCGGTTTTTATGGATGCCAACACCAAAAACTGGACCTGCCTGCTCGCATTTTCAATTTCTTATCCTTATCTTGAGGCAAATGCCACCTTTGCCACCCCACTTGAAAATGGCAAGTGGTCTGGCGTGGCAATCTGGGTAAAAGAGCGCCGGGTGCGCTATGTAAGAACCAGTGATCCAAATTTTTATTCTTCGCACCCGGTGGGCATGCCTGGTGCCATTGTTGAGTTTCCCGGCCCGGGAACCGTAGGCCCCAGCGCTGAATTCCGGCCGGATCCTGATCAAAACCGCAATCGTGATTTCGACTTCAACCTGGATCAGATAGCTTGCGTGGCTACTGGTACCAGTCTTGCGAGTCCAGGAGTAATGGAGTTTATTTGTCGCTTTGTCCGGATTGAGGGTGGTAAGAAAACCGATGGTGAAATCGTGCAGAACGTTACGGTTAAGCTTGCCTCGATGACTCCAATAGTGACATTCTGACAGGAGAGATATGAAAAGATTTTTTACGATAATGCCAGTTTTTTTTACGCTGGTGTTTATAGCATCATCTCTTGAGGCGGGCAAGCCTGAGTGGGGTGTTGTGAACTCTTCGGTTCTTGTTCAACTTCATCCGTTGATGCAGCAGTTTGATCCGGCTACTCGCAGGTTCAGGGGCACTCTCTCAGAACCAGGACCGGAAGAAAATCAGGCCGATTATAATGCCAGGCTGCAAAGTCGTCTTCAGGCCATGGAAAACACCATTCGCCAGCTTGACCTCAATTACGCAGGCCAGATAACCGGCAGCGGAATGGCTGCCAGAAAGTCATATCTTCTCTATTGGAAAAAGAGGGAAAGCCTGCGTTTTTATGCGGATCTGCTGAAAGAAGCGCTTAAACTTGCTTCCAGACATGGGAATTTTTATCTTAATATGCCCTCAGACTGGACTTTAATGCCGGTTGTGAAAGGTATAAGCTCAACGATTAATGAAATCTGTCAGTATCTGGCCAAAAGAAATGAGTTAACCGGAATTCTTGACAGTTCTGTTTTCAACCCTCCCACCACTGCCATGGCGACCGGGGTTAACCAACATTGGGGTGTGTGGCGCGGTGACGAAAAAGCCATTGGGCAATTGAGCCAGTCATGTGGGCAATTAATGTACAGCATCAGACAAAGTTTCCCTGAAAGAAGCCATCGGCCATTCGTGGCCGGAGTGGTCGATCTTCAAACCCCGGCCATCGAGATGTTGAAGAGCATATCATTGCCAAACGCGGACGTTCCTGAAGAATAAGGCAGTCGAGGACAATAGATGAAAAATGTTTTTAAAAAAATTGTTTTAATTCTGGCGTGTTTATTTTCTGTGGCAGCTTTTGCCGCACCGCCAATGTATACTGTTGATTACAAGCTTCTGATTGGTCTGCATCCGAAGATGGGCTCATACGATATCGTTCTTGAAAGACATCTGCGATCAGATATTAATTTCAGCGATTCAAACCGTCTTAATGAACTGAATCTTCAGATTGCCAGCGCAAGTATGCAGGCAAATCAGCGAATCGAAGAACTTCAGCGGGATCTCGATCGCCTGCTGGCTGAAAAAGCCAAGGTGGAAAACCGGATGACCGGGGTAGTTGAATTCGATGAAGAGCTTGGAAGGTATGATGGAGACAGCAGTAGAAAACACCAGGCCAGAAAGATTTCTGAAATCGAGATGGATATTGCTGCAATTCAGGCAAAAATAGATGCGATCTGGGATAACGTAATGAACCCACTTTATCTGAGCCGTCAGCAATCGAGAAAAATAGTCGAATCGGTGCTCGCAGAGATCGATTTGATGCTTGAGCAATTCTCGACCCAGCTGGGAAATGCGGTTATTGTCGACCGGGATTTTCTCGGTTTGCAAATGCAGCCTGAAAAAGTTACCTCAGTTCCTTCGGTTGGCGCAGACCCTCTGAGCATAAGGCTTTACCAGTCTCTTTTGCAGTCTGACCTTGTGGGTGATGTTCCTGAACCATACAAGCGCGATCCCGAGCTTCGCAAATATGCTTCACAAATGCGTCGCGACATTGAAGAAAGTTTTGACCGCAACATTTCGATGCAGATTTCCAAACAGCCTCTTTATGGAAGTCTGCCGGGGTTTCGTGGTCGTCTGTTTCTCGCCGGTGCTCAGAACCTGGATATTACCCGCCAGGTTCTCGAAAAGATTTTTGTAAAACATGCGGTTAAAGCCGATATTGCCGCCCGTATTCTCGCCCAGGTCAAATGACCAAGGAGGATTGTATGCAACGATTTATTCTGTTGTCTGTCCTGGTGCTGATTGCTTTTACTGGCCCGGTTTACGGTCTGGCAGTCGAATACATGCGCAATGGAGAATGCTATCTGCTGATTGGTCATAGCGACGCCACTTTCCGAGGCGTTTACCGCCTGAACAATCCTTCGAGCGAACCAGATGGCAATCCTGTCGGAGTGAAGCTTTTCGACCCCAGAGATTCGTATGGTATTGCGGTTAATTTGAACCGCAAAGTCTATACTTTTTCTGAAAATGTGGCACCAAACTATGTAAAAATTACTGAGCCAATCAAACGTTTGCTTAAAGTTCCAGGCGGGGTGGGCCTCTGGGGTGCCCACTGTGATACCCGCAAAAGCTATTATGTCAGTACTGAAAATACCACATACAATGAATCAAACCGTCCGGTTTATACCACTACGGGCCCCATGGGCAGTAACGATGCAAATCTTTCCAACGACCCCACCAACGTTTCCTGGACCTGGAGCGGTATTGTTAAACCAACTATCAAGCATACCGATAAATGGTATTTTCAAAAAACTGCAGTTTATTGTGATGCTAACTGCAAATATACAAATGGTGCGTCTGATGCATACTGGTGCCATTTTGTTAATGTTGACGGCTCTGGTTACGGCTCGATCCCCAATGATTCATGGTGGCAGTCCCGCGATGGTGACCCCCATGGTCGCAAGGGAAACATCTTCTACTGGGATCGCGTCTATCGCAAATACACCTACTATGACCTCAATTCCTGGGATAAAACAATGGGCATCTGGAAATCCTGGGCCCCGGTTTACAGCAAATCCGAAGGGATTGCTGACAAAATCTATGACGAAATTGTGAAACGCTCGCAAATTTCTGCCTGTATGAACGTTGTCTGCGTTAACGGCAGTAACGAACAGAATTTTTCGGCGAAGCCCAAATTTACCTGTCTGGCAATGTCACCGTTCGGGCGCATGTATCTCTATACCAGAACCCAGTCCAGTGCTTCTGATGGTGAAGTCAGGCTTAATGGTACGGCAATGTCTCCGACCAGTCCAAACATACGTGGTTATCTCAATGACCTGACAACGGAATGGGTAGGGGTTTCAGCAAAAAGCAAATCCGACGATTTTGTCTATTTGCTTGGAACCAAGCTGATCAAAGACTGGTTGAAAAAATTCAACATCAAACCCTCGTCGCTTAACATCACTTCCGTTGCCGTTTCTGACCAGTGGTGGCTCGACGGCGGTATCGTATATGCCTACGACGCCGATGAAGGCGCAGCTTACCAGTTCATTCGCTTCGATAAAGATGGTAACGATACCTGTAAGGCAATTCCCAAGAAAATTGTTATTGGTTCCGGCGTTGATGCCTTGAAAGCCGATGGTTTCGGAAACCTGTATTTTGCCAAAACAACTCAGGAACCTGAATCCTCAGCCAAAGTCAGCTGGCCAGAGCTGTATACCTTCTATGGTTACAGCTTCTACGGTGGTCGGGCTTACGCAATTGCCTATTATCGACAGAAAGTTTTCAAAACAGTTTTCTGCCAGGAACTGGGCGCGACCGGTGATTATCAGGTCGGAAAAATTCATATTGGTAACAACATATATCGGCGCTATTTCAGCGTGCCGCTGGCAACCTGGCCGACTTTGACGCTGGCCAATCTTAAATCAGCAGCAGCGTTGCCGGGTTGGACATGGATGACCGGACTTCAGGTCAATACTCTGGTAGCAGACCCCAAGCTAACTCAGCTCGGAGTCATAAACGTTGCCACTCCACCCAAAATGACTCTTCCTAATGGAAATCTTGGTGTGGTCGATGTTGTTGGGGTAGAAGACGTTGCTCCCGGGTTCAAATTTCTCACCGATGAAGTTGACCAGGCAATGTATACGTTCAGAATCGAAAATGCCCCATACTGGGAAGGTCGAAATAACATCGCGATTCCCGGCAAAACCAAGTGGGAAGGCGATCGAAACTATAACGGCACCGAGGGCGGTTTCGTTTCTTCGATCATGAACACATCTTCTTACGTCGATTCATCTCCCGAAGTCCTTTACACCTGGAAAATTTACAAGATTCAGGATGCTTTCGGTAACCCGCTTCCTTCACCACAGCTGGTAAAAGAAATGACTGATAACCCCAGCCCTGCGATTAAATACTATTTCCGTTCAGGAACCTATCAGATCATGGCTTCTGCCAAATTTAAATATTATGATTTCAACAGTCTGCCATTTGGTTCAACAGTTGATGATCTTAATAAATCGATTCGTCCCGCTACTGGTTATGAAATTGCTAAGGCTGCGCCTGTAGACTCTGGAATAAACAGCAAAGCTTTTCCGGGTTTGAAAACTCCATTTCCTGCAAACACGGCCGTGACCATTCTTAAAGTTAATCGCCAGATTCCCATACCAACCGGAAAACCTGTCGATATTCAGCGCCTGGTGGGAATCAAATGGACGGATCCAAAGCTTTATGGAAGCGTCAAATATCACGGGGTCTGGGAAGACGAAGACAACAAATGGCGTCTGAAAGAAGACCCGAAAGACCCGGCCGGCGATTATCTGCATGATCTCTATTTCCTGCCCAAGGTAAACAACAGTAATATGGTTCCGGGCACGCTGAAGTGGAAAAACAACATGCCGGTTCAGTATGAATGGACATTTAACCTGACTCTGCCTGATGGTACCGTTTACCCTGCCCAGGAAATCTCAAAACAGAGCTGGAGCCAGACAGATTTTGCCATCAATCTGAAACAGGATTTCCCGACCGACCCCACGATGGGAAAATTGGTCTGCAAAGCTTACCGAGACTGGGAATACCTGGAAAATACCTATGACAGCGATGGAAACTATACCGGCCAGAAGAAGATAGATGGCACGATCGAATATGCCGGTGATGTTGATATTCTGGTTAAAGACCAGACTGCACCGAAAGTTATTGCCATAAATGGAAAGTCGTTGGTAACCGGGCAACCTCTTGACCCCATATTACTGGGAACCACAGCTGGTTCTGTTAATGCGGCAATTTCGCACAATGGTTACAGTAATCCGGCCAGCTTCTCAATTCTGGTGGAAGATAACAATATCTACGCCAATATGAATATGGTCGCTCCCGTAGCTGCTGCCGA
>JBMOKV010000425.1:0-11121 GCA_049325495.1 Candidatus Rifleibacteriota bacterium | reverse complement strand
CCAGAATCAGCAGCCAGAGTGCCAGTCGACCGAGATCGTAGCCGTCACGCAACACCGACACTTTTTCCTTGACCCCATGCCCTTTGCCAACCTCGGTTTTTAACGGAATAAACCTGGGTACTTCCCGCAGATTGATGCGGTCTAGACGGCTTTCTTCAGGGGGCGGGTTCACCGCGAATGCGGTGATCAACTGGTCATCGGCGAAAAGCTGATAATAACCCGGCTGATCGGTTTCGCGACTGGTAAAATGCAGCAGACCGCTGCCATTTTCGCTGGTGCTCACCGAAACTTCTTTTTGATCGGGAAGACGCATGGTGATTTTCTTTGCCTGGGTGCGGTTAAGGGTTGCGGCAACCGGCATTCCCGGTCTGACCGAACCCAGATTCAGGTCGCGGGCCGTCACCATGGAAATCAGTGCCTGATGCAGGAAAGGCAACCAGGTGGGTTTGAGGGGCCAATCGCTCCAGGATGTATCGGCGTTGAAAGTGACCAGCATCGATCGGCCCTGACCGCGCTTTTCTTCCACGATGCCGGGCAATCCGTGGCTCATGCGGCTCAACAGCAGTGCCGCCGGGTTGGGCCGCACCTGAAAGAATTCGAAAACCGAAGCGCGACCCGGGTCGCCGTTTCCATCTCTTGAAAACAGGGAAAATGCCGGGTGACCAAAATCAAGATCGGTCATCTGATAGGCTACCGATTTGCTGACCGCGTTGCCGACCCGCTTGAAAATTCGTGCCGGCAGCAGATATTCGCCGCCAAGCTCATCGATGAGATGACGGTTATACCAGTCAGGATCGACTTTATCGCCAAGAAACCACAACAGACTGCCGCCATCGAGCAGGTATGACGACAGACGCTTGATCAACTCAGGAGACAAAGAACGCTGGTTGATCACGAAAACCGCAGCATAACGCTGCAGGTCAAGATTAGCCGCCTCAGCCGCCGAACGGGATTCGACGTTAAAATTGTTTTCTTTGCTGCGGTTCAGCGGGTTAAGCGCAAATTTAAGAAACAGGTCTTCGCGGTTTTCGACCTGGCCCGGCGCGCTTTCAGGCTTTATCGCCAGCAGCCGGCAGGGTTCAAAAACCCTTACCGCCAGAAAACGCTCGTTGTCAAAAGCCAGTGAATCGGCTTGCACCGCCGCACTCAGGCTGTTCATACCCACTTTGCTGAAATTGAGTTTGATTTCACTCTGTTTTTCAGAATCGGGCGCCAGTTCAACCTCTTTTTCAAATTTCCGTTCGCCGTTGATCGAGATGACGAGACGGGCATTTCGGGCACGATTCGCATAATTGGCGATTTTCACGCGCAGCGGCACTTTGCGGCCCGACATCACAACCGGCGCGACAATTTCGAGACCGGTAACCGCCATGTTTTCGGGAGCGGCACCACCAACGGGAACCATGATCAGATCGATTCCCTTATCGACTTCCGAAAGTTTGTATTTCTCGATCAGGGGTTTCCATGCGGTTTCGGTCATGTCGGTGACCACGTAAATGGCTCGACGATAGGTCTGCAGCGGCACCAGCAGTTTCAGAGCCGGCAGCAGCGACGAGTAAATCGAAGTTCCTGCCATGCTCAACGGAGCATTAGCCAGGCTCTTTTTCAGGGCATCCCGATCCCAGGTGAGCTGCGGAAACAGCAGCTGGCCGGGGTCGTTGAGCAGCCCCACGGTGGCCTTATCGCCTGACTGCATCTGGTCAAGAATTTCCAGGGCCCGTGACCGGGCGGTATTGAACAACGAAATGCCCTGGTGGCTGGCACCCATCGACATGGAATTGTCGAGCAGCACCACGAAAGCCGCCGGGGTGGCCGATGAGGCGCCGGCACTGGCGCTCTGGCCGATAAACGGGCGCGCCAGAGCCATAATCAGGAAAATAACGACGAGCAGCCGCAAAAACAGCAGCAGCAGATTTTTCATGCGGCGGCGCCGGGCGACGAACTCGACTGAAAGCCTGATCAGCCGCAAACTGGGAAACTCTTTCCGAATCGGGGTTTTGCGATGGTAAAGGTGCAGATAAATAGGCACGGCAATGCTCAGCAGGCCGATCAGAAACCAGGGGCTGGCAAAACTCAGACTCATGGCTACCTCACTGAAGTTGCCTGGCGGCGGGTAAAGAAGCTGCGCAGGTTGGTTTCGAACGGCATCGAGGTGTCGGCGATCAGGTAATCGATGCCCGATTTGCGCAGCGCCGATCTGAAAGTGCCGACCAGCTGCCGGAAGCGCTTGAGATACTCATTGCGCAGTGAAAATGCGTCGGTAACGATCTCGCTGCGGTCTTCGAGATCCTGAAACATCGTGGTGTCGTCGAATGGAAACGCGATCTCGTCACGGTCGAGCACGTGAAACAGCACGATCTCATGGCGGCGACTGCGCAGATGGCGCAGTTTCGCGATTACCGTGTCGGCGTTATCCATCAGGTCGGAAAACAGGATGAAAATGCCGCGTTTCTTCATGCTCTGGCCGACCAGATCGAGGCTTTCGCCGATATTGGTTTTATCAGACGCGCTGGTCGCTTCAAGTTCGTTGCAGATCGCTTTCAGATGCGCCATGCCGGTGCGCGGTCTGATGATTTTGCGCAGACCGTCGGCAAAGGTGATCAGACCCACAGAATCCTGCTGTTTGAGCATCAGATATGAAATGGATGCGGCAAGGGTTGAGGCGTATTCGAGCTTGTTCATGCTGCCGGCGCCGCGATACGACATGGATGCGCTGGCATCAATGGCCATATAGCCCGACAGGTTGGTTTCTTCTTCGTGTTCTTTGATGTAAAACTTGTCGGTGCGGGCATAGACTTTCCAGTCAATGTCTTTCAGCGGGTCACCGGGCACATACTGGCGGTATTCGGCAAATTCGACGTTGAACCCCTTGAACGGGCTTTTGTGCAGGCCTTCGACCATGCCTTCGACGACGGTGCGGGCCTTGATCTCCATGGCAGAGAGCGAGGCAAGCAGCTTCGGGTCGAGAAACTTCGAGATTTTCCGCGTTTTATCCATTGATGGCACTAAACTCAGGAGGCGGGTTCGGGAATGATTTTCAGGATTTTCTCGATGATCGAGTCGGTGGTAACACCTTCCGCTTCGGCGTTGAAGTTGAGCAGAATGCGGTGGCGCAGTACCGCATAAGCCAGCGCCCTGATATCTTCGCAGGCCACGTAGAAGCGTCCCTGCAGCACGGCACGGGCCTTGGCACCGAGAATCAGATACTGGCTGGCACGGGGGCCGGCGCCCCAGGTAACGTAATTATTGATGAAATCCGGGCTTTTATCGCGTCCGGGGCGGGTGGCTTCGGCAATCGCGACGGCATAGCGAATGACCCGCTCAGAAACGGGAACCTTGCGCACCATTTCCTGCAGCTCTCTGATTTTATCCTGATGCAGAACCGGTTTGAGGCTGGGAATGCCGCCGCCGGTGGTGGCGCGCACCATGGTGATTTCTTCTTCGGTGGGCGGGTATTCGATGCGGATGTTGAACATGAAGCGGTCGAGCTGGGCTTCGGGCAGCGGGTAAGTGCCTTCCTGCTCGATGGGGTTCTGGGTCGCGAGCACGAAAAACGGCTCAGAGAGCGGGTAAGTGGTGCCACTGCTGGTGATGTTCTTTTCCTGCATTGCCTGCAGCAGAGCGGCCTGGGTTTTGGGCGGGGTGCGGTTGATTTCGTCGGCGAGCAGAATCTGGGTGAAGATTGGGCCTTTGACGAAGCGGAAGTTGCGTTCGCCGGTTTTCATGTTCTCTTCGATGATTTCGGTGCCGATAATGTCGCTGGGCATCAGGTCGGGAGTGAACTGCACCCGCTTGAACGCCAGGTCGAGCAGCTGGGCGAGGCTGTTAACCAGCAGGGTTTTACCAAGGCCGGGAACCCCGATCAGCAATACATGTCCCTGTGCGAACAGCGCATAAAGCACTTCTTCGACGACCTTGATCTGGCCGATAAAGACTTTGCCGATTTCTTCAAGAATCTGGGCGTGAGCTTTCCTGATTTCAGCCAGGGCTTTTACTTCGTCTACCTGGGGTTTTTCTTCTGCCATCTGCTTACCTCAAAAGTTCGATTTCGTGATGTTGCATCAATCGGGCACCGATACGGCCGCTGAGTCTGTCAGATCAGTCAGGTGCCCGGTCTGCATGATACCACAATAGTGGTTATGCAAAAATAAATCTTCGCCAATTCATTGCCCGGTTACCCTAACATGAAATCATTTCATGTACAAGTAGCCAAAACCGCAACCATTCCATTTTCGCTGTAGGGTTAACTATACAAAAGCACATTGAAAATTATACCACTGTCATCGCCCGACTAGATCGGGCGATCCAGTATTCACCGCTGATATTGAGGATGCCCCGATTATAATTTTTTTAGATTTTGATCGCAAATGTTTCGTTTTTGCGATGAAAATCAGATGTCGGGGCTGGCTATCGGCACTTTGGGGGCGGGGGGGAAAATTTCGGTCATATCGATGGTCAGATCGGGAAAAATGCCGACCTGAATGCGGTCACAGTCTTCAAAAGTGTTTTCTTTGCCGAACTTACCCTGATCGTCGAGCTGATAGACCCGCACATAGCGTTCTTCCGGGTAAACCAGCCAGTATTCTCTCACTCCGGCCTGTTCGTAAATGTGGCGTTTTCTCACGTTATCATGCGATGCGGTTGAAGGCAAAACCACTTCGACCACCAGATCCGGGGCTCCAAAAGCAGAATTTTTTCCAATTTTTTCCTGGTCACAGAAAATTGAGATGTCTGGTTGTAAAATCGTGTGCAGTTCTTTTAAATCATCGGATTTTCTTGAAAAGACAACGTCGAACGGTGCAATTATCGCCCGACATTTTTTTCCTTTCAGAAAACTTCTGAATTCTGCAAAAATGGCCCCGCATATTTCCTGGTGATCGAATCCCGGGGCAGGAGTCATGGCGAATACCTCGCCATCGATAAGCTCATAACGCCGGCCATCCTGCCAGGTTAGATAGTCAGCGTAGCTGTATTTCTTCTTTTTACCAGGTTTTTCACCGGTTCCTTTTTTCGCCGAACCGACCATTTTTCACCTCGAATAATCTTTTCCTGACCCTTATTTTACCTCATAATCCTCACACGAATCATGTAAAAATTAGGGAATTATACCATTTGCATTTAATTCGTGTATCACAACAACTCGAGGCGGGCCGCGCCATGGCATTAGCGCATCCTGCGCGTCACACATGGGTCGGCCCCTACTTTTACAAATACTGCATCGGTGGCTCTTTAACCCGTTTAATTTCGGGTTGTTTAGGAAAAACCCGGCGGCAGTCGATGCTCAGACCAGCAAACAGCGCGATGTCAATCTTTGCCTGGTCGTCATAAATGCTTTCGCGGCCAAAAAGTCCGTCCTTTTCGAGTCGGTAAACTCGGGTAATGCGGTCGGTGGGGCTGACCAGCCAGAATTCCATGACGCCCGCTTTCTCATATAATGCTTTTTTGGTGATGTTATCTTTGGCCGCTGTAGAAGGCGAGATAATTTCAATTATCAGGTCAGGTGCGCCGACAACTCGTTGTTCTTCAATCTTTTTCTCATCGCAGACAACCATGATATCAGGCTGCACTACCGTAAAAATCTCATCATTCTTTTTTGATTTTTTATCCAGGGTTACATCAACCGGAGCTGTAAAAACCCTGCATGGTCTGTCGATAAAAAAATTGGCCAGTTGTCTTCCCAGTTCCATCGAAATGCTCTGGTGCAGAATACTTGGCGCTGTCATATCATAGATTTCGCCATTAATTATTTCACAGCGCTTTTCATCGCCCCAGTTCAGGTAATCAGCATAAGAATAACGATTCTGCTTCTTTTTCGCCGAACCGACCATTTTTCACCTCGAATAATCTTTTCCTGACCCTTATTTTACCTCATAATCCTCACACGGATCATGTAAAAATGATGGAATTATACCATTTGCATTTAATTCGTTTGTATCACAACAACTCGAGGCGGGCCGCGCCATGGCATTAGCGCATCCTGCGCGTCACACATGGGTCGGCCCCTACTTTTACAAATACTGCATCGGTGGCTCTTTAACCCGCTTAATTTCTGGTTGTCTGGGAAAAACCCGGCGGCAGTCGATGCTCAGACCAGCAAACAGCGCGATATCAATCTGTGCCTGGTCGTCATAAATGCTTTCGCGGCCATAAAGACCATCCTTTTCGAGTCGGTAAACTCTGGTGATGCGATCGGTGGGGCTAACCAGCCAGAATTCCCTGACGCCCGCTTTCTCGTATAATACTTTTTTGGTGATATTATCTCTCGCAGCGGTGGAAGGCGAGACGATCTCAACTATCAGGTCCGGTGCGCCGACAATTCGTTGTTCTTCAATCTTTTTCTCATCGCAGACAACCATGATATCGGGCTGCAACACGGTAAAAATCTCATCATTCTTTTTCGTATTTTTGGCCAGAACCAGATCGCATGGTGACATGAAAAGCTCACAGGGTTTGTCGTGGAAAAAATTGAACATCTGCCCGAATATTTCTCTGAGTATTCTCTGATGCGAAACCAGCGGAGCATTCATGGCACAAATGTCACCATCAATGAGCTCACAGCGTCTTTCGTCGCCCCAGTTCAGGTAATCAGCATAAGAATAACGATTCTCCTTCTTTTTCGCCGCTCCCGCCATGGCAATCTCCTTTTTTCAATCTGTTAACCAAATTTTAGTGCAAAATAGATATCTCCTCTGCCGCTGAACAAATTCAGATCAACCGGAAGGAATTCACCTCAATAAGTTTATCATAAACCATGCAGAATAAACCGATGAAATCTTCCCGGAGCAGGAGTCATGGTATAATTGAACTATGAACAGAAAAGTCCTGATTGTAAAAAAGCTTCATGACCCGGAATCGAATATCATCAAAGCCGATCCAGCTGAATTGATCGGAATGGTGTGGCCATTAACCGTAGAAGCCTGGGCTTTCAAAGGAGAAGAAAACATTGCTGAATCAAGACTTCAGAGAAATGTTACAAATCTTATCAGAAGAAAAAGTTGATTTTTTTCCGATCGGAGCCTACGCCATGGCGGTTCAAGGCATCGTTAGAGCTACCGGCGACATTAGTCTTACACGGATAGATGGTAAAAAAAGCTGACCCTGGCGCAAAAAAATTTTACGGTTTTGTTTAATTGGGTGTATGCTTAAGATGATAATACATATGAGAAGATAAACTAAACCCCTAGCCCGGCAATGAATTTGATCCTGCGGCCCACAGGGGTACGAAACTTGCGATATTTTGAGTAGATTGGCTGACAGAGCCGGAGGTTAAGCGATGAATATTTTCAAGCGTTTGATTGAAAAGGGCGGGTTTACGCTGGCCGAAGCTCTTGTCGTGACCATTCTGGTCGGTTACATCATGGTGCCGATTATCGGTTCTCTGCAACACGGCATGGTTCAGACCGAAAACTTTGACCACCGCGAAAAGTTGCGCAATCTGGCCCGCTCAAGACTCAATCGCGAAGTTTCCGCCGGCGCTTTCGACCTGCGCGCCATCGACAGCCGGC
This sequence comes from Candidatus Rifleibacteriota bacterium, assembly GCA_049325495.1. GTDB lineage: Bacteria > Muiribacteriota > Ozemobacteria > Ozemobacterales > Ozemobacteraceae > DYKG01. The sequence continues at coordinate 3,616 of JBMOKV010000425.1, read as the reverse complement.
CCAGTTACCATTATGTTGGTTACAACACAGACACCGAGCCCAAGCTTTTCTATTTCGATGCCTGGGTAGCTTCTGATACTGACCTTGCCTCATTCCCGGCGAGTGTATCTTCGATTCTTTACAGCTACAAAACCGAAGTAGAAATTAAAGAAAGCCTTCTGGTGGAAAGTGAAAACAGTGTTGCGACCTTTTCGCAGCCGCTAAAGGGTCTTAAAGCCCTGGTGGTAAAATCGGAGCTTGAATACAACGACAATGTCACCGCCACCGACTCGATAAGTCTGTTTGCCATGCTCAACATCCCCAGCTTTTCAGATGAATTCATCTGGATCTGTAACCCTGGCTATCTCGAAGTTTATGCGCTTGACCCGATTTCTCGAACAATCATCGAAACATTTAATTTTCCAAGGATTAACTTGAGCAAGCCGGTCAATGACGGTGCCCAGGATGACGTAAGACCAGTGCATCTGGCCGTTCACCCCAACCGCAAATTCATCATTGCTCAGGCAAAAAAGCGTATTCTCGCTCTGAACATCAACCGCAATTCGAGCTCTTACGGTCAAGTCGCAACCTTGAAGACGGAAACCGACGAAATTGTTAAATGCACCAAAGACAATAAAAAAGATGAAGCCATGAAAGATCGAGGTATTGTTTTTCGCCCGGATGGCAAAATGGTGTTTTTAACTTACCATCATCTTAAAACAGTAAGAGCCTACCAGGTTGTCGATGCCGATTCATGGCCACCGGTTCTCGGAGGAACAGCATCCGGAAGCCTCGATCTGCAAAACGATGTAACCGTCTTTAACCTTGATTCAGACCAATACTCAGATTTCAAAGCCGGAAACGACGGCTGGCTTTATCTGGCGGTTAAAGACAAAAAAGCTGTGATAAGATTTCCAATGTTTGCCCAATTGAATGGGGGAAAATTGCCTTTTCAAATTGTCAGAGACGCCCTGATCGACGGAAACGGCAATTCTGCAAAAGAAGAAGAGGCCTGGTCAATCAGGCCATCAAACGATGGAAACACTTTTTACATCCTCTGGAAAGACAGCTATATCAGCCGATTCAAATCAAGCGATCTGAGTATTATCGGCCGGGCAAAGATAAACTGTGGCGCGGCTGTTAATGACTTTCTCCTTTCGGGCGATGAAAAAAACTGGGCCTTCACCAATGAAATAGACAACGCGGCCAACAGCGGTATTTATTTTCTGGCAAACAACTATATCGATTTATTGAATCTCAACACAACTCCTACGATAAACACCAGCATATACGCGTTCCCTGGCAAGACTAAAACTGATATGCTCTGCCTGAGCCCCAAAACCGACGAATTTGTCGCAGATCCCAAAGAATTGCCCGAAATTTACCTGATCGATCAGGCCGGTGCCATGGCCAACTCATATACCAAGGCAAATGGTGAATTGCCGGTTGACCGAAAAGTAAACATCGCTACCTACAATAAAGCCCACGTTTCATTTACCTCCCGCCAGCCTCAGCTCCTCGCCGTTTCGTGCAAAAATCCCGATCAGGTTGTCAAATTCATCGACATCAACACCGGTGAATTTATTGAAAACAAATCCATCGACCTGGCCACCGACACAAAATATATTTCATTTAATCGAAACGGGTCTTCTCTCGTGACGATTTATGACGATGGTTGCTTTCACAGATGGGATACCACCAGTTTTTCATCCACCCACTATCATAATTATGCCAACGTTGAAAAAATTGTAAACATCGCTTCTGACAGCTTGGAAGATGTCCAGGTAACCATGGAGTATCACACGACCAACAACGCTAACAATGGCTACTGGGCTCCCACGATCGAAGCCGATTCCACCACAACATCTTCAGACCCTCGCTGGCCGAGTGATTCCAATGATAACTGGCCGGCAGGCACCTGGACTGCCAAAGATATAGTCGCTTTCCGAGACCAGGGGTTTCTAGTTTTACTTAGAGACAGTTCAAACAGTTGCGCACTAGACTGGGTAAAAAAAGAAGAATGGGGAGCGCAGGCCGGAAAATTTATAGTTGTTGCGCGCTGGCGAACCGTCACCGACCAGTTTCCACCACAAAACGCATATGCCATGGCAATCAGCCCCGACGGCGGGTTTCTTGCCATCGCCACCGACCACACCCCAAACCGCATTCACCTTTATGATCTGCGCGCCAACGACTTCGGCCACTGGACCCAGCTAAATGGCCTGGTTGCCGACTATAGAACCAACAACAATGCGGTTGATTATGATTTTGCCGCGCCGATCGCCAACAATTGCAGCTTCAAAATCACTTCTCCCACCACAGCTACCGGTATCAGCCTGGCAAGCTGCACTACCACTTTCGATACCTGGCGAAGCCACCGGAATTATCCTGGAAACTATTACACCAATGGTGGAACAAACAATGGAATAGCGAGCAACGATGATCGAAACGGTGCGATCAAAACCTTCTTCGGCTATTTCATTCCGCCGGTGGCAATTCAGGAATTCGCAACCGCATACCGTGACCCCTATAGAATTTTTATCAACAATAATTTAATGATTGAAAACACCACTACCTCAACAAACTCTTCGGCCGAATTCACCCTGGCTCAATCGGCAAATTCACTGAATCGACTGCAGATAAACCACAAAACCAACGGCGGAGAAAGACTGGTCGGCCTTTTCAGTCTGCCGGCAGCCGCTGCTGACATAACCCCTGCCGCCCCAACCTCAGTAGCCGGAGATTGTCATTTCGACGACGACTACAACGAGGTTTCAGGTTACGATAAGATCGCCTCAACCAGCACCCGACCTTTTCAGTTCACCCCGGTGCATTTGTGCTTTTATGAGGTAACCGGCTGTGACAGTGATCTTTCAGGCATGGCGTTTTCACGGGATGCATCTAATCCGATTTTCTTTTATTTTGATCATGATAACGACGACATTATCGTTATTAGACCGGGATTTCCATTGACCAGAATTGATGCCGGCTCGATGAGCCATCTTGACCGACAGTTTACCGTTTCGCCCGATGGGCAGACCCTTATTTTTGCCCAGGATTCCGGAACCTATGAAATTTACATGGTCGATATAAGCAACCCCGATTCGACCGCAGACAACTTCAGTTTCGACGGGGGCACCTACGACTGGAACAGCATGACCGGCTTCGGTCGAAGAATCAGAACCGTTTCCCTGACTGACCAGCCTACCGCTCTTGCGACCCTGCCGATGAATTATCATCGCAGCAGCGCCCCGAACGGCACCTATGTTTCAATCGCCACCATGTCAGCCGCCACTTTCGGCTGCGGCAACGCCGCCATCGCCAGTGGCGGCATCTATATCATGGGCGGATCACCATCTTCTTCACCGGGCACCCCCACCAAAAACGTGTTGCTTTTCCAGCCCCACCTGACCGGTGGCCCGAACATCGCTTCAGTTACCGCCAACGTTTTGAAAAAAACCGTTTACGCCCATTCAACTGCTGCCTACGACAACAAAATCTACGTATTCGGCGGCGGCGACGGATCGGCCCCCACCAGCTGGGTGCAATGCTACGACCTCGCCACCGGCAAAGTTATATCGTCTTTTGACCCGGCAGCCACAGGGGCAACAGTTGAGCTTCAAGTCTCTTTCAATCA
>JBMOKV010000424.1:0-11303 GCA_049325495.1 Candidatus Rifleibacteriota bacterium | reverse complement strand
GGTTTTGCATTCTGATTTACATGCCTTTTTGGCTTTCCAGACTTTTTTATCGCCACAGCTGGTTTTGCATTCCGATTTGCAGGCCTTTTTGCAATTGCAGATTTTTTTGCCGCATTTTTTGCATTCGATGCCTTTGCCACAATCGCAAATCTGTTTGCCACAGTCGCCGCAGAAAGATTCGCATGCTGCAGGAGCGGGTTTGCCTTTTCCTTCAGCGACGTCGATCAGATACTGGTCCCATTCGGCTTTCTTTTCTTCAAAAGATTCCTGCAGGGCTCGGAGCATTTCACGATCTTCAGGTGTCGGGTTGGCGCGGGTCAACAGGCCAAGTATCTGCTGGCGCATGACCTGCATCTGGGCAACATGGTCAAGCCATTTGTCAGAGCTGACGTCGTTGATGTCGCCAGCATAGGCATTTGAACAAAATGCCAGGAACAGTCCAAGAAGAATTACACAAACTTTCTTCATAAAGCCTCCATAAATATTTTTGTGGTTTTATTTTAACTTTTCAGCCGGCAAAAGTAAATTACTGCTTTGTACCTTTGCGGTAAGAAGTAAAAATCATGCTGTCATTGTCGATTTTGATTTCGCTCAGAGTAAGCTTGAAAGGGAACTTGTCAAGGTCGAAGACCGGGTTGATTTTTTTTATGATCATGCCGGTAAATGATCTGGGCATGGCCATGTGGTTGATTTTCATGCGGTTGGCATGGAACCAGATCTGGCGTGAATCCTGAATCGAAAATTGGCCGGTGGCCCAGAATCTAACGGTTACCATGCCATATTTCGCGGCACCGGAAAGTTCGATCGAGCCTTTTTTCATGTCGACTTTCGGGTCTTTGACCTTTATCGATTTGCTTTTGGCTTCGAGAAAACTGTTCAGATCAGCTTCTTTTATTACGACATCCATGTTGATATTTTTCATTTCAACGGGATCAATCTTTTCTTCAAGCAGCAGTTTGCGGGTATCGAGAACCACGTCTTCAAATTCGATCTCGGCCTTGTCGAGAATCAGATTGTCAACGTTGCCGCGGGAGGTAAATACTTCGATTTTCTTGAAATGGCCAAGACTTGTCTGCTGGGTGTCGAACTCGGTAATTTTGATGGTCAGGGTTGCGGGGTCAACAACCACTTTATTCATGGATTTTACCAGAAACTCGTGAACAATTTCTGGTTGTGAAGCAATTCGGGCAACGATTTCGGGATCGGGTGAATATTTTTTTTCTTCAGCGGTTGCGGGTAAATTTGTCATGGTTATCAATACCAGAAGAATAAAGCAGACTTGTGAAAAGAAGCTGATCAAGCGATTTTTGAAAATCGGGAATACCGATGGGCTGGTAGGCCTATTTTTCTTTTGGTTGCAATGGTGTGACCGACTGTTGGCCAGGCTTTCTGGGTTATCCAGAAAGCTTGCCGGGCCTATGCGTTGTATAAAAAGATTTTTCAAATTGTACCTGGTTTTCCGTAATTAAGATTTCAATCGAGCAAATGCCCGGATTCTATTTTAAGTGATTTGAGCTGATTTTTCCATATATCCCATAAGGTTGTTCCGTCGAAGGGTTCTAATGTGGCTCCGGTCATAAGCCTGCTTCCCACCGGATGCCGCAAAAAACTGTCATTGAAAGTGAGGCTGTATTCGCGTTCAGGCATCAGCGGGAATCGCCCGATATTTACATTTTTAAGGCTATCGGCGAAATAAGAGAACGAGATTCCAGAAAACACGGGGATTGGTTTGTCCCAGCGTCGTAGAATATCGATTATCAGCATCAGAAGATGTTTGCCCTTAATGCGTGCAGTAAAAATTTTTTCGTTGGCGAAAGAATTGAAAAGGGCGACACAGCTTATTACATTGTCGGTTTTGTGATTTTCTTCAGGGATTTGCATGATTGCCACATCCGAGCTGGTCTGGCTTTTGCAGAATCCGGCATGAGTTGCCGGGTTGAAGCGGAATGGCGCGGTCGAAGGTCTGACCCTGGTGGTAATCATTGTAAGGGTCTGGTAGAGGGCTTCTCCAAGCTCGGGTCTGATTTTTGCAAAATCATGCATAGCCGTGCCGGTTTCAGCTTTTTCGTAGGGAAGCAGGCGCAGAGAAAGCCTGGGGTATCCATTATTGCGTCGGAAAATTTTTATCAGAGGTAATCGGGCAACGCCATTCTTTAATGACAGAGTAAAACAGCGATCAATTCTTTGTGGGTCGATTTCAGAGAAATACGGTGGGTTTGTCTGGTCAGAAATCTGTATTATCAGATGGGTTCCGGGGAAATTGTTGAATTCCTTGACAAGTTCTTCGGCCTCAGACCTGCTCAAATAAACGATTGAAAGGCTGATGTCGTCTTTTCCGATCGAAGGATTGATTCTTCTAAGTGCTCTTGCGGGGTTTTCCGGCTTGAGCTGGCCCCAGCTTTCAAGAGGAAGCCCAGCGAACTGCTCTTTACCAAAGAAATTAAAAAACCAGAGGTTGCAGTTGTCGAGCTTTTTAATGCCGAATGGCGGAAATGCCGGGTATTCGTTTTCAGGCTCAAGATTGGTAAGAATGCGCTGGCGAATTTCCGGGCTGAGGAGGCTGCTTCTGAAGATCAGCAGATCGTCGGGGGCAGTTGCGGCGGCATCAGGTCGGCAGCGTCTGATCAGGTCACGCTCATACTTTCCATCACTGCAGAAGCTGACCGGGTCGTAAATGGAAGAGTCATTGCCGGTACCATAGACAATATTGATTGCACCGGGACTGAAGCGTTTGAAAGTTTCAATGAGTGATGGAGCTTTCCAGCATGCGGCGGGAATGGGTTCGAGGGTTTCGGTCAGGTTGATTGCGCCGGCATTGAAATTTCCCGGCAGGAAAATCTGAATCGGGTTAAAAACTTTTGCATAACTGATTTCTGAAAAAATGCTGAAAATGGCAATCAGCGCAAGCAGCAGTGCCTTCTTATTCATTGATTTTCGCCACAATACGAAATCCTGCAAATGCGAAAATTATATTCTGAGCCCAGGCTGCGAGCATGGGCGGCAGATATGCAGATTTGCCCAGAGCGGTGAAAACACTCATCAGCACGTAGTAAAGAAAGATGATCAGCATTGAAACGCCAAAGCCGATGAATGCACCGCTGCGGCTGTTGGTGAGGCCGAAGCTCGCTCCGATAATTGCAAAGAAAAAGCTGGCGAAGGGCAGAGAGGTTTTCATGGCCAGCTCAACCTGCATTTCGGTGGTATCCATGAATTTGGTTCTCTCATAGGTTTCGATACGGTCTTTGAGTTCGTGATAACTCATTTCATTGGGCTTTTTGCCCTGTCTGGCGAAATCGATGGGCTTTTCAACAATTGCAGGAATGATGAGCTCGGGACGACTGGTCGGTGAGGCAAGAGCACCGTAAGTGGCGTAATCCTGCTCGACAACCCCGAGAAATCGCCAGGTTTGCCCGTTCCACTCGGCGGTGGTGGCAGATACCCGCCGGGAAAGGTCGCCAGTTTCATTGTAGTATTCGAGGAGCACCTGTTCCATTTTGCCCGATTTTTCATAAACCTTGCGGGCATAGGCAAAAGCTCCGTCTGATACACGCATGATCGAGTTTTCAGAGGCTTCGGGTTCGACCAGTTTCATAATTTCATAACGTTTGATGTTGCGGGCATTTTCATTGGAGGTGGGAACGACCAGTTCGTTGAAAAAAAAGCTCAGGCCTGTGATCATCAGGGCAAAAACAATTACCGGCAACAGAATGCGGTAAAAATTAATGCCACCGGCCCGCAGAGCTGTAGTTTCTGAGTCTTTGGACATGCGCCCGAAAACCAGCAGGTTGGTGAGAAGAACCGACATGGGAAAGGTGAAAACCATATCCTGGGGCAGGCGGTTCAAAAACCATCTGAACATAACCCACATGCTGACGTTTTCGTTGACAACACTTTGCAGAGCTGACATCAGCGGGTCGATGGCAATCAGGGTGACGAAGAGGAAAAAGCCGAACAGAAACGGGCCGATGAGCTGTGTGAAGATGTATTTATCAAGAATTCTGAACATTATTGTATCTTTAAATTTAGGATTTTAAAAAGCAGTTATCGGTGGTATTATGGCCTCTGCTTGTAAAAAATTCAACTGTACATATAGAAAGGATGCAGAAAAATGAAAATTGCCATGATAGGAACAGGTTATGTCGGCCTGGTCTCGGGAACCTGTTTTGCAGAGTCTGGCAACGACGTAATCTGCGTCGATAAAGACGAAAAGAAGATCGAAAACCTTAAAAATGGCGTCATTCCCATTTATGAACCTGGTCTGGAAGGTCTGGTAAAGCGCAATGTCGAAGAAGAGCGCCTGTTTTTCACTACTTCCCTGGAAGAAGCGGTAGAAAAATGTCTGTTGCTGTTCATTGCAGTTGGCACTCCGCCCGGTGAAGATGGATCGGCAGACCTGCAGCATGTGCTTGCGGTTGCCCGTGGCATTGGCCGTTGCATGACCAGTTATAAAATTATTGTGGATAAATCAACGGTTCCGGTGGGCACTGGTGCCAGAGTGCGCCAGGCAATTCAGGAAGAACTCGATAAGCGTGGTGAAAACCTGCAGTTCGATGTGGTGAGCAACCCTGAATTTTTGAAAGAGGGCAATGCCATCGACGATTTCATGAAGCCCGACCGTGTGGTTATCGGCTGTGAAGACGTGCGAACCGGCGAAATCATGAAAGAGCTTTATTCTCCTTTCGTAAGAACCGGCAAACCTATTCTGATCATGGATGTGCCTTCGGCAGAGATGACGAAATATGCAGCCAATGCAATGCTGGCCACGAAAATTTCTTTCATGAACGACATTGCCAATCTCTGTGAAAAGCTTGGGGTCGATATTTCTCAGGTAAGACAGGGAATCGGCTCAGATAGCAGAATTGGCTATTCCTTCATTTTTCCCGGTGCCGGCTATGGCGGATCATGCTTTCCGAAAGATGTGCAGGCGCTGGTCCGCACCGCCGAAGAAAAGGGTTCCCGGCTCGAAATACTCGAGGCGGTAGAGGCGGTGAATAACCGGCAGAAGCTGGTATTGTTCAACAAGCTTCAGCGCCGGTTTCCAGAGGGATTGAAAGATCACACCATCGCGGTCTGGGGCCTGGCATTCAAGCCAAACACCGATGATATGCGCGAAGCTCCGTCGATCGTGCTGATTGAAAACCTGCTTAAAGCAGGTGCCCGAGTGGTTGCCTATGACCCTGAGGCAATGAAGGAAGCCCGAAAAATTTTCGGAGACCGGATTTCATACGGTAAGAAATCATACGATGTAGTCAATGGTGCTGACGCGCTTGCGATCGTGACTGAATGGAACGAGTTCCGGCGGCCCGATCTTGAGCGGGTAAAATCGTTGTTGAAACAGCCGATCATCATCGATGGTCGAAATCTTTTTGAACCAAAACAGATGAAAGCCCTTGGATTTGATTACGAGGGCATCGGGAGGAAATAAATGAAGTTAATCGTTCCGGTTGCCGGCAAAGGCACAAGACTGAGACCCCATACTTTTTCGAAGCCCAAGTCGCTGGTTGCGGTAGCAGGCAAGACGGTTCTGCAGCATGTCATCGACAGCATGAAAAAGCTGAAAATCGATGAATACATAATAATTACCGATGAAAACGGTCATATTATCCAGGACTTTGTCAAAGCAAACTACCCTGATCTGAACGCGACCTACATTCAGCAGAAAGAGCTTTTGGGGCCTGCCCATGCCGTTTCTCTGGCTGCCCCGAGAATCGAAGAAGGCGACGATGTTCTGGTGGTATTCAATGACACGCTTTTCGTGACCGATCTGACCAGAATTTCGCGCCTGTGCGAAGATCTCGACGGTCTGATTTATTCGAAAGAAGTGGAAAACTATCAGCGTTTCGGGGTTAACGTCATGCGCGACGGTATCATCGTCGATATGGTTGAAAAGCCGGATCAACCGATAAGCAAGCTTGCTCAGGTAGGCCTTTACTATTTAAAAGATGGTAAAAGATTCATGGGCTATATTAAAAAAGCAATTGAAATGAAGCTTACCGTCAAGGGTGAATACTATCTTCCCGATGTTTTCAAACTGATGCTTAAAGATGGTATGAAGCTCGGGGCCCCGGAAATAGAAGAGTGGCTCGACTGTGGCAAGCCTGAAACTCTTTTGCAGACTAACCGTTTTCTGCTCGAGCGTTCGAGTTCAAGCCATGTTTGCATCGAAGGCTGTGTCATTATTCCACCGGTTTTTGTTCATCCCACCGCCAAGGTTAAGCATTCGGTAATTGGCCCCTATACTTCGATCGGCAAAAATTGTGAAATCAAAGATTCGATCATTCGCGATTCGGTCATCAACCGTGACTCAATATTGCGCAATGCGGTTCTCGAGGGTTCGATCGTCGGTGATTCAGTCGAGCTGACCGGTCAGTTTCAGCGTCTGAACATCGGCGATAACAGCAAGATCGATTTGAGCGGCAAGCAGCAATGATTGTTCTGGTAACCGGTGGAGCCGGCTACATAGGCAGTCATGCCTGCCGGGCTTTGAAAAATGCTGGCTTTGAGCCGGTGGTTTTCGATAATTTCGAAAACGGTTACCGCGAAAACGTGAAGTGGGGGCCGTTTTTTGAAGGTGATATAAGAAAACCGGCAGACATTGACGGGGCAATGGCAAAATTCAAACCCGAGGCGGTTATGCATTTTGCCGCCTATGCTTATGTCGGCGAATCGGTGCAGAAGCCCGATAAATATTACCTCAACAATGTGGTCGGCAGTTTCAATCTGCTCGATGCCATGCAGCGGCACCAGGTCAGAAAGCTGGTGTTCAGCTCAAGCTGCGCAACCTATGGTGTTCCCGACCAGGTGCCGATCACTGAAAGTCAGGCTCAGCACCCGGTCAACCCCTATGGCAATACCAAGCTGATTATGGAAATGATGATGCGCGATCATTCGGAAGCGGGGAAAATCGATTACGCGGCTTTGCGCTACTTTAACGCCGCCGGCGCCTCGATTGATGCAGAGATTGGCGAGCAGCACGTTCCCGAGACCCATCTGATTCCGCTGGTTCTCGATGCGGCCAGCGGCCGGCGGCCGGACGTGACGATTTTCGGCAATGACTACCCGACCCCTGACGGAACCTGCATTCGCGATTACATTCACGTTGATGATCTGGCCGATGCCCACGTAAGGGCTTTACGCCTGCTTGCCGGCGGCCGCGGACATTTTGCCTTCAATCTTGGCAACGGCCGAGGATTCTCGGTTCTGGAAATCATTGCGGCGGCCGAGAAAGTAACGGGAAGAAAAGTGCCATACCGTTTCGGCCCTCGCCGGGCCGGTGATCCGGCAATTCTGGTCGGTGATTCAACTCTGGCCTGTGCCAAATTGGGCTGGAAACCGGAGCATCGGCAGATCGACGACATTATTTTCCATGCCTGGAATTATCATAAAAAGGTCTGGAAACTGGAATAAGGAGTTTTTACATGCTGTCTGGCAAAACCATTCTGATTACCGGTGGCACCGGTTCTTTCGGCAAAGCCTTCGTTAAAAAAGCGCTGACCGATTATGACCTGAAAAAAATCATCGTATATTCACGTGATGAATTCAAGCAGTATCAGATGCAGCAGATGTTTCCCTCAAACAAACTGCGATTTTTTATCGGTGATGTCCGCGATGAAAAGCGGGTTTATCGTGCTCTGACCGGCGGTGTTGATTTCGTCATTCATGCCGCCGCCATGAAGCAGGTGCCTGCTTCTGAATACAACCCGTTTGAAGCGGTGCAGACCAATATCATGGGGGCCCAGAATGTTATCAGTGCCACTCTTGAAGCCGGTGTCTCGAAAGTGGTGGCGCTGAGCACCGACAAGGCCTGCAACCCGGTAAATCTTTACGGGGCCACCAAGCTCTGCTCAGACAAGCTTTTTATCGCAGCTAATGCCTATGCAGGGAAAATGGTGACCCGTTTCGCGGTAGTGCGCTATGGCAATGTCATCGGCAGTCGTGGCAGCGTGGTGCCGCTCTACAAAGAGCTGGCGGCGACCGGCGAATTGCCGGTGACCGACGATCGAATGACCCGTTTCTGGATCACTTTGCCGCAGGCAGTGCAGTTTGTCGCCGATTCTTTTGCGATCATGAACGGTGGTGAACTGTTCATTCCCAAGATTCCCAGCATGAAAATCACTGATCTGGCTGAAGCCGTAGCACCGGGGTGCCGCTTGAAGATTATCGGCATTCGGCCTGGGGAAAAACTGCATGAAATGATGATTTCTCGCGATGATTCGCGCAATCTTTACGAATTGCCCGATCGTTACATCAAGATGCCCGATTTTCCGTTCTGGAAGACGATTCTGCCTGAAGGCGCAGTCAGCGTTGAAGAGGGCTTCGAGTTTGCCAGTGATACCAACCGGCAATGGCTCAACGTTGAGCAGCTCAGAGAAGTGCTCAATCAGGATGGAGTTATCGAATGAAGTTTCTGCCCTACGGTCATCAGCAGATCAGCGACGAAGATATCGAAGCGGTGGTCAGGGTTCTCAAGTCTGATTATCTGACGCAGGGGCCGGCAATAGATAGCTTCGAGTCGGCATTTTGTGTGGCAACCGGCGCCCCTTATGCGGTCAGTTGCTGCAACGGCACCGCAGCTCTTCATCTTGCCGCGCTGGCAGCTGGGATTGTTGCCGGTGATGTGGTAATAGTGCCGCCGGTTACTTTTGTCGCCAGTGCCAATTGTGTCAGATTTACGGGCGCTGATGTGGTTTTCGCCGACATTGACCGAAAGACTCTGACCATGTCTCCGCAGGCCTGCGAGATGCAGCTGCAGAGATTGATTGAAAAAGGCACGCCGGCAAAGGCTGTAGTAACCGTTGATCTGGCCGGGCATCCCTGTGATATGCAGGCATTTGGTGAACTGAAAAAGAAATACAATTTTATCTGGATACAGGATGCCTGCCACGCGGTTGGAGGCAGCTGGACAGACAAATCAGGCCGCGTCTGGAAGATCGGTGAGTGGCCGGTTCCCGATTTCACCGTTTACAGTTTTCACCCGGTCAAGCATATCACCTGCGGCGAAGGGGGCATGATAACCACCCACCGGCCGAGTTTTGCGGGAGATCTGCGCTCATACCGCACTCATGGCATTACCCGTGACCCAGGATGCTTCGTTTCTCACGATCTGGGCTTTGCCCCTGATGGCAAGCCGAATCCCTGGTATTATGAAATGCAGGAGCTTGGATATAACTATCGTTTAACCGATATGCAGGCCGCTCTGGCCGAGTCGCAGCTGGGCCGGCTGTCCCAGTTCATTTCGCGCCGCCGGCAGATTGCCGATTATTACCGGCACCATCTGAAGGGAATCAGGTATCTGAGCTTTCCTGAAGTGGCTGCCGGTGTTGGGCATGCGTATCACCTGGCGATAATCGAGTTAAATTTCGACCGCATCGGCAAAAGCCGGGCGCAGGTCATGAATGAACTGAAAGAGCGGGGTATCGGCACCCAGGTTCATTACATTCCCATTCCGATGATGCCGTATTATGCTCAGACCTGCTGTATGGCAGAAGTCCCCGAATCGATGGATTATTATCGTCGGGCGTTGTCGATTCCCTGTTATTCGGGGTTGACCAACGCCGATCTTAGCCGGGTCGTGAGCGGCATCAGGGAAGTGGTTGAATGATGGTTAACCAGGTAATAATTCAGGCCCGCATGGGCTCAACCAGATTACCCGGAAAAGTATTGCTGCCATTATACGGCCGCCCGGTGCTTGAATGGGTGGTAAGGCGTTGCGAAGCGGCTTATCAGGTAAGCCGGGCAGTGGTTGCCACCAGCGAGCTTGCCGAAGACGATGCAATCGTCGAATGGTGTAACAATAACGGGGTTGCCTGTGTGCGTGGCAGCTCAGACGATGTGCTGGCGAGGTTTCTGCGCACCGTAGAGCTTTTTCCCTGCGATAACGTCGTGCGAATCACCGCCGACTGCCCGCTGGTTGATCCGGGAATCATCGATTCGCTTCTTGCGCTGCACTTGGAAACGGGTGCCGATTACTCTTCAAACGAAGTGCCACCCACTTTTCCGGTAGGCTTTGACACCGAAGTGATTAAAACAGATGTTTTAAACAAAATTGGTAGTCTTGCAACTTTGAAATCGCATCGTGAACATGTGACCCTTTATGTGCGAGAGAATACGGCCGATTTCAAGATCGTCAATCTCGACTCGACGATCGATGGTCGAAAAATGCGACTTACTCTTGATCGTCCCGAAGATTATCAGGTTCTTCAAGAGCTTATGCAGCATCTGTCGCCGGTTGACCATCTGTTTTCTTATTACCAGGTTTTGCAGGTAGTCAGAAAGTACCCTGAGATTCTTCGTGCCAATTCCGGCATCGATCAGTTTGAAGGGGTAAAAAAATCAGCCCGGGGCGAAAATCGTAAACTGGCATGGGAATAAGGCTCAATCGTCGCGGTCTGCTTAACGCACCGGTAGCGGTTTTTCGCGTTGATGCCGGCCCTGGCATCGGTATGGGTCATTTCATGCGGTGTCGAACCCTTGCGGTGGAAATGTTACGGCGCAACTGGGTGGTTTATTTTGTCGGTTCAGGGTTGCCGGCCGAACTGAGCCGCAGTAAAACCGTGAGCTCGACAATCAATTATATTCCCTTTCCGACTCTGACTTCCAGTTCGCAAGATGTGCGGCAGTTCATCGAACTGATTCGCGAGCGCTTCGATCGCCAGATAAATTATATCGTTTTCGATTCTTACCGGTTCAATCGTGATGATTACGCACTTTTACAGATTTTTGGCGGCCGGGTTCCGGTTGCGGTCATCGATGATCTGGCTGAGCACGATACGCCGGCACAGGCGGTAATCAACCCGAATCCCATGTTTTCGCCAGAGCCTTACGAGCGCCAGAAAATACCCTGCATTTTGTGCGGTCAGCAGTACACGCTGGTGCGGCCTGAAATAATTGCGTTGCGCGATCGTGTATACAACCCCGCCGGCCCGATTCTGGTAAGTCTTGGCGGGGGCGATGTGGTTGAACCGATGATGAAAGTTCTGAATTCACTGCCGGAAAATCTGGAAAACGACATAATTGTTTCGGTGTCAGAAAACTGCCCCCTTGATCAGATTCAAGCCTGGGTCGATGCTGATCCACAGAAGCGCATCATTAACAGTCGAACCGACAAATTTCCCAGGCTGCTTTCGCAGGCATCACTGGCTATTACCGGTGGTGGCGGAACATTATGGGAAGTCTATTGTCTTGGAATTCCCAGTCTGAGCGTAATCTGGGTGGATAACCAGAGAAATGCCAGCGTAATAATAAAAGATCAGGCAACCAGCTTTCTCGTTGATCTGATCAGTAATATAAATATGGAACTACAG
>JBMOKV010000423.1:0-11339 GCA_049325495.1 Candidatus Rifleibacteriota bacterium | reverse complement strand
TTTCCCTATGTTAATCCGAAATATGCGGTAATCAGTCTTTCAAGGGCCACAGAAGAAATTACTGCTGCCGGAAAATGGGAGCTTCGCAACCCTTCCGAGAATTCAGTATTGAGAGTCAGAGAGCTGCAAAGTATCGGGCAGTCGCTGGCTCATTTGCCGATAAAGATCAAATCCAACCGGCTTGCTACAGCTTTGAACGAACTGAAAAACTTCCTTGCCATCGACCCGGAAAACCACGAAAATTCAGGCGGCTCACCCTTCGACAGCGGAATCATCGGAATGGAAGACTGACCCTGCTCAGATAATGGCTGCGAAGGGCACATTCAGACAAAGCTGAACATTGTTTTCTTTGCCGAAGGCTTTGATCTGAGCTGATGGGCAAACTTTCTGCAAAAATCTTCGCAACCTCAGAATTGCAGCCTTAACCGAAGCTTTGTCCATTTCTTTGTCGTAGTTGCCTCCCCAGACGGTTTCGTAAAGAGTTTCGATGCTTAGCGGTTCTGGAAAGGCAGAGAAAAGGCTGGTCAGAATGCGGCAAAGAATCGAGCCCTGTTTCAGGCTGCTGTTTCTGCCCGAAAAACTCAGGTTTCCCGAAGAGGCATCAAACAGCAGTTTTCCGCTGCCAGGTGAGTTCAGTAGAGCCTGATATTGATTTTCGCTTATGAAAGAGCTTTTGCTGCTTTCAATCAGCTGAAAGCTATTTTTGCCCTTACCTTTGCCATGAAGACGGTTAAAAAGCTTTCGGCAGAAAGGGAAGCGTTGTTCGAGCAACAAAATGAACTCGGGAGTGGATTTTTCAAAATGAATTTTGACAAATTCAAATGTTGGTTTGGAACCAAGTGCATTGAGCTTTTCTGCCAGAAAGAACCAGGCAGGTTCATAGTATTCGCTGGCATTCAAACGGTTCAGCAGTCCGGATATGTCTGATGGATCTGAAAGATCAGGGTAATTGAAAGCAACCCAGGTTTTGATGAAAAGCTGAAAAGGGTGTTCCTGGGATTTGGGGAAATTTTCAGCCAGCCGCAAAAAGATTGGTTTTGCCTGACCCTTGTTCTGAAGGTGCAGAGAAAGAGCCAGATAGAATTCTGCGATACTGATGTCCTGAAACGAAAGTTTTTCTTTGCGGCCGAACTCGCAGATTCCAGAAAAAAGGCTTTCTGCAGCTTCAAATTCGCCGCGCAGCAGCTTAATGATACCGTTTATGAAGAAGATGTGAAATTCAGCCGCAGAGGTTATTTTCGCATCCGGGCATTCCAGGGATCTGCTCCAATACTGGTCTGATGATACCGGTTGCCCTGCCATTTCATATGCCAGTGACAGCAGAGAAAAGATTTCGCGCTTTTCAGCATCGTTGGAATATTCGCTTTGAATCTTTTCGACCAGATGAAGCTTTTCCAGGGCCGGAAAAAGATTACCCAGCGCAATGTCGATTCTGGCAAGCATGGTTGCAGTGGTTATTTTGCCCTGAAGATTGCCGGATCTGTCAAAGCCATTCGCAGCCAGTTTGAAAAACTTTTGCGATTTTTTAAGATTACCGCATCTGAATTCAACCAGACCAAGATTGGTCTGTATATTGCTTATCAGTGGGGCACAATCGTCCCCCTTCCAGCTGGAAAAAGCTTTTAAATAATTTTTCCTCGCCAGAGAAAGGTCTGATTTTACCAGATAAATATTACCGATAGCACATAGAATTGCCGGCGTTTTGCTGCTGAGGCCTGCTTTCTGTGCAGTTTCTGCCGCAATTTTCAGGTGTTCGACTGCTTCGTTGAGTTTGCCTGCCTGGCGGTAAATGATTCCGGTTGCATAATATACTTCGGTGATCTCACCCGGGTCAGAGAGCTCATGCATAGCAGCTTCAGCAATAGCGAAAGCTTCTTCGAAACGGTTCTGTCTGGCCATAATTCTTGCAAGAAGAACCTGAACCGACCTTGGGACCTTTATTTCTGCATGCGCTGCCATTTTGTAAAGCTTCTCAAGACCCTGGCTGAGCCCGGAGTTGTAAATCGCTGCCGGGTTCTCTGCGGCTTTCTTCAGAGCTGCTTCGATGAGAGGCTTGTCATTAGCGTACTGAAAAGCGATGTCCAACAGTCTGGTATTTCCTATATCCAATTGTTCGCGACACCACGATTTGATTTCTTTTTTGAATTGATCAGCAAATGCGGATTCTTTTTTTACCCAGTCAACAAATTGAACCGGCAATCTGCAGTCTTCATCTGGTGCATGAAATCTGATTAAAAAATTAGAAAAATCGTTTAAAATATATGATTTAATCTGAAGGCTGAAGCACTGGTCAAGAAGTTTTTTCTGCTTCTCTCTTACGTCTTGAGCAATTGGCAGCCATTTTTCTCTTTGCGAAACTTCAAGGACTTCCGTGCTTTGTCTGATCTTCTGCCAGTCGAGCAGTTCAGGCGGCAGGCCTGCTGGAACAATGCAGGGTTTAACTGAAAGAATTTTAGCGGGGTAGAAAACCTGGATCGAACCTTCCCAGACATCGTCATCTTTTTCAGCAGGAAAAATCTTCACGGGGGTTCGGTCGAGCTTTGCCGGCAGATCAGAATATTTCAGTCTTCCAGCCCATAAACACCAGAATAACGCGCGTTTGAAGCTGGCATTTGCAGTTTTATGGGCAAGTTTCAGCAGATTTTCGGTGTTGCAGGGAATTCTCGAAAAAAAATCGGCAACCGTTTCAAGAGAAAGGTCGTGGTTGTCGGTGAGAAGATCAGTTAAAGCCTGTGATATACTTGCAATTCTTATTTGTCGGCCATCATCGTGAAAAATCTGCGTTTCGCGCGGCTTGTCTTCTTTATGAAAGATGAAATCCAGCCTGTAGTTGCCGAGAGTCCGGTTTCTTCTTCGGCTGTCGGTAACGACGATGATTCGTTCAGGCATCTGCTCGAGAAACCCGTGGAGAAAAATGGCGCTTTCATGTGACAGATAGTCAGATGTATCGCGAAGAATTGATTCAAGCTCGCTCAGGATATTTTCCATCGAGGGCCTGGAGGCCGTTATAGAAGAATTCATTCTATTTTTCTCAAATGTGGTAGTTATGCTAAGGCAAGTTCAGCACAAACTTCAGCTCAATGACGGGATTTTTCTTAGATTTTGCACTTTTTTCAGATTAATTGTTCTGATTTAACTGGTCAAGCAAAATTGAAAATGGTTTTTTCCTGTGGTTTCGGCGCGACTCATGAAATGCCGCTAATGAGGAATAAATGAATGGGCTTTTGAATAGTTACAAAATCGGTTGCCTGTTAAGTCGTCAGGATATATTCTTGATGCTAATCGAACAAAGGAATGATTTATGAACGAAAATTCAACGGCCCCAGAGTCTTTGCCCAGAAGCGGAAATCCCTGGTTTTTTATACCTGCATTGTATTTTCTTGAAGGAATCCCTCTATTCATTGTCAGCACCGTTTCTGTGACGATGTTCAAGCGTATGGGCATATCCAATGCTGAAATCGGGCTTTGGACAAGTCTTATTACCTGGCCATGGATAATCAAGATGCTCTGGGGCCCTCTGGTTGAATCGACTTCAACAAAAAGAAAATGGATCGTCGGCACTCAGATTTTTGCAGCAATAGTCATGTTGTGCGTTTCGATGACGATTACGATGGAAAACTTTCTGACTCCGACATTGGTGGCATTGACCATTCTCGCGTTTCTCTCCGCCACCCATGATATTGCAGCTGATGGCTTTTATATTCTGGCCCTTTCTCCAGAAGACCAGGCATATTTTGTGGGAATTCGCGGCACGGCTTATCGTATGGCGAATGTTTTCTGTAACGGCGGTCTTATTTATCTTGCGGGAACTTTTGAGGCAGCCCCTGATACCCCGATTCCGCTGGCATGGCGAAATGTGTTGATTATTGCTGCGGTTGTTTACATGATCTTTGTGGTTATCGGTAATCTTGCCATGCCCAGGCCGCGTCAGGATGCGGACAAGAGCGAAACTTTTCCATTCGCTGCCGCATTTTCCGAATATTTTTCCCAGGCAAAACTGCCCATCGTTCTTGGCTTTATTCTGCTTTACCGCTTTGGTGAGTCGATGGTCAGTAAGATGTCGAACCCCTTTCTGATCGATACGATTGAAAAGGGCGGCATGGGGCTTACCACTTCAGAAGTCGGATTTGTTACCGGTGTGGTTGGGGTGGTCGCTCTGACTTTAGGCGGCATTATCGGTGGAATGGTAATTTCAAAATATGGAATAAAACGCTCTCTGTGGCCCATGGTTCTGGCAATGAACGTGCCTAACCTTCTTTATATCTGGGCCGCTACGGTTCAACCGGGAAAAATCTGGGTAACCCTTATCGTGGGGTGCGATCAGTTTGGTTATGGCTTCGGCTTTGCTGCATATATGGTTTACCTCATGTTCATCACTCAGGACTCTAAATATCCAACCGCCCATTACGCAATTTCAACTGGCTTGATGGCTTTTGGAGCAATGGGAGCGGGTATAACCAGCGGCTATGTTCAGCAATACACCGGTTATGCGGGATTTTTCATGGCAACCCTGGTCTGCGCTGCTCCTGGAGTGCTGCTGCTGCCATTTCTCCCGCTGGAAAAGGAAGACCTGCATATTGCGCCTGTTGATATTGACTGATTTAAAAAAAGGTTTAAGAATCAAGCGATGAAACTGATCACTTTTGCCGGGCCGCCTTCATCGGGTAAGACTTCGGTAATTCTGCAGGCAATTGATGCCCTTGAAGTGCCGGTTGCCGAGATCGGGGTAGTCAAGTTCGATTGTTTGACTTCATTCGACCAGGGCCGCTACCAGAGCAAAGGTGTCAAAGTCGTAACCGGTTTTTCGGGCAAACTTTGCCCTGACCATTTCTTTGTCAGCAATATCGAAGCGGCGGTCGAGTGGGGGGTTAAATCGGGTTTCAAAATCCTGATTACCGAAAGCGCCGGCCTGTGTAACCGCTGTTCGCCATATATTCAGGGAATTCTTTCGGTATGCGTCATCGATAATCTGGCCGGAGTCAATACTCCCCGAAAAATCGGCCCGATGCTGAAAATGGCAGACATCGTTGTGGTCACCAAAGGTGATGTGGTTTCTCAGGCAGAACGGGAAGTTTTCGCATTCAACATTCGTCAGGTAAATACTGGCGCAAGAATCATATTCGTTAACGGCATAACTGGCCAGGGCGCATTGTTGCTGGCAAAAAACCTTGGATCCGCGAAAGAAATCGATGGGCTGCATGAGCAAAGACTAAGATTCACTACCCCGGCGGCTGTCTGTTCGTATTGTACCGGTGAAATGCGTATTGGGTCAGAGTTTCAGCTTGGAACCATGAAAAAAATGGAGTTTAAAACCGATTGAGCCGGCGAAATTTTCTCGAAATGGCGGTGTCGCAGCCTCTTTCTCAGATCAGGGCGGAGTTCCCGGTCTGTGAAGACTTTTTTCTCAATCTTCGAATCGAAAATATTGACTGGAGTCTTACGCTGTTAAACGCTATTGATAAGGTTGACAAGGAAGTTATCAATGAGTTTGGTCTCGATCGCGAGATGATTTTCAGAGAATTCGTTGCTTTTCTCGATGCATTTGGCCATGTTTCGGCGACTTCAGCCGATATTAAAACACTCACCGTAACTGGCGGGAACGATAAGAACGGCAATGCCGAAATAGACAGATTTTGTGTTGCAGTTGGCGAGATAATCAGCATTGTGGGACCAACTGGTGCCGGAAAAAGCAGATTGCTTGCTGATATCGAATGTCTCGCTGATGGTGACACCCCTACCGGCAGAAGAATCCTTATCGATGGCGAGAAAGTATCTGACCAGCGGCGATTCGACATGGAAGGAAAACTGGTTGCGCAGTTATCTCAAAATATGAACTTCGTTATGGATTTGACTGTCGAAGAATTTTTGAAGATGCATGCGGGCAGTAGATTCATTGAAGATGCCGATGATTCAATCAAACGTTGTTTTGAATGTGCCAATCAGTTGACCGGCGAAAAATTCACGATGGATACCAAGGTTACTCAGCTCAGCGGCGGGCAATCACGGGCTTTGATGATCGCAGATACCGCCTGCATGAGTTCTTCGCCCATTGTGCTGATTGATGAAATTGAGAACGCAGGTATTGACCGGCGACAGGCAATCAGGCTTCTGGCGCGAAAAGAAAAAATCGTTCTGGTTTCAACCCATGACCCACTGCTGGCTTTAAGCGGCGACCGAAGAATCGTAATAAAAAATGGCGGGGTCGTTTCGGTAATCGAAACCTCTGAATGCGAAAAGAGATGTCTCGATGAAATTGAGAAGCTCGACACAACCCTTTTCAGATTGCGCAGTTGTCTTCGCAATGGTGGAATAATCGATTTGGATATGCTGAAAGGATAAAGCATAATGTGGGAAATCTTTGATCGTCTGATTGAAGGAATTCCGTCAGACTGGGTTGCGGAAGAAGTGGTAAGAGGCAGTTCTTATTCTTATGTACGCAGCCATGGTTCGATCGGCATCGCCGAGCATCGGGTCTATGATTATCGCATGCCGGTATTCAACCGGAATATGGAAGGTCTGCCACTCAAAGAGATTGCCGGCTGCATCAGATCATGGAATTTTTATGAAGCTTCAATTGGTCTGGCTGCCATCAATGCTTATTATAATCACATTGAAACGGCCCGGGCTGCCGGGGTGCCCGTTCAGGATTCGCTGCATGTCGAAGACCGGATTTATGACCCCTTCATCATGGCGCAGAACGAGGTAAGGGGAAAAAAAGTAACGGTGATCGGCCATTTCCCCTATATTTCTACGCTTCTGCAGCCAATCTGCGAAATGAGCATCGTGACCGGCGAGATACCACAGGAAGGTGATTTTCCAGTTTCAGCGACCGATTATCTTTTGCCCGAAAGCGATTATGTTTTCATTGGCAGTTCAAGCCTTATCGATAAAACTCTGCCCAGATATTTGAAATTGTCGGCAAAAGCGGCAAAGAGGGTTCTGGTTGGCCCGTCGACCACGCTGGCACCAGCGCTTTTCGATTTTGGCGTCGATGATTTGTCGGGATTTGTGGTTAAAGATGTCGAGAGGGCAATTCGGCTGGTCAAAGGTGCCGAAAATGGAAAAATTTTTTCGACCGGGCAGAAGGTTGCATTCAAGAAAAAGCTTTGATAATGCAAGATTTTCAGGAGGCAGAAACTTTTTTTATTTTCTTAAATAAAAAAGGCAAAAATCGGGCTCTTGATTGTTGAGATTATGAAAAACCACATCGACACAACCGAGATTCTAAAAGTCTATCGCGAGAATCCTAAAAAAGGATTCGAGCTGATTTACCAGAACTATTCAGGCCCGGTTTTTCGTTATCTCAGAAACTCGTTCAACCTCAGTCGCGAGGAAGCTGAAGATATTCTGCAGAATGTTTTTCTGCCCTGGGTAAAAGAGCCGGAAAAGCTTTTTGCAGTCGAAAATTTGTCGGCATATCTGTTCACCAGTGCCAGAAATGCCGCGCTTAAATTGAAGAACTCGGGCCGCATTGTTGAAATGACCGTCGAACCCTCAAGAGGCAGTCACGATGAGAATGTCGAAGCCGGTCTGATCATTGATCGCGCTTTGAATGAACTTCCCGTTGAGCAGAAAGAAGCTGTTGTGTTGAAAGTCTGGATCAACATGACCTTCGAAGAAATTGCAGGTCTGCAGCAGTGCAGTCTGCAGACGGTAGCATCCAGATATCGTTATGCCCTGGCTAAATTGAAGGAGTTGATCCCATGGCAAAAATAGAAAAGGATCAATTTGAAGAATATCTTGAACAGCATGCCCCCGATGAAGAACCTTCATCACAGCTGTTTGACCGCTTACAGAAGGAAGCAGTCTGGAATCAGCCGACTGCAGACACCGGCCCTGCCATTTATATAATTCTGCTGGCAGTAATAATTATCGCTCTCGTTGTGGTGGCCGGAATATTTGCACCAGTTGAAGCTGATAAGCCAGCTGAAAAGCCGGTCATTCAACCGGTGATCAAAAATGAACCGGTGCACATTATTGCCGATGCAAAATCAGTTTTTAAAGAAAAGGGTGCATATCAGCTGATGAAAAACCGAAGTGACGATTTCAATCTTTCATTTTCAGCTGACAAAAATTGTAGTTCTCTGTTCGACATGTCGCGCGAATTGAACAGCTCTGACATTTAAAAAATCATTTAAGGAGAGCTTTATGAAAAGATTATTTGTTGTTCTGACTGTGTTGTTGGTCATGACCACCTTCAGTAAAGCGATGGCCGAGGTAGAAATCATGAGAGACCCCAATGCTGCGCTGCGCTATCTGATGATTATGGGATTCATGCCTGATCTGACCAAAGAAGACGAAGATGCCCTGCGCGATATCGACAGTCTGGAAAGCTATGAAAAAATGTCTGACAGGACGAAGGGAAAACTCTCTGAAGCTACTTCTCAGCGCACTCGAATGCTGCTGAAATATGCTGCCGACTGCCCTGACTGCAATTTCATGCCCGACCAGAATTTCAAGCCGGAAGACTATGTTCCACCTTATCGCACTCTGAGAAGATTTTCACGCTACTTGAATGCCGGTGCCTGGAGCCTGGTCAAAAAAGGCGATCATAAAGGCGCAGCCGAGCTTCTGGTTTCCGTTTTCCGGTTCGGTGATCATGTTGAAAATTATGGGCCGCTGATCAGCGTCATGATCGGTCATGCTATTCGTGAATATGCTCTCGCATCAATGAAAAATTTTCTTGCCGCAGATTACCCGGCAGAAGCAAAATCGATTATCACTGACTATATAAAATCTCTTCCCAAACCGGCATTTAACATGCGGGAGGGTCTAATCTGGGAAAGAAAGTTTATGGAGAATTTACTCAAGACCTTGACTACTCCAGAGGGAGTCATTGAAATCATGAAAGTCGCCACTGATAATGTTGCGCCGGTAAAGACTTCGATATCATCCTGCAATGCTAATCAGCGAGTGCTTATGGGGGCAATGGAAATGGCCCTTATGGATGGAATCAAGTTCGATGGCATGGATTTTGATGCGATTCAGAAAAAACTGGTGAATGACAAATACCTGCTCAAGCCCCTGGAATGCGCTGACAAGGGAACCTACAAAGTTGATTTTAAATCTGCGGATGACTGGAAGGTTTCATGCAGTTGTGGTGCCGACCCTGATGCACCGCCGAAAGAAGAGCCAAAACCAGCTAAGGAAGAAGACCCTGACCTGCTGGCAAAGGCAAAGGAATATCAGGAGTCTGGAAAATTCGACAAGGACAAAAAGGAATTTTACGAATATTTCGACAAGATTCTTGCACTCGATATTTTCGACAAAGAACTGATTCAAAAGGCAAAAGTTCTGCAGGAAGATTATGAAAGCCGCGACAATCTGCTGATCAAAACTTCGGCACCAAACTTTGGAATGTATTTTGAAAAACAGGTTAATATGCAGAATGAAATTGAAAAACTGATCAAATAATTGTTTTAATTGAGACGCCCGGTTGCATGTCCTCAAAAAGGTGCAACCGGGCGCTTTTTTTGCAAAAGCTCTTCGTTTTACGGTCGCTGAACCGGTTTAAACGGTCGAAGCGAAGTCATCCGATAAAATTCAGTGAGCTTTTGTATCGAATTGTTTCAGGAATTTGGTTTATTTTTTAGAAGATCTTTTGCTTCCTGATAGAGCTGGTTGCGTTCATTCTTAATCAGTACACCAACGTCGAATGCTGTCATTTCAAGCTTTCTGCCGAGCTTCTTGAGCATCTGCAGTTCGTCTTCGGTTACCTGCCCATCGGCCAGTGCAACTCTCGCAAGTTGTTGCATCAAGGCTCTGCTCGGTTCGGTCACGCTGGTTTCGATTACATGATCTACCGGGTTGGGGAAACTCTTGACCTCGTTGATCAGGTTTTCAAGCTTTTTCGGGCTGATTGTCATTCTCTGGGCGAGGTTGCTGATCATTTCCATTTCCTGGGGCGCAATATTGCCATCAGCCAGCATCATGGCGACGGTGTAGCGAAGAATTTCAACGGAAGAAACCTCAGATGCTTCCCCTGGTTGACCTGCCAAAGTTTCTGCTGCCTGCTGCTTCTGGGAAGTAATGGCAGTAACCCGTTGGTCATAACGGTTGGTTATCGTTTCGAGAACCCATTCTTTCTGGCCATCGTTCATCACTGCACCGCAATACTGGCACTCATTGGCGGCGCCCGTCTGCTCAGGAGCACCGCATGAAGGACAGTGGGCGCTTGCGAGAGAAGATTCAAGTTTTGTTTGAGCGC
Organism: Candidatus Rifleibacteriota bacterium; assembly: GCA_049325495.1. Taxonomy (GTDB): domain Bacteria; phylum Muiribacteriota; class Ozemobacteria; order Ozemobacterales; family Ozemobacteraceae; genus DYKG01. The sequence continues at coordinate 1,132 of JBMOKV010000423.1, read as the reverse complement.
CATGCTTTCTGGATAAAATGAATACGCTCTTGTGATTAACCGGGTTCGAAGCCATTTTAAATGATCGGTCTCGGCCGATGGTCGTCTGCCAGCCGCTCCATACTACTTCGACTGCAGCTTCATCTTCAGGTTCTTTCAGGTTGAAGCCAAGAAGGTTGATGGCGCCTACAGCGCATTGGGTGAAAATCTGCCGCTGGCCTGACTGGTCGGGCTTCAGCTGAGTGCTGAGATTATCGCAGAATTCATTGCGGGCCATTTTCCGCAGAAATTCAATTTTACCGGTGCGGTCGGTCTCGATTTTGCGCCAGAAAATGACCGAGGTGCGCTCAATCAAATGCTGCCGGTTAAATCCAGGATCCTGTTTTGCAAGTATATCAAGGCCGGGAATGAATGCGGGCTGGCGAATTGCCCATTCGCAGGCCTGGGTAATACTTACCAGAACCCAGTCATGTTCACCCGAGCGTAACAGGGCGTTACAAACATCACATTTTGACATGCGTCCGATTTTGATGGGGTTACCACAATTGGGGCATTGGCCTTCGATAAGACCGGGCTTTTTAGTAGTTTTTGCCCCTGGTTTTCTTATAAATGACCAGACTTCAGAAAACGGTTCAGGGCTGTTTGAGCCATCAATAACCTTGCCGGTTTTTTCATCTTTGCGGAAATTCACCGCGCTTACATCGAATCTCAAATGAATGACATCGAAAATCTTATCAGATTGCAGCCCAACCGGGTAAACCGAAGAAAATCGCAGGTTGGACATAAAATCGACAATGCCCTTTTCTTTCATTTCAGAAAGCTGAATGCTGAATTGCTCATAAATTCCGTCAGATAAAAAGGATTCAGCTTTTTCAAGATTACGGTCGCTCCAGGACTTTTGAATAATTTCAAATGATTTTTTTGCGCGCTCGATAAAGAATGCTTCGTCAAAATCCGGATCTTTTGTTTTAAGTGGGGCAAGTGATGATCTTTTGCTTCTGACCGGATGGTTTTGAGTAGCTTCTCTGATCGCTGAAGTCATTTCATTATCTCTCGACAGGAACAATCTGAAGATTCCAGGCAGACTGTCGATGTTGTCGCTTAACAGTGTTTTAATAACTGCAATGATGATTACTATAATAATGGTCAGAAA
>JBMOKV010000422.1:0-11371 GCA_049325495.1 Candidatus Rifleibacteriota bacterium | reverse complement strand
GTGCAGGCAGTGCTTCTGGTGAAGCCTCGAAGAGCACTTTTCCAGCGGGTTGAGGGCTCAGATCTGCTGTCTTTTCCTGGACAGGCTGACCAACAGCTGGTTCATCTGCAACATCAGCTGCTTCAGACACATTTTCATCATCATAAAGAACCTCGCTACTGGTAGATTCCGATCTGGTAATAACTTTCGCGGTCTGTTTTCCCTGAATTACCACGACAGCGCTTTCGTCTTCGATAATCCCGGGTGCAACAAAAGGTTCAGAATTCTGCATCGGTGCCATCGCAAGATTTATTTTCCTCAATGCTTTTTCAGCCTCAGAATGTGAAGGATCGATACTTAAAACCCGCTGATAGTATTTAACTGCATCATTTTTCTCGCCGGAAAAATCAAGGCATTGAGCAAGCTCGAACACAAACTCGGTATTCAACGGTTCGAAAGCTACAGCCTTTTTCAGGCTTGCAGCAGCATCGGCATAGAGTTTCAGATCAGAATAAATCGACCCCAGCAGAAAGTTGCCCCTGACGTTATCGGGGTCGTATTTAAGCCCCTGAACTATTGCCTGAGCTGCCTCGGCAAAAGCCTGGCGATCGTAAAGAGTTTTGCCCAGATTGAACCACGCCGCTGAATCCTGGGCAAAGCTTTCGAGATATTTACGAAGCTTCAGCTCATAGGCCAGCTTGTTTTCTGACCGATAGAAAGCGTTCAAAATCAAGATCCAGGTATCTTTATCAGGTTTGGCAACCAACAGGTCTTTTTCAAATTCTGCGCAGGCTTGAGCGAACTCCTGCGCCCCCATCAGCTCGACTCCCTTCTGAAATGGAATGGGAGCCGGTTCTGCCGCAACCGGAGGCTCGGGGGCAATGACCGTTTCTGAAGCCACATAAGTGGTGGTTATTGTCTGGGCAGCTTTTTGCTGGGCTTCGAGAGCAAGGTCGGGTTGATCAACAATCTGTTTAACCGCTGCAGGGTCAGGCAGATCCGCAGCCATGGCAAACAGGGTCTCGGCTTCCGGCGAAGGGGAATTTTCATCGGCGGGCTTTTTATTGAACCATAAGCCGATCAGAATGAAAATCAGAATAAGACCGGTATAAAGCTTCCATGACTGGCCGCCAAAGGAAACCGCATCCACGTCGGCATAAAAAACATCGGCGCCGGCCGAAACCTCTTCTTCGTCTTCCTGTTGTTTTGATCCAACTGGTTCTTCATGAGTTTCAGGCACAACCGTTTCCGCTTTTACTTCGATAAATTCAGTTTCATGAGCTTCCGCAACTGAAGCATTGGGCAAAGGCCCCACCTCAACGCTTCCTTCGATCAGGCTGGAAACCGGGTGTTCAGGTGCACTCAGCAGATTATCAGACTGAACCTTCAGAATCGGCAGCAGCACTCTTTCAACCTCGAACCAGTCGCGAAAACTGCTGAACAATGAAAGATAATATGCATCCTTGATGTTATAGATCCACAGCAGAATGAAAACCACGCAGAAGCAGTAGGTGAATGCAACCATGGCATTGGTACTCATCAAGGGACTTATCAGGTCGTATATCAGCCCCTTGTTGTAAAGGCTGAAGGTAGAAAAAATTCCTGACAGATGAATGGCCAGAAGCATGATACCGCGATCAATATGACCTGCGTAAATCTGACCCAGGCCCATGACGAAAAACGACATCAGGGCAGCAACTCCAGGATTCCTGGAAGAGCTTTGCAGCCGCTCTTTTCTCAATTCATCAAGCCAGACACTACTTTGCTTCGTCAAAATGTTTACTCCAGAATATCGATCAGGCAGCCGCTTTTAACCAGACAGAGCTTAACCCGGTGCTGCAGGCAGCTTTCAACCAGATCGGCTTTTTCACAGTCAGCAATGATCATACCGCGAATATCTGCAGCCTTGAGCTGGCCACCGGTAAGTTCGCTGCCAAAGGCCTCGATATTGGCGCGAAGGTGATCCATCAATTCAATGGTTTCATCAACCTGAGCGGGCTCAGGGTTAAAAAGAATCTGAGCAGCCACAAGAATTCCTTTGCGGTCCTGGCAGAGCAGATCGATTCTACGTTTACGCCCACCCGCAAAAGTAACGGAATAATTGCGATGAATTACCCGAAGGCCCTTCTCAAGAACATTTACGTGAGCAGATATCCAAAGTTCAAATTCTTTTTTGGAATTAAAAAAGCTGTTTGAAGCGAACTGTTCAAATAAAGATTCAAGCATATTTACCTGCTCTTTAAGGCAACGGTTCTCTTCCTGAAGATTATGAAGCTTCTCCCAGAGTTTTTTATTCTCTTCGAGAAGAACGATCAGTCCTTTAACTTCACCTTCATTGAATTCGCCAAGCGGTCTTGAAAGCAGTCTGGCAACCAGAGAACGCAATGGAGTCGTTCCATCCAGTGAGGGTTTGACCACAAATTCTTCTCTGGTAACCACCAGCGTCGGGGTTTCTCCTGCCTGATTCCAGTGAATCAGAAGATCATCACCAGGACTGAAAAATCTGATCGGATCACCCACGAAAAGAGTGCGTTTGTCGAAATCGGGCTGTCGACCGCGTGTCTTTTTTCCCGCAATTTCAATCATGAAATCGCCGCAGGAGGAGAGGAGGCGCGCATAAAGCTCATCTTCGCGGGCAAACCATTTAAGATGCCTTCGGGAATGCTCCTGATGTGAAAGCCTTTTGCGTATTACCATTTTATCCTGAGGTGCAAGAATCAGGCAGCTTACCATCGAAGTCCGGTCTTTCGAACTTTGCAGCACCAGCTCTGATTCGGGCATGGCAGTTGCAATCGGTTCGCCGACGAATAAACGGCGTTTTTCCCATTCTGCTGAGAGATTTGCAAATTCCTGACCATTAAAAATCAGGTCAAATACCAGGGTTTGCGGGATAACCGCCTTAATTTCCCGATCCTGTTTTTCCGTCCAGAAAATCGAGCCACTTTCAATTTCATGCATACTCAGTTTTTTTCTGAATTCTGCCATATTAGAATCCCCAGTCAAGTATGGTGTTTTTCATGCTGCTGGCAGCCTCTCCAATGCGATTCAAAATGTAATTCCCGCATTCTTCAAGTTTCTGGGCAAAGACCACGCTAAGCGGCACCAGAGTATAATCTGGTGGTGGGGTGAATTCGAAACTACTGGCGGGAATAGACTCATTGATAAAATACTGCTTAACGATAAGACGACCGCGTTCGTTGCCATCGGGGTCGAATTCGATCACCTCTACCGGCAGATAGTTTTCATCGGAAAAAATCATAAGATAATGACCGATGCTGAAAACTTCTTTAAACACAGACTTCATTTTCGGCACGAACTTCAAAGTATAAAAATTAAAATTATTATTTGAACTTTTCTGCTGATCGGTCAAAGTGACATTAAACAGAGAAAACAGGCTTTTTCTGGTAAGGTTGGTGAAAATTTTAGTCGGGTTGAACAGTGGAATATACGAAAGAAAAGAACTGTTAGAATCTGAAAAATGATAGAAAACCTCTTTAAGTTCCGCAATTTTCAACCAGAGCTTACTTCCATCGAAAAAAGTCTGAATCGATGCATCGTCGAATTCAATGGCAAACTTGTTGGGGTTCATTATCAAAAGCTTGCAGTTTTTCGAATGAAGGTTGTTTTTTAACAGTACTTCAACGCGAATGGAGTTAATCTTTTCAGTACGCTTTTCCATCATGTCGAACATGGTGTCAGCAGTAGCGGAAGCCAGCAGGGTTGTTGAAGCAATTTCCTGAGCCTGCACCGGAGAAATCGACAAAAAAAGCAAAGCCGAAAGCAGAATGACTGATCTAATCAAGCTCATTGACTCCGGGCCGCCTTTTCAGAAAAAATTGAGTTCTCTATGGCATGGATAATGGATTTCATCGAATCTCTAAAAACAATCCGCAGTTTTTGACATTCTGAAAATGTTCCCCGGGAGCTGTTATATAAAAGGATCATTGAATTCAGTTTTTCAAACTCCGAGATTCCGCTCTTTTTCGTGATTCTTTCAATCTCATGAGCCAGGAAATCCGAGGTGCGATTGGCAGCATAATTGGGAACGGGAAATGCATGGAATGCTGAATATCGACTGAGTTTGGAATTGTCCAGCCAGTCGGGCTCAAAACTGACCGTATCACGGGAAACACAGCGCAAGACTTTTCCGACATCCATTGTCAGGATCAGCACAGGCTCATCGAGCCTTTCATCGAAAACCGAAGAAAAAACTTTTACATCACCAACCTGAGCACCATTAAACAAAATTTTGAAAGTGCTGCCACGTTCGAAAAAGTCACAGCCACTTACAATGATCGAGCTCAAAACGAATCTTGTCTCGTCGGCGGCATTATACATCTGCTTCTGCCAGTCTTTGAGGAAATCTGCCAGCAGATCGTTAATATCTGAAGAAAATGGCCTGATAAGCCAGATCAGTCCGGGACTGTTATGTAACGGCGCAATATTGCAGAAACTTTTCTCAGAAAGAGTCTGAAAAACGCAAAAAGACGCGGGATTATCACCAAACATTGTCAGCAGAACATCCGGGTGATGCCAGCCATCGCTCAATGCCGCCGGAAATTCAGGGCATTCGGGAATGCCCTTGGTTGAAAACCATTGTCTCAGATAATCTCTGACCGAGTAGATGTTCAAGAATTCCCCCAACAAAAATACAGTCGATTTTAACAAATTTGTCTGCTATTATACAGTATCTTGCTTATGCATACAATTAATAGCGACGAGTTTAAAGCTTTATGTTGAACCCTGAAACTTTTGCCCATGAGATAGTGGAAAAAAAGAAAACTGCGGTGCTGATTTTTTCGGCCCAATGGTGTAAGCCTTCACGACTGCAATTGCAGATTGTTGACGAGCTGCGGCATGAGTTCAGTGAAAAAGCGATGATCGAAGTTATCGATGTTGACCAGGAACCTGCGCTGGCAGACCAATTTCAGGCCAGAACCCTGCCTACGACGGTATTACATGCCCAGGGAGAAATTGTCGAAATTCTACCGGGCTACCAGACCCTGGATTTTCTTCAGGCTTACCTGCGCCATATAATCAAGATGGTTGACGAGGCAAACGCAGAAACTACTGACTCTCCAGCCTGAAACGCTCCATATTTTCGGCACGCCAATCCAGACCAAGAGTGATGCATACGCCCTCGATCTTTCTGGCACCGGCCGAACAAAGAAATTTATCAGAATAACCGTTTAAAAATCGGCCGATAATGGTTTCGCGATCGACACCCAGAACGCCATCGCGCGACCCGGTCATGCCCAGGTCTGAAATTACCGCTGTTCCACCAGGCAGAATCCGCTCATCTGAGGTCTGAACATGGGTGTGAGTGCCGACAATTGCACTTACCCGGCCGTCGAGATGCCAGAATAGAGCCTGTTTTTCAGAAGTAGCCTCAGCATGAAAGTCAATAATTACCGGAAAACCTTCGCCAATCGAAGATAGAAGAAGGTCTGCACTTCTAAACGGGCAGCGTGCCTTTTCCATAAAAACGCGGCCTGCAAGATTTATGACTCCCAGACTCATGCCGTTTGCCTTTTTGAAAACGCGACAACCGCTGCCGGAGGCATCTGTCGGCCCGATATTATGAGGCCGCAGCACCGCTTCTTCTTTAGTCAGCAGCTCAGGCCAGTCCAGCCTGGAAAAAAGGTGGTTGCCGGTTGTAATGACATCGATGCCCTGTTCTTTGAGAAATTTAGCATGCCTTGCTGAAAGCCCGTTTCCGGCAGTGACATTTTCACCATTGGCAATAATCCAGTCGGGCTGGTATTTTTTTTGAAGAGCCGGCATAAACTCGGCTAGAGCATCACGGCCGGTCTTTCCGTAAATATCACCAATAATTAAAATCTTCATTTGAATACATTTAACAAAAACAGGTCTGCCGTTGCCCTTAAGGCATCAGCAGACCTGATCTGTCTGCAATCAGTGGGCTATTTCAACACTTCTGGTTTCGCGAATCAGAACTACTTTGACCTGACCCGGATATTCCATGTCGTTTTCGATCTTTTTAACGATGTCACGGCACAGTTTCGGCGCCAGCACATCGTCGACTTCTTCGGGGCTGACCATGACGCGAATTTCACGACCGGCCTGAATTGCATAAGCCGAAGACACCCCGTTGAAACCACGGGCAATGGTTTCCAGTTCTTCAAGTCTCTTGATATAAGCATCGAGAGACTCACTGCGCGCACCACGACGCGAAGCGGAAATGGCATCGGCAGCAGCGATCAGAACAGCTTCAGGAGTTTCGAAGGGAACATCTTCATGGTGAGCAGCAATAGCATTTACCACTTTTGCCGATTCCTGATATTTTCTGGCAAAATCGGCGCCCAGCTTTGCATGGTTGCCTTCGTCGCTTTCGATAACTTTTCCGATATCGTGCAGCAGACCGGCACGGCGAGCCAACTGGATATCGGCACCGATTTCAGCGGCCAGATTGCCAGCCAGATTTGCGACTTCGATTGAATGCTGCAGAACGTTCTGGCCGTAGGAAGTTCGGAAATTCAAACGTCCGACTATTTCTACCAGTTCATTATGTATGCTCTGGATGCCAAGAGCCAGCATGGTCTGCCCGCCCGCTTCCTTGATGCGCAGATTGACTTCTTTCTGGGCTTTTTCATACATTTCTTCAATTTTTGCAGGATGTATACGGCCATCGAGGGTCAGAGTCTCGAGAGTCACCCGGGCAACTTCACGTTTGATCGGATCAAAAGAAGAAAGCACCACGGCCTCTGGCGTATCGTCGATAATAACATCAACGCCCGTGAGATTTTCGAAAGCCCTGATGTTTCGACCTTCACGACCGATAATGCGGCCCTTCATTTCTTCGCTGGGCAATTCTACAACGGTAACGATCGGATCGGTAGAGTGGTCAGTCGAGCAACGCTGAATAGCATTGGCGAGAATTTCACGGGATTTCTTGTCGCAACCGCTCTTAATACGCTGTTCTGCGTCATTAATTTTACGGGCAATTTCATAATTGAGCTCATCTTCGAGCTTTTTCATCAACTGCTCACGAGCCTGCTCGGGAGTAAGGCCGGCAACTCTTTCGAGTTCCTTTTTCTGTTGTTCGATGACCTCATGTTCCTGCTGGTGCAGCTTTTCGAGCTCAGATTCCTTTTCTCTGAGAGAATCGGCTTTCTTTTCAAGGTTGTCGGCACGTGCGTCAACCTTTTCTATGCGGCTGTTAAGCAAAGCTTCCAGCTTTTCCAATTCCTGACGACGCTTGGTCGCCTCACGTTCGGTCTGTTTGCGCAGACTCTGTTCTTTGTCCTTGATTTCTTTAGCGCGCTTTCTGGCTTTCTCTAATTCTTTCTGTGCATTGTCGTTGGCTTCATCGAGAATTTCTTTTTCTTTCTTCCGGGCTTCGGCTAGAATACCTTCGCCATCTTTCCTGGTGAAATAACTGCTGAGAAAATATCCGATGAGGCCGCCAGTAGCAAGGAAAAACACGTAATAAGCTACCTGTAGCATGGAACCTCCGGGAAAATATTTTTTAATAAAGTCTGGCAGCCGGTCTGCGGCTGCCTCATTCAGTTTCTTCATTCAATCTCAAAGTTTATCTTTATAAATTTTTACGTTGAATTCTTTCTTAACTTCTTCTACCAGAGCGCCAAAAACTTCTTTCTGCTTTTCGGGAAGCAGCTGGGCACGAATTTCATCTTTTACTTCTTCAAGTTTTTTGGTGCCAGCAGCAGTTCTTTCGTTGACTCTGATAATGTGGTGACCAAACTGGGTTTTAACCGGTCCGACGATCTTGCCGATTTCTGCTTCTTTGCATGCGGTATCGAATTCAGGAACCATCTGGCCTTCGCCAAATCTTCCGAGGTCGCCACCCTGCTGGCCTGACGGACAGGTTGATTTTTCTTTGGCGATCGCTTCGAATTTGGCCGGATCAGTCTTAAGTTCTTCGAGAATTTTGGTGGCGTCGGCTTCTTCTTTAACAAGAATATGGTGGGCACTTATCTGAGCAGGCTGCGAGAACTGAGCCATATTTTTGTTGTAGAAATCTTCAACGTCTTTATCGGCAATAACCAGGCTGCCGATTTTATCGTCGAGAAGCTTGCGAATAGCCACTCTTCTTTTTGAATCTTCGATAACTTCGGGGAATTCTTTGGCAAGGGCTTCAAAATTCTTTTCGGCATTTTCAGTTGCCAGATATCTGGAGCTGAAATTGTTGAGAATATCCTGCAGGCCTTTTTCACTCAGAATCTGAGGGCGAAGGAATGGGGGAATCTGCTGAAGTTCTGCGAAAAGCTCGCTGACTTTGATTTCTTTGCCGGCAAAGCTGAACAGAACCTTTTCTTTTTCCTCGTCGGTCAGAGTTTCCTTCTTAACCAGTTCGAGTGAATCCTGATTAAGCTTGTAGGAAAGATCCTTTTTGAGTTTTTCAATTTCACCTTCGTAAACTTCACGCTGCTTGTTTGATTCAAGCTCACGCATCAGCTGGGCAGAAACGGAATCGTAGCTTTTCTGACCGCCATCTTTCTTTTCCGTGAATTTAACCAGCAGGTAGCTGTTTTCATCAGCCTTGATCGGACCAGAAACCTGATCCTGTTTGAGCTGCTTGAGAATCTCAAGAACCATGGGCGAAATTGCGCTTTCAGGAACAAAGCCCTGATCGCCGCCGGCTTCTTTATAGTCGTCGGTCGATTCTTTCTTGGCGATTTCGAGAAATGATTTGCCTGCATCGAGTTCTTTTTTCAGTTCAGCGGCCTTTTCGCCGTCGGCAACGGCAATCTGATATAGATGCCATGCGGGAGGATCGGTATAGTTGGCTTTATTTGCTTCGTAATGCTTTTTAGCTTCATCTTCGCCAACCTTAACGGCACTGATGCTCTGCTGCATTTTTTCCTGAGCCAATCTCGACACGGCTATTTCATGCAGGTTCTTTTCAAATTCTGGGCCACTGTTAAGGCCCATTTTCTGGGCTTTGGCATCGAGAGCGTAAATTTCACAGATCTGATTGAGAAACATGGCCCGGCCTTCGGCTGAAGCAAAATGAGCTGCTGCCTGGGGATTGGCGGTTGCCTGGAACTGATTCAATTCTTTTTCGAATTCTGCCCGGGTAATTTTTTTATCGCCGATTTCGGCGAGAATATCGTCGGGTGAAGCAGTAGCAGAAGCAGCTGTTTCAGCTGCTGCGAGAGAGGAAACAATCATTCCCAGAATAATTGTAAAAATAAACAAAGCGCTCAAGCGCTGGTTTTTCAGGTGCATAACGCCTCCGCAATTTTTTTTGAATGCGCAAGAATTATAGCACTGTGTTCAAGCATTTTCAATTTAAGAAAAATGTATCTGTTAAAACCGACCGGAAATGAAAAAGAGGCCTCCCTGTTCAGGGAAGCCTCTTTAATTCGATATTAGATGTTATTGCACTCTTACAAACACCAGTGAATCAAGGAAAAGGGTCGCATTGCCGCCTGAACCTGCGTTGATTGCAGTCATAACGACATCAACTCCTTCAACACCTGAATTGATCTGAATCTGGCCAAGAGCAAGAGTAGTTCTGCCCTTGTTAACCGAGCTGTAACCGTTCAGGTCTTTTTCGAGCAGGGTGGTGTTGATAATGCCGTTTTCTCTGATCGACACACGCCAGTTTCCACTGGATGTATGCGGGAAGTAATAGGCATAGACATTGTAACGATAAGCCCCGCTGGTTGGACTGGGCAGCCTGAAATAATCTGAAGAAAATAGATTGCCGGTTCCATAAGAGAAGGTATCGCCATTACCGATGGTTCCCACAGTCGAGGGCACCAGCAGCGCAGAACCTGCACCCGAGAAATAATCGATCGACGGATAATCTTTTGAGCTGTAAACCACATAGAAGTGGTTCAGATTGTCATTGGCGATATCATCATATTCCCAGTTCGGGTTTTCGCCTTCGAGCATCGCCACGAAAATTCCGCCGGGGTAAGCCTTGGCATAGCTGCTCAATTCGCTTTCCTTGCCTGAAGAGCTTACTGCAGAGACTTTGAAGAAATATGGCACACCAAATTCAAGTTTCTGGCTTTTCTTTTCAGGTTTCTGGTTGAAGTTGCTCGGATATGCATTGATGACATACGAAGAAGCTTCGGTCCACTGGGGCTGACCGGTCAGCATTTTGGTGTAACCGCCATCGGCAACCGTCGAGAAGTAAACATTGTAGCTGACCGCATTTTTGCTGGCTTCCCATGCCAGTCTGATTCCAGCTTCAGTAGCACTTGATGACCAGGCTTTCAGGTTTTTGGGAACTGCCGGAATATCGGCATCTGAAGCCTGGGTGGTAATTGAACTCAGGCCGCTGATGTTGCCGTTGCGATCGATAACCCGCACCGCATAAAGATTATACGGAGTGCCGTTGATATCTTTAAAAGTCTGGGTCATATTTGCAGTGCCGTTGTCTTCAACGATACCGATGAGCGAGAACAGGCCATCGTTTGAACTGGCTCTGAAGATTACATAGGCATCAAGATCGAGCGAGGGATTCTGACCATCGAAAATCGGTGAACCGTCTTCATTGAGAGTCGGTTTGCGCCAGCTGATGATCGGATCAGTATCGTTGCTGATGCTGAGATCGTAAGGAGGCTGGGGTCTGGTATCGTCACCGGATTTCAGTGTAACCTGAATCGGGTCAGAGTTTTCGCTTTCAGTGTAGTTTTCGTTGAACGAACGAATGATATAGGTATACTGTTCAGCAGAAGACTTTGAAATAGAGGTATCGACGAAGCCAGGGGTGTTCTGGGGAACGGAGTTGATCCACTGAACGCCGCCGGCACTGGTTGAAAGGCCGCGATATATATTATAACCCTTGATGTGGCTTGACGTAACTTTATCCCAGGCGACGTAAACGGCTTCCATTGAAGCTCGTGCCTTGAGGTTTACAACCCTGGGCGGTCTTTCTTCGACGGGCAGACCAGCTCTGATCTGAACCGCATTGGTTCTGGTCAGGTCAGATTCTTTGCCCTGCGTATCGAATGCCGAAATCTTGTAGTAATAATACTGGTCATTGACCAGGCCGTTCTGCTGATCGTTGTCAAGATATGACGGGGCCGGCTGGGTGCCGATTGTTGCGATCAGAGTGAATGGGCCGCCCGAATTGTTCGAGCGGTAAAGCCGATAGCCAACCAGGTCGGCTTCGGTATTTGAACTCCAGTTGATCAGAATGGCGCGTTCTTTACCTACGCCGGTAACATTCTGAGGAATTGTGGGTGCTTCATAGTCAGTAAGACCTGGGTCTTTCTGCACCCCCGTAGTACAGCCGAACAGGGTGAATAGCATGAGCAGCAAGGCAACAGCCATGATATTCCGCCCAGTTTTTCTGGGCACAACCTTTTTCCACATAAGGGCTCTCCTTTTATAGGTTCACTTGACAAAGTTTCTCATTAAACATCGTCAAAGATTCACAAACTGATTAGAG
>JBMOKV010000421.1:2713-11422 GCA_049325495.1 Candidatus Rifleibacteriota bacterium | reverse complement strand
CGTTTCTGGTAAAACCAGGGCAAATTCCTCACCGCCATATCGCACGGGAAGATCGTGAGTTCTGACTGCACGCCGTAAAATCGCGGCCACGTGCTTTAGAACCTCATCACCGGTCTGATGGCCATAATTATCGTTAAGACTCTTGAAATGATCGATATCGACCATTATCAATGCAAGGTTCCTTTTAAATCGGGCAGCCCTTTTCAGTTCGTCATACAGGCGTTGTTTGAAATAGCGATGCAGATAAAGCTTGGTCATGCCATCGGTAATTGCCTGTTCATAAAGCTGGGCATTTTTAACTGCTGCACCAAGCTGAACCGCAAAAACCTTGATCAGGCGGACATCTCGCTCGGTAAAACCTGCTCCCTCCGGGCTTCCACAAAGATGAACCAGGCCAAGAAACTCGCCCTGATGAACGATCGGAACAACGATGAAAGACTTTCCAAACAGCTTCTCATCCGCACGCAACAAAGGAAATTGCTCATCAACGCCCTGCTGATAAGCAAAATAATCTTTTTTATCATAAGAATAGGTCAGAACTTTTGATTCTTCCATGTTCAGACTGTCAGGCAAATCGCTGGCATCGCCAAGATGGCTCATCAGGCTGAAGCTTTTATGTTCTTCATCGAAAAGCCAGGTTGAACCACGTTCGATTTCAGTTATCTCGGAAATGGCACTCATGGCCATATCAAGCAGAGCCTGAAGCTGCAGTTCAGAAGAAATCATCTGCGAGGCCTGATAAAGAATGCTGACTTCCTGGATTTTTTCATCAAGCCGCACATTGGCTTCACGAAGCTCAGATAACAACAGAAAGTTGTTAATTGCGACCGAAATGTTTCTCGACAGGGTTTTCAAAAATGCCATTTCCTTGTCGATCAGCGGCACATCTTTAAGCTTGTGCCCTATGACCAGAAAACCGATAAGCTTCTCTCTTACCTTCAACACGCTTATGCAATCAAGATTATCTTCGTCAAACAGATCCAAAATAGGTCTTAAGAATTTAAATTCCTTGACTCTGTAGGTAATATCATCGGAATTAAGCTCAAGAGCCTGAATTTCTTCAGTCCCGACTTCGTATTCACCCGATTTTTGCACCAGCTTCCAGGAGCAGCGCAATGAAACCTGGTTTTTAAACTTATCAAAAAGAAAAATTCCTCCCTTACGAACGCCTAATGTTCCCAGGAGGAGGTGAAGAAGCGATTTCAGCTGAGCATCAAAACTGCTTACCCGGCACAATTCATCGCCTATATCACTTAACGCCTCTAGTACATACTCATAGCGCAGCACCTGCTGCTGCATTTTCTGTTCAAGAGCAGTTAATTGTTCGGACATAAAAGCGGTTAACCCTTAAATTTGTTGACTGCTTCCTGTTCAGTATCAAAAGGCTCAGCAAACTGTAAAAGCCCCATCATTTCAAAAGTCTTGCGGTTGGTCGGAGTAAGATTGGTGAACGCCAAAGCGCCCTCTGATTCTTCAATGGCCTCGATAACCCCAATTAGAATTGAAATCCCGATACTGTTGATCAAAGGAGACTGTTCAAGATTGATTACTATCTTGTTAATTCCCTTTTCCAGATGGCCTGAGCAGATTTCATCAACCTGTTCGGCACCGAGATCATTCAAGTATCCGTTGGTTCTTATAATCAGTACTGAACCATCGACCTGATGCGTTAGAGAGAATTCTTCTGACATAACTGGTATTTAAGCTCCCTGGAGACTCATAATTCTTCCTGAATATTTCTGGGTTCCTCAGGAATTATATGTCCAATAACACAGTAGCATAAATAATTTAGATTAACAACAGGCAAATTTTTGCTTTTTTCAGTACACAAATTTCTTGATTATCCCCTCTTTTTTTATACATTTCTGCTTTATGTGGAATTTCAAAACGCAGATTAAGCTACGGTGGCTGTTCTTTTTTCTGGCGACGGTCGCGCTGGTCGCGGGATACCTCTTCGTACAAACGCCAGATTCGGGGCCAATTTCCCGAATAAACCTTCTTGAAATTCAAATCAAACTTTCTGTATACAGCGAATTCATCAATCCATTTATTATTTTGCCCATTTTTCTGTTTATTATGATTCTTCTTCTCGCCGGTTGCCCATCGGTTATCATTTTCTCAATAATTTATCTGATCAGCGGTTTCGCCGTTGCATTTTTCTCCGTTTCGGCAGCTCAAATGCTCGCCAGCCTGATAACCATCTACTGGAGCCGGAAAAGGGGAAAAGCGGCTCTGCTTCCATCTGGAATGGCTCAAGCAATAATCAGCGCAGGCATTTCCCCTGGTTCCATGACCTTCTGGCCAAGGCTTTATCTTACTTACCCACTTAGAACCATCGATCTTATTCTTGCATCCATTATTCCTGAAAACGAACCATCGAAAAAATATTATCTTCCCGGGTTTCTGGCCATAATTATGAGAAATGTTCTGCCCTTCATCTGGGCAACTTACTTTCTTGGACTGTTTTTCACGATCAATTTGAACCCGGAGCAGGCTTCTTCAGATTTTCTTGTCTGGTCATCACTTTTACTGATTTACATAGCCGTACCCAAGGTACCGGAACTTCTTCCGTGCAAAGCATCGATTAAACCGATTTTGCAGGACATTGAGAACTGGACCTGCTCCAATGCACCTGTCGGAGAACCTTCGAAACGCTCCCGCAACCGAATAAAACTGGGAATGCAGGCCAGACCAAGCCAGCAGACTTAAACAAGACATTTTTAAAATCACTGCAACTTTAGATTGACTAGACCCCTGGTTTTGTTTAAAGCTATACTGAGTTTTAAACAATAATTCAGGAGGGAATATGTCCTACGATTTGTCGCTAGTAAAAGAATTGAAGCATCGAGCTGCCAGAATCAGGTGGCTTTCTCTGAAAACCACCGCCCAGGCAGGCTCGGGGCATCCCACTTCCTGCTGTTCGATAGCCGAAATTTTGTCCGTCATGTTTTTCAAAGTAATGCGCTATGACCCGGCCAACCCCGGCTCCCATGCAAATGACCGCCTGGTATTGTCGAAAGGGCATGCCGCACCGGCTCTCTATGCCGCCTGGTGTGAAGCGGGCTATCTCAAAGAAGAAGAAGTTTTTACCCTGCGCAAAATGGGATCACGAATTGAAGGGCACCCAATGCCAATTCTGCCCTTCGTTGATGTTGCTACCGGCTCTCTGGGCCAGGGCCTCTCGGTCGGACTGGGTATCGCCCAGCAGCAGCAATGCGTAGTAAAAAACGGCGCGCGCACTTTCGTCATTCTCGGTGATGGAGAAGTAGCCGAAGGATCAGTATGGGAAGCTTTTGCTCTCGCCTCCTCGATCAAACGCGACAACCTGATTGCGGTTATCGACGTAAACCGCCTCGGCCAGAGCCGTGAAACAATGCACGGCCACGACATGCGCACCTATGCCCGCAAGGTGGAAGCTTTCGGCTGGGAAGCCATTGTAATCGAAGATGGCCACGACATCGAACAGGTCCTACAGGCTTTTGAAAGAGCTCTTAACGTGCATGGCAAACCGGTCTGCCTTATTGCCCGAACCTTCAAGGGCGGCGGACTCAGCAAAATCGCCGATCAGGACAACTGGCACGGAAAACCAATTATGCCAGGCCAGGGCCTTGAAGAAGCGGTTGCCGAAGTTGAACAGAATATCATGAAAACCCCTCCGGCACCGGCGATTGCCAAACCCGAACCGATAAAGGGAAAAGTCATTGAAGGCGCTTTCAATGCCGAAGTTGAGCCTGCCCCCTATAAAAAGGGCGAAAAAGTTGCAACCCGTCAGGCGGTGGGCACTGCTCTGGTCGCACTGGGAAAAGCCGACGAGCGCGTCTGGGTAATCGATGGCGACACCCAGAACTCCACTTATGCCCAGAAATTTGGCGATAAATACCCGGAACGCTTTATCGAATGCTTTATCGCTGAACAGAATATGGCAGGCGTCGCAGCAGGGCTGGCTTCTCGCGGCCTGATTCCATTTGCGGCCACTTTTGGCGCGTTCCTGGCCCGCGCATTTGACCAGATTCGCATGGCCGCCCTTTCCGGCCTCAAAGTAAAATTCATTGGTACCCACGCCGGCATCTCAATCGGTGAAGACGGCCCCTCACAAATGGCCCTCGAAGACCTGGCGGCCTTCTCAACTCTGCCAAACGGTGCCGTTTTTTATCCCTCTGATGGTGTCTCGGCATACAACTGTATCGTCAATCTTGCCAAACACCAGGGCCCTGGCTATGTAAGACTTTCACGGCCAGCCAATGCAGTTCTTTATGATGCAGCTGAAAAGTTCCCCATTGGTGGGCTTAAACTTTTGAAAAAAGCTGCTAACCCGGCCCTTACCGTTGTTTCTTCCGGCGTCATTATCCACGAAGTTCTTGAAGCGGTGAAAAAAATCGACACCAAAGATCAGATTCAGATCGTCGATCTTTACTGCCTCAAGCCTTTCCCAACCAGCGAACTGAAAGAAATAATCAAAGCCAGCGCAGGAAAAGTTGCAGTGTTTGAAGAACACGCTCCCGAAGGCGGAGTAGGGGCTGCGGTGGCCCTGCATATGGCCGGCAGCATTTCTTCATTCAAACATGTGGCAGTCACTTCCGTTCCAAAATCTGGAACCCCGGAAGAGCTGCTTGCATCTTTCGGTCTTTCAGCCGAAAAAATCGCCGAAACCCTTAAAACGCTTCTCGCCTGATAAATAACCATAAGCTGCCTGTCTGGCCCCGCCATTCAGGCAGTTTTTGTTTTAGTGGATTTTCGGTAGTGACTGTGATAAAATATTCACATGTACATAATCGGCATATGTGGCTTATCAGGATCAGGTAAAAGCAGCGTTTCAAGAGCTGTTGTCGAGAGGTTCCCCGGTAAAATAGCCGTTCTTGAGCATGACATGTATTATTATGCCAAGAAAGACAAACCGAAAATACTCAACTACGACCATCCAGATGCCCTTGAAACCGGATTGATGATCAACCATATCAATGAGCTGCGCAATGGCCGGGCAATTCAGCGACCGATCTATGATTTTAAAACCTCTGATCGTCTGACTGAAACCGTTGAAATCGAGCCCCACCCCATTCTGATCGTTGAAGGACTGCTGCTGTTCAATATTGCCGAAATTATGCCGATTCTCGACCTGAGAATCTATGTTGATGTGCCACTTGATATTGCAATTATCAGAAGAATCAAGCGCGACCATATCGACCGTGGCAGAACGGTAAAAAGCATTATCACCCAGTATGAAAGTTCGGTAAGAGACGCGGCTATCAATATGGTACAACCTTCGCGCTACCTTGCCGACCTGATAATTCCGCAAGGCGCAACCAACCTTGCCGGTCTCGAAGTTCTCTACGGCAAAATCCGTGATCTTCTTTCTAAAAGCAATCACCCGCACGGCTTCATCGAAGGCCAGGAAAAAGACTAGATCAGGCCGTTTTCCCGAAAACTGAAATACCCCTTCCCTTCACGCCCTACGATTATGTGATCGAGAAACCTCAGATCAAGTGATTCGGCCGCATTTACCAGCGCTTTGGTTATATTGCGGTCGGCATTGGATGGGGTCAGCTGCCCGGTTGGATGGTTATGAACCACAATAATACCGGTTGCATTGAGCATCAGAGCTCGTTTAACCACTTTTCTCGGGTAAACCGCCGTCTGGTCTTCAACCCCCTCAGAAAGCACTTCATCCTTCAAAATTCTATTTGAATTATCGAGAAAAATCACTCTAAACTGCTCTTCAGGAAGATTAGCCATCGCCGTGCCAAGATAATCGATCAAAGACGAAGCAGAAGAGATGACCGGCTGGTCGGCAAAAGCCTTTCTTTTTGAAATTCTTTGCGACACATCTCTGAAAAATCTGATCAGTCGAGCCGAACTTTCACCGACGCCTGCAACTTTTTTCAAACGGTCAGCGGGCGCCGAAAAAACCCCTTCGAGTGACCCAAATTCAGTCAGCAGCTTCTTTGCAGAAACTTTTGTGTCTTTCTGAGCAATTACAAAAAAAAGAAGAAATTCAAGAATTTCATGATCAGCAAAGCTGTCGAGGCCTGAAGCGTCGAAACGCTTTCGCAAACGCTCGCGGTGTCCTTTATTGTCTTCTTCGTTCCTCTCCATTTATTCATTATGAAGTTACCCGGCTTTTTTTTCAAGAGAACCTTTAAATTTCTTGCTCATCTTGTTTTTAAGCGTTAAAATCACCAGATAAAGTGCATTTTCAACAAGGCAAGGAGATTTATTATGTCTGACCATGGCTGTTTAAGCTACCTTAACCTCAACACCTCCGGAAAAGTTTATCGCAATCTGCCCGTCCCTGAACTGATGGAAACCGCAATCGTTCGTCAGGAAGGTCGCCTGGCTGCCAACGGCGCTCTGCTGATCGACCGCAATAACGGCACCAGGTTCGGCCGCTCTCCTAACGACAGGTTTATCGTAAAAACCCCTGGAACAGAAGATGTTTGGTGGGGAGAAATCAACAAACCAATTTCCGAGGAAAACTGGAACAAAGTTTTTTCCGCCGCAAAAGATTATTTGAAAAACAAGGATATTTTCGTTTTTGATGGATTTGCGGGCGCCGATAAAAAAAATCGACTGCAGGTAAGAGTTGTCGCTGAAAAAGCCTGGCACGCCCTTTTCTCGGCAACCCTGTTTATCAAACCTTCTGAAAAAGACACTCTGGCTGATGAGCCAGGTTTTACCGTGATGAATGTCTGTGGTTTCTACCCCAAAAACTGGAAAGAAATGGGGCTCAATTCCGATGTTTTCATTCTGGTAAATTTCCAGGAAAAGATCATTCTAATCGGTGGAACTCACTACGGCGGGGAAATCAAAAAGAGCATTTTCTCGGTTATGAATTATCTCATGCCAAAGCAGGGAGTTTTCCCAATGCATTGTTCTGCCAACATTGGGCAGAATAATGAAACAGCTCTTTTCTTCGGTTTGAGCGGCACTGGCAAAACCACCCTTTCCGCCGACCCTGATCGACGTCTTATCGGCGACGATGAACACGGTTGGACAGAGAACGGAGTTTTCAACTTTGAGGGGGGCTGTTACGCAAAATGTATTAAACTTTCGCGCGAAGCAGAGCCCCAGATTTTTGACGCTATCAGGTTCGGTTCGATCCTTGAGAACGTGGTGGTCGATGAAAACAGGTTGCCGAACTACGATGACGACAGCATCACCGAAAATTCGCGGGCAACCTACCCTACCAGCCACATTGACAACTGTGTTCAGGAAGGTCTTGGCAGTCACCCGAAGAACATTTTCTTCCTTGCAGCAGATGCATTTGGCGTTCTGCCGCCGATTGCCAGACTTTCGCCCGAACAGGCCATGTACCATTTCCTGTCAGGCTATACCGCCAAGCTTGCCGGAACCGAATCTGGAATCAATGAGCCCACTGCAACCTTCTCAGCCTGCTTTGGCGCTCCATTCATGGTTCACCATCCATTTACCTACGCCAAGATGCTTGGCGAATGCATGAAAAAGCATAACACCAGAATCTGGCTGGTTAATACGGGCTGGAGCGGCGGAGCATACGGTACCGGTTCAAGAATGAAAATCAAATATACGCGCGCCCTTTTGAAAGCAGCTCTTGATGGCAACCTTGATCAGGTCAAGTTCGTTAAAGACCCGATTTTTGGTGTTGAAATTCCATCGAGCTGCCCCGGAGTTCCAGAAGAAATCCTTACCCCGATCAATACCTGGAAAGACCACGAAGCTTTCAACAAAACCGCCGCTGATCTGGCAAACCGCTTCAACAAGAACTTTGCCAAATTTGAATCACAGGTTGATCCCGCTGTGAAAAAAGCCGGACCAGGGTTGCAGGGAAGTGCCTGTTAAACAAATGTTCGTTTAATTTTGAGCTAAAACAAGAACCCAGATCGCACTCACGTGCGATCTGGGTTCTTGTTTCAGGCTATAAGCTCATCGGGGCGTTCTTCGTCAAGATTTCTTGCGGCAAGTTCTTCAAGTTCCCGTTTGAAATCTTCTTCCTGATAATGCAGCTGGCTGTCAACATAATCAGCATTTACCAGAATCTGCTTTTTGCTGTTTTCACGCAGCATGAACATGTCGTTGCGCAGTATTCTTTCAAAAACAGCTCTCAGACCACGGGCGCCGGTTTTTCGTTCCATTGCCACTTCAACGACCCTGACGATGCCGTCGTCAGTAAATTTAAGTTCGCAGCCATCGAGTTCGCAAAGCTTGGCATACTGCCTTACGATAGCATTCTTCGGTTCTTTGAGAATGCGAATGAATTCTTCTTTTCCAAGGCCATTCAAAGCAACCTTGACCGGCAATCTGCCGACAAACTCTGGTATGAAACCGAATTCCATGAGATCTTCAGCTTCAACGTGATGAAACAATGAAGAATCTGCCTTGTCTTTCGGTTGCGGGTCCTTGTTGAAGCCAATCCCCGTATCCTGGCGCAGGCGTTTTTCAATGATCTTCTCGAGACCAACGAAAGCTCCACCGCAGATAAACAGAATGTGGCGGGTATCTATTTTTACCACCTGCTGTGACATCGGGTTTTTGCGCCCGGCAGTCAAGGGAACATTGGCTTCGGTGCCCTCGATCAGCTTGAGAAATGCCTGCTGCACCCCTTCTCCTGAAACGTCGCGGGAAATTGAAACGTTATTCGATGTTTTGGTTTTCTTGTCGATTTCATCCAGATAAACAATGCCCTTCTGTGCCTCTTCAGCTTCATAATTGGCATCGATCAACAGTGAAAGAAGAACG
>JBMOKV010000421.1:0-2703 GCA_049325495.1 Candidatus Rifleibacteriota bacterium | reverse complement strand
ATCATCACCAACGTAACCGGCCTCGGTAAAGCTTGTACAATCGCCGATTGCAAATGGTACTTTCAAAATTTTCGACAAGGTACGAGCTATCAGAGTTTTTCCGCTGCCAGTGGGGCCAAGCAGCAGAATATTTGATTTTTCAAATTCAACATCGGTGTCATTGATCAGCGAAAGAATTTTGTAATGATTGTAAACCGCAAGAGAGATGACTTTTTTCGCGGTTTCCTGGCCAATAACATAGTCAGACAGAGCATTGTAAATCTTTCGCGGCGAATATTCACGAACTATATGATGCAGATCAACCTTGCCCTCTGCAGGCCCTGATCGACCGGCATTCTTGATGCTGGCATCCTTGCGCACAAAAATTTCGCTTGCCGTAGAAACACAGGTTTTGCAGAGAAGCACCCCGTCTGTATTCTTGACAAAATCACCACCACGACGCAGATCTTTTCCACAAAAAACGCAGTAACTCATTTATTATTCTCCTGTGGCTTCAAACCATTTATTAATCTTGTATTGTAGCTCATTTTCCTCAGAACATAAAGCCATTTGCATCATTTTGTTGTATAGACACCCAAAATCGGGAAAAAAAAGAGCCGCCATTAAGGCGGCTTTTTTTTAAAATTTCAATTAAAAATCGTGGTGAACTTCGAGGAACTTTTTGGCCTGATCAAGATCATCACCGGTAAGAACAGCGCCATTGTAGCTCTGGGCTACGATTCCGCGTTTTGCGAAAATTTCTTCGAGCTGAGCCAGGTGAGCACCTTCAAACAGGGTGTTGTCTGCACTGACCAGTGCATTGTAGCCGTCGATGAATTTCGGGCGACTACCGTTAAGGAAAAAATGGCTCTTGTAAATCAAAGGATCAGACACTTCCTTACCAAGGGCTTTTCTGATATCCCACAGAACCGCACCCCAGATTTTGCCATCGGCATGAACTTCACCGTGAATATCTTCGGGATAATGCAGATCGTTTTCAACGTTTCTCAGGAATGGTTTGCCCATCTTGGCGCACACATATTCACCAAGTTTGGGATCATCGGTTACGCTGCAGGCGAAATAATCTGCCTGACCTTCGTTGATGGCTCCTGATTCGGCGCTGTATGCCAGATAAGTGATCGAGTTCAGAACTGCATGTGAATATTCATGATATGCAACTGAAGCTTCTTTGGCCAGGTCGTTGAACTTGTTGCCGTCGCCAAAGGCGAAAGACTGCTGCCAGGGGCTGAAGTAAGCATTGTCATATTTATCACCCAGGTGAACGATAGCCTTCATCGGCTTGTCAAGCTTGTCATGCCCAAGAGTGTTTTTGTAGAAATCATGAATTGTGGTTATGTAATTATACATGTTCACTTCATCAAAGTGGGTATGGTCAGGGTCGTAAATATGCACATCTTCTTCATTCACTGACTCTGGGCCATCTTCGTTATCAATTGTGGCATAAAGACCGGTAAGAGTGTGGGTGGTAAGGTGGTTCAGCGGTTCTTCAGTAACTTCGCAGATCATGGGGTTGGTTACATACACGGCACCACGCCCAGTTGCAAAAGCCATTTCGTTATTCGATCTGATAATTTCACCAGTTTCTGCGTCTACCACGACTTCCCAGTCTCCGAGAGGCTTTTCGACGGCCAATCTGGTAACATAGGCCATTTTACCGGTATCATTGTCTGATGCCACGATCTGCAGTTCGGCCTGGGGAACAGCACGAAATTTTTCGGCCTTAACTGCTTCTCGAGCCTTGCCGATTGCCTGATATTTGCCCAGAGTTATCTGATTAGAAATTTCATTGATGGTTGGAAGTGAGCCATTAGCCTGAATTACTACGCCATCTTTATCCAGGTGCAGTTCAATCTTGGTTTCATTAACCCAAACGCCGTCGATGATCATTTGGAAAACCAGATGACTGGCGTTTCCCCTGGTTTCATTCTTCACCGGTCGAAGAAATTCAACATCGCGATTGGCGGGCAAATTAAAAATTTCACGGTTTTCATGAATATAATTGAGTGCAGCTTCAATTTTATCGCCGGAAAGCGGAGAAGACAAATCGCCGCGAATGCTCGAAACTCTTTCACCATCTTCGGTTACTACAAGCATGTCGATATTGTTGGCCATTGACTTGTTCTTAAAAAGCTTCTTCATCAGTTCAGGGCTGATCTGAACCTGTTTATTCAATTTTTTACCAGTATTAACCTGGGTAGGAGAAACGTCGAACGCATAAGCATTGGAACAACATAGAAAAGCGCCCAAAGCTGCATAAAAAACTTTTTTCATGTACACCCTCCGTGCCTTTTAAACTTATTTGTTCAGTATAATCATAAAACCTGCAGCCCGCAAGAAAGTTCGAAGAAAAATAAAAATAAAAATAAAAAGCGAGATCTTAACGATCTCGCTTTTTACTCAGCGCCCCTTAGGGGATTCGAACCCCTGTCGCAGCCTTGAAAGGGCTGTGTCCTGGGCCACTAGACGAAAGGGGCTGAAGGACAAACAGAACTATTTATAAATGAACGCCCCTTAGGGGATTCGAACCCCTGTCGCAGCCTTGAAAGGGCTGTGTCCTGGGCCACTAGACGAAAGGGGCAGGACATTCATTTTTACGCGGTTGGGCCCAGCTGGACTTGAACCAGCGACCATCCGGTTATGAGCCGGAAGCTCTAACCAACTGAGCTATAGGCCCGTGACGTAAAAATGATCATAACATAGACC